>JALHRK010000151.1 GCA_022841505.1 Saprospiraceae bacterium | reverse complement strand
AAATTTCCTCACCCTCGCTCTATCAGGAAATCCCGAACGAGCTCTAAGGAGCGCAAAGTTAGGCACTTTGTTCGGGATATAAACATGGTTCGCTAAAATCCGGAATAAATCGTCAGAGTAGCGCCCTTCAAAACGGCGCCTTCCCGGCTTCTGCAGTGAACAGCATGGCTGTGCAAACCATGCGGTTGGCTGGCTGTGCAATTTTGGCGCGGGCTGTAAAATGCCGGCCCGAGCCTAAATTCAGCCGTTCAAAAAGCAAGGCGTGTCGGAACTGGAAATAAGCCAGGCGGTCGCCGGTAAAAGATGCCGCCCGCAAACCCGCCAAAAAAGCCATATCGTCGGAACCGCTCCCGGAGACGTGCATTTCCGGGGGGGTGGAGCGGGGCATAAATTCGCGGTAGGATGCGCCGAACGTAAGCAGGGAATGTTTGAAAAAATGTTTGCTCCTTTTCCAGTGGTCGCCCGACCAATCAGCGTCGAAATAACTTGCGTACGCAACCATGGCCGCAACCTGGCTGCCTTTGGGCGCTTCGCGGCAACGGTTGTCGCGGCCAGCCTGAGTGCAAGGCACGCCCGTGCCCGGATCTTTGATTTCGGTATCCACATAGCGCTGCCAGTAGGAAGCGGTGCGTTCGCTGAGGTGGGTCTGGTGGTTGCGGTCGTACAGCGCTACCGAAAGCAGCGCCGCTGCATTATCAGAAGGCCAAAATCCGTCATTAAACGGAATCGAACGCAGGTGTTTGTAAGGTGAAGCGGCGATTTCATTGATCAGATGGCGGCTGATTTCCAGGTTCAAGCGGCGGTAATCGTCTTTGCCGCTGAGATATTGGTACCAACCCAGAATCAGGTTCAGGTGCGCCAGGGCAAAACCTTCGTTTTTCCAGTCCTGGGTTTTGCGGATCAGGGTTTGCCGGTCTCCATCCGTTGCCAATTGCACCGTGCGCCGCAGCAATGCCGTTGCTTCCGCCCGTTCGCGGGGATAGCGGGCGCCGTAGGCAGCTAACCCTTCTGCCATCAGCGAAAGCATGTTCAGGGCGCCATCGCGGTCCAATCCCCTGAACACGGAAGCCTGAGCGCTGGTATCCTGTAAAAAGGCTCGGACTTCGCGGTAATGGCGGATGCGCGATTTGCCCGATACTTCGCTCAGCCAATAGCCAAATTGCGCCACTGCGAAAAAGCCGCCAATACTTAAAGCAATCCACGCCACCCTTGGTTTTCGCACCCGAAAGATCCAATACAATGCCAAAGGCGCTGCCATCCAGGAAATCAAAAAAATAATCAACGCTACAAAACTCATATCATCCCAATTTTACGGGCTAAAAATACGCACTTATTAGAAACGCTATACACAAACCCTTCTTCAAACGTTTTTGTTAACTTCGCACACAAACAACCGACACAACTTGGAAATCGGAATCATCGGAGCAGGAGTTGCAGGCATGGCCGCCGCGATCAGATTGGCGAGCAGGGGGCATAACGTCACCGTTTTCGAGGCGGAGGCCCTGCCCGGTGGGAAAGTCTCGGAAATGGCCATCGGTGGGTATCGCTTCGATTCGGGGCCTTCGCTGTTCACGATGCCACAATACGTAGAAGAATTGTTTGAAGTGGCCGGGGTGGAAATGGAACCTTATTTTCAGTATGAAAAACTGCCGGCGATCTGCAATTATTTCTGGGAAGACGGCGAACGCCTCACCGCCTGGGCCGATCCGGCGCGTTTCATGCTGGAAATCGAACAAAAACTGCACGTTCCAGGCGGTGTACTGAAAAAAGCCTTGTTTGATTCCAAAAGAAAATACTTTGCCACAAGTCGTATTTTTCTGGGAAAATCACTGCACCGCCTCAATACCTGGCTGGGCGCCGACATCGCCAAGGCGTTGGTGCAAATCCCTGTACTTGACCTCTTTTCCACCATGACCCGGGTGAACGAACGCATCCTGCAGCACCCCAAATTGGTGCAGTTGTTCAATCGCTACGCCACCTACAACGGTTCCAACCCTTACAAAGCGCCCGGACTGCTGACCGTCATTCCACATTTTGAATATGGTTTTGGGTCATGGTTGCCGAAAGGCGGCATGATTTCCATCACAAGGGCGCTGTTCGAGCTGGCCTGTGCTAAAGGTGTGGAATTCCGGTTGAATACGCCGGTGGATGAAATTCTCGTGCAAGACCGCAAGGCGGTGGGTGTACGGGTCGGCGAAAAGCCATATTACTTCGATCGGGTGGTGAGTAATGTGGACATTTTTTTTACTTACAAAAAATTATTGCCCGGCCAGAAAGAACCTAAGCGCGTGCTGCGCCAGCAAAAATCGAGCTCCGCTGTCCTTTTTTACTGGGGCATCCGCCGGAGCTTCCCCGAGTTGGATGTCCACAATGTTTTTTTCAGCGACGATTACCGGACAGAATTTGAATGTATTGAAGATGGCAATATTTTTTCAGACCCTACGGTTTATGTCAACATTACGTCCCGGTACTGCCCGGAAGACGCACCGGAAGGCTGCGAAAACTGGTACACCATGATCAATGCGCCGTTCAACAGCGGCCAGGATTGGGATGAGTTGGTTGGAAAGGCCCGGGTCAATATCTTATCCAAACTGAGCCGGAACCTGGGCGTAGACATTGAACCGCTGATTGAATGCGAGGCCATTCTCGACCCGCGCAGCATCGAACAGCGGATGTCTTCCCACCTTGGGGCGTTGTACGGCGCCAGTTCTAACGATCGCATGGCCGCATTTTTTCGGCACGCCAATTTTTCAAAACGCATTTCCGGCCTGTATTTCTGCGGAGGCAGCGTGCATCCGGGCGGCGGTATTCCACTGGCGTTGTTGTCGGCGAAAATTGTAGACAGGATGATTTGAAAATTTGATGATTTGAAAATTTGAAGATTGCTGCATGCAGGCTTTCGCGCTGATTGCGTAATTTTACAAACTCAAGGAGCGGGTCTTCAACAAAATAGCCCTTGTACTGTTGGTATGAACTAGATAGTGTCTGTCCATTAAACTTGATCATTGCATGCAAATACTGACTTATATCCTCGTTACGCTGGCTGCGGTTGCCGGAATGGAATTTGTGGCCTGGTTTGCACACAAATACCTGATGCACGGGCTTTTGTGGTCGTGGCACGAAGACCACCACAAGCCCCACCCGGAAAAAGAAGGCTTTTTTGAAAAAAACGACCGCTTTTTCCTCGTTTTTGCCATTCCAAGTGCGGCCTGCTATATGATCGGCTCCACTACGCCGCATCTTTGGGTTCTATTCATCGGGGTGGGTATTTCCATTTATGGCCTTATTTACTTTTTAATCCACGACGTATACATCCACCAGCGCTTCAAGTGGTTCCGGCAATTGGATACCCGCTATTCCCGCGCCATCTTGCGCGCGCACGGCGCCCACCACGCGCATCAGACCAAAGAGGCCGGGGAGTCTTTCGGGTTGCTGGTGGTTGCAGGGAAGTACTTTCGGAAACGACGAGCGTGAGAAGGGGCAAGTGGACAAATTGGCAAGCTGAAAATTGGCAAGGGGCAAATAGCGTGTTTGCCAATTTGCCCCTTGCCAACTTGCCAACTTGCCTTTTGCTCTTTGCCAACTTGCCTTTTGCCCTTTGCAAATTTGCCTTTTTATTCAACCTCACTCCCGCAGATCCTCAATATGATACCCCGGATACTTCGCCTTGTTGAACGCGAAATAATTGGCGTCAAACGCTTTATTGGGCGTTAGTTTGGTGATGTTGAAGGTGTAGCGCGATCCGTCTTTGCTGAACGCTTTGATGCTCATGACGGAAGCCGTTTTTTTCTCCACCGTCAGGCGGATTTTGGCGTATTCGGCGTTGCGGTCGGTTGGTTTGAATTCGATTTGCTGCAACACCTTCCCATTTTCAGAATATTCATTGATCAGGGCGTAAATGTACCCTCCTTTTTCGTAAAACCGGAACAGCGCCTGCGGGGTCAGAATGCTGGCGTCTTCCTCTTTTGAAGGCATGTTGTTCACCTGCACTTCTTTGTTTTTCGGCAGCACCATCCAGATGGCTTTTCCATCGCAAAGCACCTGCTGAAGGCCCATATCCAGAAAATATTTGTCGCCCTGCTGGGCAATTTTTCCTTTCTGAACCTCTTTGGGTTGTTCGGCCAGTTCAATTTCGAGCGTAAAAGTTGCTTCCAACGATTTATAGCCCTGGTGATTTTTTTTCACTTTGTCGAGGATGGCTTTCGCCGCAGGGTCGCTGTCCCCTTTTTTGGTAAACTGGTTGGCTTGTTTTTGCGCAGAAAGCCCTGTTGCGGCAAGCAGCAGCGCTATGGAAAACAGGATCATTTTTTTCATCGAAGTATCATTTTTTTCAGGAAGCTTTCGCTTCGGTTATTGCACTACAAAAACGAAACATTCTTGTCTTTATTCGCACAGCACTAACGCAGCGACGTTAAAGTTTGTTTAAGAATGACGGAGACGCAGCGTTTCAGAACAAGCATTCGTTTTACAAAAAATGACAATTGGTTGAAAAAGTTGGCTGTAGCCCCAAAAAAAGAGGAGTAAAAACAGGCTTGGGTAAGGTTCAATATTTGTATATTTGAGCCAACAGCATACCAATATGGATATTGTTTTACATCTCAATCGCGGAGAACAAGACCTGGTCAGTGCCTGCATACGGCACGAACGATGGGCACAGAAGCTGTTGTATGAAGAACACTACAGCAAGATGATGTCCGTTTGTCTGCGCTATGCAAGCAGTTCCGATGATGCGATGGACATTATGCACGAAGGTTTTATCAAGGTTTTCCGGCATATTGCCAAATACCAGCCTGGAACTTCACTCGTGGCCTGGATGCGGAAAATAATGGTCAACACCGCCATTGACTATTACCGGAAGAACATTCGCCGCAGAACGGAAGATCTGGAACAGGCCTACGACCTCGGCTCCCCGGAAGCAGACGCCATCAGCCAATGTTCCGAGCAGGAGATACTGGAAGCCATACAGCAACTATCGCCCGCTTATCGAACTGTATTTAACCTGTACGTGGTGGAAGGCTATTCCCACAAGGAAATCGCTGACATCCTCGATATTACGGAGAGTACTTCGCGCTCCAATTTGGTGAAAGCGCGACTTAAACTGAAAGTATTTCTGACTTCAAGAGCATATGGGTACGATGAAGAGGAACAAGGACTTTGACCGCAACATTCGGGAAAAATTGGAAAACCTGGCGCCAGGCTTTAATGCAGGCTCCTGGGACAAACTGCAGGATCGCTTAGATTCAGAAGATGCACAGAGCGAGTGGGACGCACAGTTGTCGCAGCGGCTGCGGCAGATCGAGCGCCCTTACAATCGCGCCTCCTGGCAGGCGCTGGCGGAGCGTTTGGATTTAGAAGAAAAGCGCCTGAATGGCATTTACAGCGCCAAAGCGAAAGAATTGCTTTTTATGGCGCTGCTCTTGTGGTCCATTACCCAATTCCTTACTTTTCCTCCTCAACGTCCATCAACCCATCAGGCATACCAGCAAGTCCAACAGATCGCACCACTGCCGCCTGTTTCCTCCAACAATACTGACCAACTTTGGCCTTCCGACGCGGCTTCAACCGGGCAGACTGCTGCCACTTCGCTAAAAGCTGAGCCGACTACTGTACCTGAGCAAACGATGCAGGCGCCGATGGCTCCGGAGGCAACGACCGATAACGTGCTGCTTCCCACTTTTGCAACAACGCCTTTGCTTAGCGGAAATCCTGAATTGGGCCATGTTTACTTTTTACCCGGATTGCAGCTTCTGCCAGCCTTGCGCAATGAACCACCGGTGCTGCCGGCTGTAGCATACTTTGCGGAGACGCCAACCACACCGGAGGAATATTTCCCGGCCAATGCACTGGTAGCCGAAGCAAGCCCCATCGCCGCGGCCGGAATGCCGCAATTGCTTCCGGAGCGCGACCTGCCGCTTGAAAAAGCGCTTCAGCAACATCCCCTCCCCCGCAAACGATTTGTGCGCATCGGCATGATGGGCTCATCTGATTACAACCGCATCATCACGCCTCCGGTGCGCGTCAATACCGATATTGTCAGCCTCGACCGGTACGCAATTGGCTACAGCGGCGGCATTACGGTAGGGTTTGAAAGCGGTCGCTTAGAAGTGGAAACCGGGTTTATTTATACCGCCAAACGCTATTACCCACTCCAGGTGCTGTACATAGAAGGCAGCCTGAAAGACGGCATTTTCGGCGGCGGCATCAAACAAACAGAATTTGACATCGTACAAGTCCCCCTCAACTTTCGGTATAATTTCCTTTCGCGTGACCGCTGGCGCATTTATGGCTTAGCCGGCGCGTCCCTACACCTCGTTGCTCAGGCCAACTACTACATTGCCGACCTGGAGGACTACAACGAAGAAAACCAGAATTTCCCGCCACCCCGCAATGGTGGCAACCGCAACGACAACGAACGCCCGGAAGGCCTTGAAAATCAGGAGTTTCAACAAGGTTTTCTGCAAGGCGGAAGTTTGCTCGACAACAGCTACATCGGCGTCAACATTGGCGCGGGTATAGAACGCTACATGTCGCCGCGCTGGAGTTTGTTTGCCCAACCTACGTATTACCATTCATTGTATTATCCCAACAAAGGCCTCGGACCGGTTAACGACCGCATTCATACTATGTCGTTATTCATGGGGGTAAAAGTCAGGATGTAATTCGAGCTTCATTTTGGTTCAGTGTCTGTTCTTTAGAGTTCGAGAGCAAGGCATGCGAAGGCCCCGAAAGTAGGAGCCCCGCCCGCCGGACGGGATGACTGCTTTCGGGGCCTTCGCATAACACAGCTATCGGACTATAAAAACAGACACTAAAGTTCCTTCCTCAGGCGGGCCACAGGCAGGTTAAGCTGTTCGCGGTATTTAGCGACGGTGCGGCGCGCAATATTATAGCCTTTATCCTGCAAAATTTCGGTCAGGCGCTCGTCTGACAGCGGTTTTTGTTTGTCTTCGGCGCCGATAAGCTCCTGCAGGATTTTTTTCACTTCAATGGTTGAAACCTCTTCTCCTTCCGAAGTGTGCAGCGCTTCTGAAAAGAACTCTTTCAGGCGCTTTACGCCAAATTCGGTTTGTACAAATTTGTTGTTCACCACCCGGGAAATGGTGGAAATGTCTAAGCCGGTGATGTCAGCAATGTCCTTCAGGATCATGGGCCGCAACTTCCTGGAGTCGCCCGTCAGAAAATATTCTTCCTGGTATTTGGTGATGGCGTACATGGTATTGAACATCGTCTGCTGTCGTTGGTGGATCGCGTCAATAAACCACTTCGCCGAGTCAATTTTCTGCTTGATGAACTGCACCGCCTCTTTTTGCTGGGTGTTCGATTTACCGCCGCCTTTTGCCCGGGCGCGGTAGTCGCGCATCATGTCGAGGTATTGGCTGCTGATGCGCAGTTCGGGTGCATTTTTTGAGTTGAGCGACAGCTCCAGATCGCCGTTGTTGTTGAGCAGGATGAAATCGGGGATCACGTACTGCACATTGCGGTTCACGCTGCCCACGTAGCCGCTGGCCGGTTTGGGGTTGAGTTTCAGGATTTCATCCAGCGCTTCTTTCAGTTCTTCTTCCGAAGCTTCTAAGTTTTTCTGAAGCTTGGGGTAGTGCTTTTTGGTAAACTCGTCGAAGAATTCTTCGATGATTTGCAGGGCAAGCCGGATGCGGCGTTTTTGGCGGCGGGTCAGGTGTTCTCCCTGTTCCAGTTTGGTTTTCAACTGGATGCACAGGCACTCCTGCAGGTCGCGCGCGCCAACTCCGGAAGGGTCGAACTGCTGGATTTTTTTCAACAATTCAAAAACTTCTGCTTCGGTGGTGAACACGTTTTGTGAAAACAGGAGGTCGTCCATGATGGACAATGGGTCGCGGCGCAGGTAGCCGTCCTCATCAATGCTGCCGATGATTTGCAGGGCGATGTTGCGCTCCCGGTCGTCTTTCAGGTTCAGCAGGCCCAGTTGTTGTTCTAAGTATTCGTGAAAGGTATTTTCTTCTGCGATCGGGATGACTTTTTCTTCTTCATCGCCGTTGTAGTTGTCGCCCTGCAACTTATAGGAAGCCGGATCGTCGTCCATGTACTGGTTGAGGTAATCCTCGAACTCAAACCCGTCTTCACTTTTTGGCGTGATTTCCTCCGGCGCTTCGTCCTGTCGGTACAATTCTTCCTCCGGGCCCTCGTATTCGCCTTCTTCCCGGCTGTCTTCCAGCGCCGGGTTAATTTCCAGTTCCTCTTCAATGCGTTCATCCAGCGACGCCGTGGGGATTTGCAGCAGTTTCATGAGTTGAATCTGCTGAGGCGACAGCTTTTGAAGCATTTTTTGACTTAAACTCTGCTTTAACATGGTCTCTTTGTGTTGCGCGTATCGTTCGTTGTCTCTTATTAACGGCTCAACGGGAAAATGTTTCAATGTGCCGTTTCTTTTCGCAAGATAAGCGTTTTGGAGGGAAATGGAAAGGAGTAATATAGGTTTTGAAGCATTGGACTTGGTACGACGGATCTATTCTTTCATCGCTTGTTCATTTTGCTTTGCGAAAAATCTTTTCAAATCCATCATAAGCCGCTAAATGCAGCGCGTCGCCATGGTTTTGCTTTTTGAAAAAATTAAAGAAAAGTCCGGCATTCCCTAAGCGACTCTTTTTTAGCTTTTTATAAAGGGCCTTTGCGTCTCTTTCCATCACACGGCCTTCTTTTCCTACGCCAATATAAATTGCTTTTGGGGTTGAGAACGCTTTTGGGGGAAATTTTAACAATGATTGATCGTCCCACCACAAGCTGGGGCTGACGATGAGGTAATGATCAAATAAATCCGGTTTTTTGAATAAAATTTCTGTTGCCAAAAGCCCGCCAAGTGATTGTCCGATGATCGTTTTTGGCGAATCAGTTTTGTATGTTTTTTCAATGAGGGGTTGCAATTCCTGCTCGAGAAAGGCAATGAATTTTTCGGAACCGCCGGTCGTGGGAAAGTCTGCTTTATCCTTTTTGTTGTTGGTCGGAAAAGTAAAATCTCTTCGCCGGTCCACATTGGCAATGCCTACGACAATCGTTTCGGGAATCATGTTTATCCAGGAAAAAGAACCGAACTGAACCAGTCCCGAAATGTGAATAAAATCCTCATCAACAGAGCCGTCTAACAGGTAAATCACCGGGTATTTTTTTAAAGAATCCGGATGATAACCATTAGGCAAATAAATATTAAGAACCCTGTTTTCAGTCAGGATAGTTGAATAAAATTCGACGGTTTCACCAATTGAAAAATCCGTTCTCTTCGCAACTAAAGGCTCATTTTGTGCCCAAAGAGGTTGGGTGATGACGCCTAAGATAAAGAGAAGTAAGATTTTATACATCATCAATGATCGGATTTAGGAAGGTGTTGGTACTTTGATGTTTAAACGATAAATGCTGACTGAGTAGCCTACTATTAATAGAATCCTGTCAAAAAAAACAGGTGCATTGCGTGAAAAATGGGTGCTTTTCATCGCTTCGCATAAAATTTGAGCGCAAAAAAGCACTCTTTGTAAAAAACAGGCACAACAGCAATCTCAGACTTCCCTGATAAAGATCAAAAAGAGGACTCCAATAACAATCCGGTAATATCCAAAATGCTTGAATCCATAATTTTCAACAATCTTTAAAAATATTTTAACCGCAATCCATGCGGTGATAAACGCAATAATTAACCCTAATCCCAATAAAAATAGTTCGTGGTCTGTGAAACTGATGGATGTTTTTAACAAATCGTATCCGGTTGCGGCAAACATCGTTGGAACCGCGAGCAAAAAGGAAAACTCCGTGGCTTGTTTTTTATCCAATCCGTTGAAAACCCCGCCAATGATGGTTGCCGCCGCCCTGGAAACGCCGGGAATCATGGAAAAACACTGGATGAGGCCGATGAAAAAAGCCCTTTTGTAAGAAATGTCTTCCAGGTCAATTGTACTGCTTTTTTGTTCGACCACCTTTTTGTCTATCAAAATCAGAATGATCCCGCCAACAATCAGCGAAATTGAAACAATGGTTGAATTGAACAAATAGGTTTTGATGAAATCATACGCCAGAAATCCAATGACCGCCGTTGGCAAAAACGCAAATCCCAATTTTAAATAGATTGAAATTCCCTGTAAAAACCGTTTTGCATACATCAGGACAATTGCCAGAATTGCGCCCAACTGGATCGAAATTTCGAAAGTTTTCACAAAAGCGTCATCCTGGATTTTCATAATGGTGGATGCCAGAATCATGTGCCCGGTAGAAGAAATGGGAAGGAACTCTGTTAAGCCCTCAATGATGGCAATGATGATGGATTGAATGATGGTCATTATGATCTTTTTTTAGGGCGCAAATGTACAAAACCTATTGCGGTTGAGTATACCGTCATTCGTAATGATAAAAAATCCCGGTGTCAAACGGCGTCCAAAGGCTTGCTTTTTGCCCACAGGCTTTTAATGCATTGTTGGCCCAGGTGTTGCAGGTGTGGAACAAACTGTAGCTGCCAACGGCTTCATAAAAAGCGTCATGCTGCCCGTAGTTGGCGGTAGTTTGGATGTGGAACAATTCGCCGGTTGCCGCTTTTTGGAAGCTGGATAAAATGAAGTCAATCAATTTTTGATACTCAGACCGACTGATTTTGATGCTTTTGCAGGTTTCGGACTCCTTCATCTCTTTGTAAAACGTTGCATGAACAGCGGAGGTGCTCAAGGCAAAAGCGGCTTTAACCGCGACGCTGAATTTCAATTCTGCCCAGGTTGGCGTTTCCAAATAAAACCCTTTATCGCCCCAGCCAAATGCGACAAACTGCGCAGTGGAGTCATTGCCTTCGGTATGTTCAAATTTCACCAATCGGCTCCAGTCTATTAAATCTGTCTTGATTGGAACCACAACATCCGTATGCACGCCGTTGGATAAAATGTAGATGGTCACCTCGTTTTTGGCGACGGCATCATCATTTACAGTAATTCTGGACAAACAAAAGGCTAACCCCAAATACAATAAAATGAGGCCTATGAATGTACCTAAAGTAATTCCGGTAATTTTTAAGCTTCGTTTGAGCATGGTGTGGTTTTATGTTTTTACGTACAAATGTAATAACTTCGGGCTACAGCTGTAGCCATATATGCCCATGCTGGAAACTTAAAAAGTTTAGTAAACGCAGCTCCGTAAATTCAACCAACATGTCCTTCGACCTCATCCTTCATAACATCGCCAAACACATCCAACTGAACGATGCCGAGCAGGCGCGGTTCACCTCAATGCTGCAAGCGCGAACCCTGAAACGGAAGCAATATTTGTTGCAGGAAGGCGAAGTGTGCCGACATTCTGCCTTCGTCGTATCGGGCTGCCTGCGCGGGTTCAGTGTGGATAAAAACGGCTACGAGCACGTGCTGAATTTTGCCACGCCGGACTGGTGGATGGCGGATCTGTACAGCCTCATCACACAAAAACCAGGCGTTTTGAACATCGAAGCCCTGGAGCCCTGCTCCCTGCTGCTGTTGTCGAAAAGCGATCAGGAAATCCTGTACCAGGAAATCCCGAAATTCGAGCGCTTTTTTCGCATCATCGTGGAAAACTCGTTGGCCAGCAACCAGCAGCGGCTGCTGGACAACCTTAGTCTGAGTGCAGAGGAGCGCTACCAGAATTTTTGTGCCCGCTACCCGTCGTTGGTGGATTGCATTCCGCAAAAACACATCGCTTCTTACCTCGGCATTACGCCGGAGTTTTTTAGCAAAATGCGCAGCGCTTTATTGAAGAAACAATTGTAGAAGGTCGTTTTCTTAATCTACCTTATTGGATTGGGGGAATCAACTTCCGTATTTTTGTGGTATGAAGATTATGGTTTTTTACCACATAGAAACATAGGGGTTTCACATAGAACACGTAGAGACTTATGTGACTTGAAAAGAGTATCGTTCCTATGTGAACTATGTGAAAACATCTATTGTGAACTATGTGGTTAAAAAAACTATGTAGTAAAAACACTAAAATCAACGAACATGAACCGGAAAGACTTTCTCAGAAAAGGGCTGATGGGCACCGGCATTTTTGCGGCCTCAGCGGCGCTCGGCAATGTGGTCAAAAACAATATTGACGAGTTGAAAGAGCTGGAAATCATAGGATTCAATCATTTACCAAACAAGGAGTCAAATATCATGGCAAATACCATTTTGCACAAAGCGGATACCCGCGGCAAAGCCGATCACGGCTGGCTGAAAAGCTACCACAGTTTTAGTTTTGCCAATTATTACAACCCCGACCGCATGCACTTCGGCGTGCTGCGCGTCCTGAACGATGACACCGTGGCGCCCGGACAAGGCTTCGGCACGCACCCGCACGACAACATGGAAATTATCAGCATCCCGCTGGAAGGCGACCTGGAGCACAAAGACAGCATGGGCAATGTAGCGGTCATCCGCAACGGAGACGTGCAGGTGATGAGCGCAGGCACGGGCATCCGCCACAGCGAATACAACCGGAATGCGACCGAATTGGTGAAATTCCTGCAAATCTGGGTGTTCCCAAACAAAAAAAATGTGGCGCCGCGCTACGACCAGCTCACGCTGAAAACCGAAGACCGCCACAACAAATTGCAGCAAATCCTGTCGCCAAACCCCGATGACGAAGGCGTCTGGATCCACCAGGATGCGTGGTTCCACCTCGGCCAGTTCGATAAAGGCAAAGGCGTAGATTACCGCATCAAAAAACCGGGCAACGGCGTGTATGCATTCGTGCTGAAAGGCGACGTCACCATAGCAGGCCAGGCATTGAATACCCGCGACGCCCTGGGCATCTGGGATACAGACCAGATCGCCATTGCAGCAGATTCCGATGCGGAGTTGTTGTTGATGGAAGTGCCGATGGCGATGTAAAATTTGAAGATTCGATAAGGCCAAAGGTCAATGTGAAAGGTTTGTTTCGTCTTGAGGTCGCTCAACCAGCGCACTTAAAGAACGGAAGTAGAGACGCCAAGGCAACCCGTCGTATTTTATTGATGCGTCGGGTTGTTTTTTTTCCAGGTAATTGTATTGGTTTCTATATGGTTTGATTTTTTTAATCAAATGATTAAAAAAAATGATCAAAACACTTGACTAACTCCCCTCCTCCCCTTATCTTTGCCCCGATTTTTATACTTCACGCTGCTTAGTTTTATGAATTGCATTTAGCTTAACCATATAATTCGCAGCGTTCAGTATGACAAAAAAGGATTCGCACCCGACTGTGGGTCGGGACGCGAGGCATAAACAAAACCATTAATGGCCAAGCGAATCAAAGTGGCAGCAGACCTTTCCACCGAAGAAAAAATAAAGGAAGCCGCGCGTAAGGTGTTCCAGCAAAAAGGCTATGCAGCTACGCGGACGCGGGACATTGCGGAGGAAGCCGGCCTCAACCTCGCGCTGCTGAACTACTATTTCCGGAGCAAGGAAAAGTTGTTCGAGCTGGTTATGGTTGAAAAAATGCAGAAGCTGTTCGGCGTCATTGCTGTAATTCTGTACGATACCGAAAATACTCTGGAGACGAAGGTAGAACTGATGGTGACGAATTACATTGACATGCTTTTGGAGCACCCGGATTTGCCCATTTTTGTACTGAGTGAAATTCGCAACAATCCAGGACGGTTTCCAGGCAATTTGCCGTTGGGGGACCTGATGCGAAACTCCCGATTCGCAACACAATTGCGGGAGAAACGCCCCGACCTTCATCCTATGCAGCTTATTTTTAGTATATTAGGCATGGTTGTATTCCCGTTCATTGGCGGTCCGGTCTTTGAAGGAGCGGGACTGGTTGACAAACCGACCTTTGCCCGGTTGATGGAAGAACGGAAAAAATTGATCCCGGTTTGGGTGAAAGCGATGTTGGAATCGGGGTGAAATGAGGAGGTAAAGGGCAAATTGGCAAGTAGGCAAAAGGCAAATTGGCAAACATACTACTTGCAGATTTGTCCCTTGCCAACTTGCTCCTTACGCCTTGCTTTTTTTTACCCCTGCCTTAATCAAATGATTAAAATGAATTTTTAAAATCAATGATTTGATACAATGAAAAGGATTTTAAACACACTGACACTTGGGGTGATGCTCGCCTTGACGGTGCATGCACAAACGCAGACCCCGCTAAGCATTG
>JALHRK010000150.1 GCA_022841505.1 Saprospiraceae bacterium | reverse complement strand
GGCTAGGTAGATTTTGCCGGCGAGGTTTTGTATTCGGGTGAATTCAGAATGACCAAGCCCGTATCCTTGTTCGCCGTATAATAATGCCTTTTGGATATCAGCGGTGGCTTTTGGAATATCATGAGTTGCTTTATTCAACCGGGCACGTTGATAGTAGAAGTCTGCGTTTTCGCTATTGCCTTGCAAAAACGGAAAGGCTTTTTTAAGCATAATGAAGGCGCTGTCTGTTTTTCCGAAAGCCTGGTAAGCTTTGGAAAACTGGATTAAAGTCTGCACATTAGTTGGCTCGATGGCCAATGACTGTCGAAAATAATCAAGTGATCGAGAGTCATTCTCAGAGCGATAGATATTACCTATGCCTTGGAGTGCAAAGGCTATTGCAGGCAAGTTTTTTTCAACACGAGCAATTTGAAGCGATTTTTGGGAAAACTCGAGCGATTTGGCATGGTTACCCCGATCCCAATAAAGGGTGCTGAGGTTACTATAATATGCGGAGGTTAAATTGTAATCTTCCCCTTTTGCAGCCAGAGGCCATCCTTCTTCATAGAGAGAAATAGCAGCTTCATATTTGCCAAGGTCGTGGTAATAAAGACCTATGATATAAATAATACGAGCGTTTAAAGCTATGGCGTTTTGCTGACGGTCCGCTGTTTTCAGTACTTGGGTAAAGTATTTAATGGCATCCTCAGGTAATCCGAGATAAAAGAAACAATCGTCCAGTTGCCTGCAAGCCCATAGATATTCCTCCCCCAATCTCGCCTTTTCAAAAACCGGGATAATTTCGAATAGAATGCCCTTCGCTTCTTCATACTGTCCTTTTTTAACCAAGCCTACTGCTTTATCCAGTTGAGCTTCAGCAGTTGCAATATCTGGCGGGGCCAAACGCTGAAAGCTGCTGACGCCCAGGAAGAGGACGAGCAGCAGCTTGGAGTAAAGAAATATGTCGTTGTATTTTTGCTTATTTGTTCTCACCACAAACGCTATTTTTTCTTAGGAAAAAGCCAACTGAAAAGCCAGCAGGGCTTCTTTTTGCAATTAGTACAATTTGAATCAGGTTCAGGACAGCTAACTAACAAATCTCCAACCTTATATTCTGTAACGAATGTTGTTGGTTCCAGATTTGTAAAGACCGGAGGCTCATGCGCCGTATCAATTGATACTGAGCCATTGTTGTCTTTTCCGCCATAGAATAGAATTTTAGCTTTTGGGCGAATAACAGTTCCTTTCTTTATGCATCCAATATCATTAATTTTAAATGAAAAATAATCCTCCGTCTCATGGAAAAGGTATTTGGGGGTGGGTTGCAAAAGCCCGGGTAACCACAATGCGCTAGGGGTCTTTTCGATAGTAAAAGTTTTAGATCCTGGCGAATAACTAATATTGGCTTTTTTAAGACTGGTTTTGAGGTCTCCATCATCATTAGGAATTAATTGAAGTGACGAATAGTTAAGGTAATCATTAGTTGTATCTTCGTCTAACACAATTTCAACCTTCGCGGCCGGAGCATTTCCTTCATTCTGAAATTTTATCTTATAAGTGAGCAGTTGTGATCCCTGGCAGGAGCACAATATGTCTTTATCTACATCCAACCTGTTAGGATCATGAGGGTTTCCCTTCACGGGCAGGTTGATGCTATGGGATGAGGTGTTGCCAACCGAATCGGTAATAGAAGCCGTAAAAGAATAAGGTTCTGTCGGAATATTTAGGTTGATTTTTTCAAAAATGAGATGAATATGAGTCTGACTATTATCTGGATTGACATTGGGTTTTGGCTCGATTTTTAAGTCGCTTAATCCCGGTGAGGCGGGGGTTTCAGAAATGGAATTTGCTACGAAATCCCAGGCAGCATTTTTACTTCTTGGATAATCATCAAATTTATTGGTCTCAACTGCCCCGATATAGTCAAGTTCATCACTGTTAAAACGTAAAAATGCCGGAATTTGAGGGTAGTTTCCTTTCCAATTATCTACTGTCAGCGTTAAGAAAAACCAGGGGCGGAATTGGCTGGGAGAGGGGGATTTAGCATTAGCATCATTTGATGCCTGATGATTACATCCACCAGCATAATTGAAGGAGGGATTACTAAAAATATTCCAACTTGGCGACAATAAAACTTTTGCATTATTACCTGCGGGGGATAAATCTACAAGCGTTAATGTTCGATTATTACTACAAGTTGACCCTCCTACAAGATTTTTATTCCCGCTATTTCCTGTTCTGATAGGGCCATTTTTTCTCATTTCATAACAAATCACCACGTAATCTCCATCTGGTAAATTACTGAGGGTTATTTCAGGAGTTGTTGTGGTTGCTGTTGTATTGGGGGTCTTAATAACGTCAAAAAAAAAGTAAGAGCCCTTATTAATATGCTCCACTCTATAAAACAAGCCTACAGAACTACCATCACTGACGGGGTCAATCGTTGCCTTTATCTTCATATCACAATCAGAAAACGTTACGATAACCTGAGGAGACGTACCTTTAGCATTGAATGAAAAGAAAGTTAAAAAAGTGAGCAGGATAAATGAAAAAGGGAGTTTCACAGTGTTCTTTCTCATGGCAAGGAGTATTTTAACTGAAGTTTGAAGGTTAAACAAATGTAATGAAAAAATCAAATTTGTAAAAGAAAATTTCTGAAAAACAGCGACCCGTGGTAAGCAGGCCGCTGTTTGGGTTTTCAAATGGTTTTTTGGAATACCCGGTTACGGTTCATCATTATCTGTAGTCCGCGAACGCTGAGCCTGGCGCAAGCGCTCAAAAGCCGCCAATTCGTTCAGGTAGTCCACTTCCATGCCGGAAGCTTCGCGGGCAAACGAACGCCCGTCTATGCCAACTACATCGGCCAGGAAGGCCACAAAAGCATTCCAAATCTCATTCAGAATTTGGAGCAGTTTGTCCAACCAGGATGGAAAATTCAGACCCAGAATGTCACAAAGAATCTGAAGCAACTCTTTGATGACCTTCTTGATTTCCTGAAACCACCGGATGAGCCATTGCAGGAATTTTTTGCCAAAATTTCCTCTCGTCAAGATGGTTTTCGCAGTTTCTGTGCCGCGTATTGCCATGTTGTGACCATCCTGAGTGCGCAAAAATTTCCGCATTTCTTCTTGTTGTAACGGACTGATCTTCTCGTGATTCTCCCGAATGTACGCATGCACCTTTTTCAATTGGTCGTTCAACGTAACCGTCATTGTTTCCGCTAACGTTTTGTTTTCGTCATCAGGAGCTGCGTTGACGATGCCCTGACCAACATCCTGCAGAAAAGTTTCAAAGGAACTGAGCACCATGTCAAGGGTGATTTCCTGGTCAGCATTTTTGGGTTTTGGATCCATTTTATTGAAGATTTGGAGTTTTGCCTACTCTTTTCCAGGCTTTTCGGCATCCGCCTTCTCCAGCATTAGGCATACCGGAGTTAACTTTGGGTGTTTGTTCTATTTTCAGAAAGGATGGTGTTCTCTTTCAATAAGTGCGGGATTAGAAACTTGTGACAAACCGGATGATATTTTTTTCATCCGGTTTGTCATTTTAATCATAACTACTGCTTCACAAACCGCTCCCCAACTGCAAGCCGTTTGCCCTGCGCATCCACCAGCGTCACCAAATACAAGCCGGCCGGTAAGTCTTCCAGATTCAATTTCATGTCGGGGGCATCAACCGGGAACACGCGCAGCACTTTGCCTTCCACTGCGCTGATTTGCAGGGCATTGCCGGCCTGATCGAATTCCGGAGCCAGCGAAACGGTAAACTGCCCGGTTCCGGGGTTCGGGAAAATACCCAGTTGGGTCGCTTCGGGGGCTGTTCCCGGGTCATTGACGTAGCTACTCACGTAAATAGACGTGCAATGTTTGCGCATGTCGCAGGTGGTGCCGTCGGGCAGGGTGCGCGTGACGATCATGCACACAAAATAGGTGCCTGGACTTGCATAGGTGTGCCAGATGCCGTCGGTGCCGGAAGACACATTGGCCGTGCCGTCGCCCCAGGCCCAGGTCACTTTATCGCAGGAAGTCAGGCTGTTGGGCGTAAAAAGCACCTGGTTCCCGTAGTAGTTTGATTGAGAGAAGCCATTGTTTACATCACAAACGAGGTCGTCGCAGGAGCAGGGCGCTTCAAAGCAGGGGGTGGTGAAATATTTGTTCACCCAATAGTAGGCCGCGCAAACGGTCTCGTCGCTTTGCAGGCATTCCACGTGGTAGCAAATGGTTTGCGGCCCGCAGAGGAAGCCATATTCGACGGCCTGGTTGCCGTAAGTGATTTGGTCAACATTCCCGTCGCAGTTGAAATCCCAACTGATCTTCAGGGGCAAATTGCTAAAGTCGGGCAAAGGATAAAAAACCACCGGAGTGCCCGGACCATTCCAGTTGGTCATGTCTACGGCCAGATTGATTTGGCCCAGCCGCTCCGCACAACGGGCGCAATCGTCAGCAGGGCCACCTACTTGAACCAATTGCGGAATTTTTACCCGACAAGGTTTGCCGTCGGGCCGAATGCGCTCAATCGTCAGGGTGACCAAATAGGTTCCCGGTGGGTATCCATGGTAGAAACAAAGTTCCGATCCCCACCAGGTTGCAGTATTGCCGTCACCAAGATTCCAGATCAGCAAATCCATCGGTTTGACGTTTCCGGGCGCACAAAACTGTCCCGTAGCCGGATCATACGTAAAGCTGGCATCGAAAAGGCCTTCCTGAAAATCGTCGCAGCAGTACGGATCGGCAATGGCCGTTTTGAAAATCGTCCCGTCCAAACCGCAGGAAATTGCCGTATTGGCAGAAGGCAGGAAAAGTCGGTATTGCCGGCTGGTTGTGCCCGTGTCGAAGGTTTCCTGGGTCCAGGTATTCCCGCCGTCGGTGGTTTTCAGGATGATGCCAATATTGCCCGTCACGTCTCCGCCGACAGCGAAACCTGTGCTCGCGTCCCGGAACTTGATGTCGGACAGGAAATAATTTGTACCACTGCCGAGCCCAAACCAGGAACTGCCGGCGTCCGTTGTTTTCAGGATCACGCCATCGCGTCCGACCACATAACCGGTATTGGAATCAGTAAAAACAATGGAGTTCAATTGGCCGCCTGCAACATTTTGGATGGCCCATGAAGCGCCGCCGTCAAATGTGCGGAGGATGTTGCCGTTGAAATCCGAAGCATACCCGGTATTGGCATCTGTAAAATAAATGCCATAGATGGTCTGTGTATTGCCCGTTGGTGGCAGCAGATTCCAGGTGATGCCACCATCGGTCGTTTTCAGCATCACGTCCTGATCTGGAAAGCCGCCTGCAATAAACCCGGTTTGGGCGTCCAGAAACCAAACGACCCTGAAATAAGCAAATGCAGGCGAAGTGACCACATTCCAGGTGTCGCCGCCGTCGGTCGTCTGGCGAATCAGGTTGTTGTCGCCCACGGCAAATCCATTGAGTACATCGGTGAAAAAAACGGAATAAAAAGCATCGGTGGCCTGGCTGGGCAGGGGCGCGCTCCACGTGTTGCCCCCGTCGGTCGTTTTTAAAATGGTGCCATTCGTGCCCACTGCGAATCCGGTGTTTTCATCTGGAAAATGGACGCTGAGCAATTGGCTGTTGGTACCGCTCGCTACCGACGTCCAGGGCGTTTGCGCCAATACGCCAAAAGGCATTAATAAAATCAACAATACAAAGAACAAGGGGAAATTTTGTGTTCGGAACATGGTGTAGTTTTTTTTTGAGTGTTAGGAATGACGTTTTATCCAATAAGTGGCCGGCGTTCCTTTTGTGACAAAACCACCCTATTTTTTCTCCCATCGTCACATTCCTCCCGAAATCATCTTATTAATATGAATAGTCTCTGCGTTTTTCTATTTTTGGCGGAAGCCATATAAGAGCATGAGCGCAGGACCAACTACAGTGAATAAAAATTTTGGGTTATCAGAAGCAGCATTTAAACAATTGCAGGAAGCCCTTCAACAAGGCGATCAGCAGTTGTTTGAACAAATTTTTCTCAGCCACTTCGAGCGTTGCCGTTCGTTGCTGACCATCAAATACGGCGCTCCGCAAAGCGACACGTACGATGTGGTCATGTGGAGCCTGATCCAATTCCGGCATTTACTGTTGGAAGGGAAAGTGGCCTATGGCAACCTGGAAGCTTATTTTATGCGCATTGCCGTTTCCAAATACCTCAGGGAACAAAACTCCGGCAAAGAGATCCCCACAGCAACTTTGCCGGAAGCATTGGATTTACCAACCCCATATGTAGAAGACGAAGAAACCTTGGCCATTTTGGCGAAAGCCTGGAGCAAACTCGGTGACATTTGCCGCCAGTTGCTCAAAGGTTTTTATTACGATAAACTCGATTTACGTTCCATCACGGCGTTGATCGGCGATTCTTCCGAGGCCAATACCCGGCAACGTAAGGTTCGTTGTATCAAGGAATTGAGGAAGATTTTTTTTGAATTAGAAGGGTAGAAGACGGTGGACGGTAGACGGTAGACGGTAGACGGGCCCGTCCACCGTCCACCGTCCACCGTCTACCGTCCACCGAAACAAGCAACATTTACATGAAAGCACCATTACGCGAACAACTCAGAGCGCAATCACTGCCCGAAGACGAACTGTCGGAAGCGGAACAGCAATTGCTGCGCGCCGTGCTCGATCAGGAGCTGCAGGCGAAGTGGGCCCAGGCTTTGGCTGAAAAAGGGGTACACCGGGATGCGCCTAAAAGTCGCCTGCGCATGCTCCGGCCCTGGTTGGCCGTGGCAGCGACAATCCTGCTCCTTGCCGTTGCGGGCTGGTGGTTTTGGGGCAGTCCAGCGCCCGATGGAAACCAACTGCTTGCGGATGAGATCGGACAGCTGGACGCAGTATCCAGTGTTGAAAGAAGCGGCAACACCCAGGCAGACTCGCTTCGCAACCGGATAGCAACTGCTTATTCGAACGACAGTCTCCAAAAGGCTTTAAGCGGCATTTCTGTTTTCATCATAGACGGCACAGCGACCGTTGAGGATTATGTCTTTGCCGGCATTTGCTACTTGCAAAGCCCCGAACCGGATTACGCAGCCGCCATTAATGCTTTTCTTGAAGCGAGGAAATTCAATTCCGGCAGGTACAACGACGACCTGTATTGGTACCTGGGTCTTGCTTATGGGGCGAACGGCGAAAAGGAAAAAGCGATAGAGGAGTTGCGCCCTTTAGTGACCGGTGGAAAGCGGAAAGCTTCTGAGGCAGCAGCGCTAATTGAAGCGCTTGATTAGTGTCTGTCTTTCTGTGCGAATCAGGGGCTATTGTGGCTACCAATTGCCCGAGATGATGACGATGTGTTTAAGATTGCGCAGAGTTTCGCGGAGTAAAAGGAGTTTCACGGAGTTTTTATACCTAACTCAGCGAAACTCCGGTGCTTACTCTGAGGAACTCCGTGTAAATTTTAGTTACTGTACTGCCTTCCTTCCGCTTTCAGAGGGGCTTTAGCCCTTGATTCGCATAGGTCCTCCGCTTATACGGCATACAAAAAACAACACACATTAGCTTCTTTTTACAACTCATCCTTCCATTTCGACAACTCATCCATTTTATCGCAGCACCCCCCATTTCGACGCTCTATTTTTGGATCATCGGAGCTTGTGAAAGTTTGCAAGTAGGCAAGTTTGCAAGTAGGCAAGTTTGCAAGTAGGCAAGTTTGCAAGTAGCAAGTTGGCCAACTTGCCCCTTGCCAACTTGCCCTTGCCCCTTCAACATCACAAACCAGCTTTCTTTGATCTAAAACACACTCGTAATGAAACGGATCTTCTTACTTCCCATTCTTCTGTTGGTCGCATTTTCGCACTTACTGGCGCAAACGCAGACCGTTAAAGGACAAATCACGGACAAACAATCCGAAATGCCGCTTATCGGCGCCACAGTCGTCTGGCTGGGTGATGTTGCCCAAACCGGCGCCGTAACAGACGTAGACGGCTATTTTTCCCTTGAAAACATCCCCGTTGGCCGCCATGCGTTCCAGGTCAGCTACATCGGGTACAGCAGCCTCACCATTCCGAACGTGGTGGTCACTGCTGGTAAAGAGGTGGTGCTCAACCTCGCCCTCGAAGAAGGCATTACCAAATTGGATGAAGTGGTGGTCACCGCTTCCGCGGAAAAAGACAAAGCACAAAACGACTTAGCCACCATCAGCGCCCGGCAGTTCAGCCTGGAAGAAGTGAACCGCTACTCCGGCGGCAGAAGCGATGTGGCCCGTTTGGCGGGCAACTTCGCCGGCGTGAGCACACCCGACGACAGCCGCAACGACATCGTGATCCGCGGCAATTCCCCAACCGGCGTGCTCTGGCGCATCGAAGGCATCCCAATTCCCAACCCCAACCACTTTGCCACGTTTGGCACAACCGGCGGGCCGGTGAGTGCCCTGAATCCGAATATGTTGCGCAATTCCGATTTTCTCACGTCTGCGTTTCCCGCTGAATACGGCAACGCGCTGGCGGGCGTATTCGACCTCGGCTTTCGAAGCGGCAATCGCGACAACCATGAATATACGATGCAGTTGGGCGCGGTGAGCGGCTTAGAAGCCATGGCGGAAGGCCCCATGGGCGGCGGTTCCTATGCGGTAGCCGGGCGTTATTCCTTCGTGGGCATCGCCAAAGAAGCCGGTCTGCCCATTGGCACCAATGCCACGCCGGATTATCAGGACCTGGCATTCAAGTTGGATTTTGCAAACGGCAAGGCCGGGAAATTTACCCTGTTTGGCATTGGCGGCCTCAGCGATATCGCTTTCCTGCACGATGAAATTGACGAATCGGACCTGTTTGCAGCGCCAAACGAAGACGCTTACGCAAAAAGCCGTTTTGGTGTCATCGGTTTGCGCCACAACCTGATTTTGGACGAAACGGCTTACCTGCGCACCGTTGTAGCCGCTTCTACCTCGCAAAACAAGTTTGACAACGATGAATATTTTGACCAGGGCACGGACTCTGAAAAACTGCTCCGCATTACCACGGTGGACAATAAAGAATACCGGCTTTCGCTGTCCAGCTACCTGAATAAAAAATTCAGCGCGCGGTTTACGGGTCGGGCAGGCATCCTGGCAGAAGGCTACTCCTACGACCTCGACACCCAGGATCGCGACAATGCGCCCGACCTGGATGGCGACGGCGAACCAGACTGGCGCACGGTTTACCGTTTCGACGACCAAACCACGCTTTTGCAGGCATTTGCGCAAACGCAATACAAAATTTCGCCCCAATGGACGCTGAATACCGGCCTGCACGTCCAATACCTCGCCCTGAACGAAACCGCTGCGCTGGAACCCCGCTTAGCGTTGAACTGGGGCTTCAAACCCGGCAACACCCTCAATATCGGCTACGGCATGCACCACCAGGTTCAACCGCTGCCCCTGCTGTTGCTGGAATCTGAAGACGCCAATGGAAACCCTTTGCGAACCAATTTCGACCTCGGGTTCACCCGCAGCCACCATTTTGTAGTGGGTTACGACGTCAAACTGGGCAACGACTGGCGCGGAAAAGCAGAGGTGTATTACCAATCGGTTGAAAATGTGCCGGTTGAATCTACGCCAAGCAGCTTTTCTATCTTGAATGTCGGCGCAGATTTTGCGTTCCCGGACGACAAATTCAACTTGGTCAACGAAGGTACAGGAAACAACTACGGGGTGGAACTCACCCTGGAAAAGTTCTTCAGCAAAGGCTATTACACCTTGGTGACTGCTTCCATTTACGACAGCAACTACAAAGGCAGCGACGGCATCGAACGCAGCACGGCCTTCAACAACGGGTATGTGCTGAACGTATTGGCGGGCAAAGAATTCAAAATTGGCAAAGAAAAACGCCACACGCTCACTTTCGACACCAAACTGACTACCGCCGGTGGCCGGTACTATACCCCGGTGGATTTGGCGCTATCGCAACAATACGGTACAGAAATTCGGGACGAAACGAAAGCTTTCAGCGAACAGTTTGATCCTTATTTCCGCTGGGATGTAAAATTCGGCGTGCAGTTCAATAGCAAAAATAAGAAGTTGTCACAGCAGTTTTATCTTGACATCCAGAATGTTACCAACAACGAGAACATTTTTGCGCGCCGCTACAACGAACAAACGAATCAGGTGAATGAAGTCTACCAGGTTGGGTTCTTTCCGGATTTTATGTACCGGCTGCAGTTTTAGTCGGCAGAGATTACGCAGGGTTTCACGGAGTAACACGGAGTTTCACGGAGTCTTTACGTCTAACTCAGCGAAACTCCTTTTACTCTGTGAAACTCCGTGCAAATTTTAAATACTATGTTACCATCACAGGATTAAACGAACATCATGGGCCATAAAAAAATCCTCATCATCAACGGTCATCCGGATATGGAGAGCTACAACACCGGTTTGGCGAAAGCCTATAAAAAAGGAGCGATAGCAGCCGGAGCCGAAATACAGGAAATCAATCTTGCAGAATTGCAATTCAATCCGGTGCTGCAGTTTGGTTACCGCAAACGCAGCGAACTGGAGCCGGATCTATTGGACGCACAGGAAAAAATTCGCTGGGCCGAGCACTTAGTCTGGGTATTTCCGATCTGGTGGGGCGGACTTCCTGCGCTGACGAAAGGCTTTATTGACCGGGTTTTTCTGCCGGGTTTTGCCTTCAAATACCGCCCAAATTCACCCTGGCAGGAAAAACTGCTGACCAATAAAACGGCCCGGATCATTTGCACCCTCGATCAGCCCAACTGGTATTTTCGGCTCGTCAATCATCGCCCGGCACACCATGCCATGAAAAAAATGACGCTCCAGTTTAGCGGCATCAATCCGGTAAAAATTACCACGATTGGGCCCATTCGGTTATCGAGTGAAGCTTACCGGAGTGGGTGGTTGGATAGGGTGGAAGGATTGGGGAGAAGGATTGGATAGTTTTAACTACTTTTCGGCATGATAAAAAACATGGAACACTATCTCGGCTTCAATGACCTGCGCTTCAGGCTCATCGGCACGCCTTTGATTGGGTTTTTCATGCCGTTTTTATTTTTCAACAGGGGTTGGAAAGACTGGCCGGATTTATTGTTGGGGTCGTGGATCATCAGTATTTTCATGACAATCCTGTATTGGGAAGGGGCACGCCGAATCACGGCATGGTCAAGAAAACGCCATCCCGAATTTTCAAAAACCGGTAAACGAATCATTCAAACGGTCGTGGTGGTCATAAGCTACGCCATTGCCATTGATTTTTTAACCGGAATTACCCTGATGAAATGGCTGATGCCGCCGGATTGTGTGCCGCCGTCGGGGCTTGCAGGCACGTATTTGTTGATTCTGTTTATCCTGGCGGTATACGAAGCTGTCTTCCTGTATGACCAGTGGAAAAATGCGCTCTTAGAGCAGGAGCGGGTGAGACGGGAACACGTTCGTTCGCAGTTGGAAGGGTTGCGCAGCCAGGTCAATCCGCATTTTCTCTTCAACAGCCTCAATACGCTGATGAGCATCATTCCTGACGACAGCCAACTAGCGGTCAGTTATTTGCAGCGGTTATCGAAAGTATTCCGCTACGTGCTGGAAAACCGCGACGAGCAATTGATTGCGTTAGAAACGGAACTGGATTTTATTGAACACTACGTTTTTTTACAAAAAGAACGCTTTCGCGAAAACCTGAAGGTTAGGATGGAGGTCCCCGAAAACCTGAAAAACCTGAAAATTGTACCGCTGTCTTTGCAGATTTTGTTTGAAAATGCGATCAAACACAACATCGTTTCCGAAAAAAAACCACTGACCATCGAGGTGTTTGCGCGCGACGCTAAACTCGTGGTGCGCAACAACCTCCAGCGGAAAAGCCAGGTCATGGATTCTACCAAATTCGGCCTGGACAACATCCGCCGCCGCTATCACTTTTTTACGGAAGAAACCGTTGACGTGCAGGAAGACGCGCAGTACTTTACCGTGGCCATCCCCTTACTCCCAGCCCCCCAACCCCCGAAGGGGGAGTGAGGTATCACTTAATGGCTTTTTTTAAAGAAGGATTGATGAGAGATGATTGATAAATGATGACATTGACAATGTAGAGCGCCATATCATTGGATGTTTTTTGGGTCGTCTCGTGTCCATCATCAATTATCAATCATGTAATCGTCAATCATCAATAAAAAATAAAAATGAACCATTAAGCATCATTTTATATAACTGATCACTTCTACCCTCTGGGGGTTAGGAGGCTTTACGAACCATTGTTCCCGCATTCCCCCTCTGGGGGCTAGGGGGCTTTAACCTTTACCATGCGCATCCTCATCATCGAAGACGAATTCCACGCGGCAAAGCGCCTTTCCGGTTTGGTGACCAAACTGCGTCCGGGCGCACAAATCCTGAACGTGCTGGATTCGGTGGAAGATGCGACCGAGTGGCTGGAGCAAAATTCCCACCCGGATCTCATCTTCATGGACATTCAATTGGCAGACGGCCTCAGCTTTGAAATTTTTAAAAAAACAAGGATCGAAGCGCCGGTCATTTTTACCACAGCGTTTGACGAATACGCCCTGCGCGCGTTCAAAACGAACAGCGTGGACTACCTGCTGAAGCCGGTGGATGAGGTGGAAATGGTTGGTGCGCTGGAAAAATATGAACGCCTTTTCGGCAAAACGGATACGCCGACCTTAGAAGTGGGCGCCATCCAGGCCCTGTTGAAAGCCATGGCGCAACCGGAATATTCCAGCAGGTTCGTGATCAAATCGAGCCAGGGACTCACCTACCTCTCCGTGTCCGAAATTGCCTGGTTTTTATCGGAAGGCGGCCTGACTTACTTAGTTTCCAAAGCCAATAAAAAACACCACCTCGACTACACCCTTGAACAATTAGAAGACCTGCTCGATCCAAAATCCTTCTTCCGGATCAACCGCAAAATGATCGTCGGCATCGAGTCGGTGCAAAAAGTCTCCGACTATTTCAACAGTCGCCTGAAAATTGCCCTCCAGCCTGCTTCCGGCGACGAAGATTCGATTGTCAGCCGGGAACGGGTGAAGGCGTTTCGGGGGTGGTTGGGCGCGTAGTGATTTGAAGATTTGAGGATTTGAAAATTTGAAGATTGGGGCGTCGTGGTGTTTTCAAATTTTTACTTTGCGAACAAGGCATTACAAGAAATCATCATTTACAATACCGCAGATGGCAAAGCTTCGGTGTCTCTCTATGCCAGAAATGGCATGGTGTGGATGAACCAGAGCCAGTTGGCTGAACTTTTTGCCACCTCCAAGCAAAATATAGGCCAACATGTCTCAAACATACTGGAAGAGAATGAATTAGATGGCAATTCAGTTGTAAAGAATTACTTTACAACTGCTGCTGATGGCAAGCAGTATCAGGTGGAATTCTATGCCTTGGACATGATTCATGCGAATCAGGGGCTATCCCGATTATCGGGACAAGTTGTGGGGTGTCAATTGCCTGGGAAATCTCAATGTGTTTAAAATTACGCGGAGTTCCACGGAGTTTCGCGGAGTTAGATGTAAAGACTCCGCGAAACTCCTTTTAACTCCGTGGAACTCTGCGTTATTTTTAGGTCGACCACGAGGGGTGCGCCCTACCGTTCCCCTAACTTATCCGAACCCGACGTGCTCTGAAACGTATTCTCCCCGCACTTCAGAAAGTTGACATAGCTTTCCACGCCTTCTTGATAGCCACGTGGAGCTGCCAGGACGCGCTCGTCGGGCGACATCATGACGTAGAGCGGTTGGGAGTTTTGCTCAAAATTCACAATCTGAAAATCGGCCCATTTGTTGCCGACGTTGCGGATTTTGGTTTGCTGCAGTTTCGAGATCAGGATTTCGGGCAATGGTTTGCGATCGTCAACATACAAAGAAATCAGCACGAAGTCTTTCGCCAGTTTGTTCCAAACATCCGTTTCCACCCAAATATGTTCTTCCGTTTTGCGGCAATTCACGCAGCCGTAGCCCGTGAAATCGAGCAGCACAGGGCGGTTCACCTCTTTGGCATAAGCCATGCCTTCATAATAATCCTTGAAGCAATCGAGGTTATTGGCGCATTTGGAAAACGAAGGATAGCGCGCTTTGATGGACGGATCCACATTGGTCTGAGTCAGCAAAATATTGTATTGCGCAGGCGGCGCCAATCCGCTCATCAGGCTCAGGGAACCATAAGACTCCGTTTTTTT
>JALHRK010000149.1 GCA_022841505.1 Saprospiraceae bacterium | reverse complement strand
CCCTGCGAATGCCTTTTTTGGTGTAGTTGATGATTTCACTGGAAAATACGGTACTGTTCGGAATAAAAATAACGTCGTCATCGTCGTTCAGCAACGCAATTTTCGTAAAATTGATGTCGGTAATTTTGCCTTTATAATCGCCAATTTTGAGGTAGTCGCCGATGTGTACCTCTCTTGAAAAACTGATGATGATGCCACTGATGATTTCGGCGATGAAGTCTTTGGCTAAGATGGCAATAGCGGCTGCTACGATGCTCAACGAAGTAAAAAGGCGGGCGTAATCAATGCCCCAAAAACCGAGCACCGTCATGATTACAGAACCAGTCAGGATGATGTAATAAATGTTTTCCAACCCGCGAATGACGTTGTCGGCAGACCCCCTGGGGATTTTTTTCTGCCTCCGGTAGAAGGCAGACAACAACACAATGAGGAGGTTGGCTGCAAATGCAAATACCAGAAAATCAAGCAATACGATCGTAAAGTTGGCCAAAGGGGCGCTTAGGCGACCTTTCCATTCATTTCTGGTTAACTCTGCGGCAATCAAAAGCCCAAGTACAAGCAGTTTGGACAGTAAGATCAGGTATTTCATGCTTGTAAGATTATAACGTCTTCAAAGAAACAACAATTTGTCGGCATCCCCAAGGAGAAGTCCTTCTTCCAGCAAACTTTTCCATTTATCTTTGTGGTTTTTAACCAAACCCATGCAATACCAGCGCATCCAGCAAGCAATGGCCGATTACGCAGCTTTTCTTAAAAGCGGCCCTCCTTCTGAAGAACGGCTTTACTATTGGGAATCCCAGCGTATCTTCCACGAAACCTGGGACCTCGAAGCGATGGATTTTGCGAAAATGCTCGATCAGAGCCTCCAAAACACACAAACACGAAGGCTCTGGAACCGCGAAAACTACGAACCCAAACGGGTTATGCTGCTGTTTATTGGCATGCAACCCGATTTTCCCCGACAGCTTTTTGGAGATTTGTTCAATGAAACCAGAGACGTTACAGGCAGGATGGATCGCTTCCTCTTCTACTGCGACGAACTGCTCCAGGATTACAGGCGGATGCACCCAAGAAGCCCTGAGAACAGCCACTACCACAACGACGACTACCAAATGATTTCTATCTATCTCGCCTTCCGTTATCCGGATCGGTACGCTCCCTATCATTATGAGGTTTTTCGGGAACTGATGATTCGGTTGGGTAGTCCTGACATCCCGCAGAACAACGACCCGGAGCGCTATTTTAAAGTCATGCGCACCTTACAGGGATTGTTGAACAAGCAGGAGCAAATTCCTCAACTCCATGCGAACAGGATCAATGCCAGCACGCTGTTTCAGGGAGAGAGTTTGCTGCTGGCTTTTGATTTTGCTTGTTTTTGTACGGGCAAGCCATAGAAATCATACCTTTGAAGGACAGATAAACCAGATTTTCCCATGACGCGAATTTTTACAGCAACCGTCTTCCTCTTTTTGGCATTTCAAAGCACAGGTCAGGGCATTTTCCCTGCGTTAACCGGCACTGAATTGCTGAATGCGCTGGCTTTGAATTACAAACCCGCAACGGTACTTCCTTTCAACGATGCACGCGACACTTTGTTCTCCCGCATTTATGCCCAAAACGACAACCTGACCTGTGTCTACACAGGCATGACCATTTATCTCGACCCAGCCCAGGATCCGACGGTCGCTGCATTTGGCGACGGCGGTACCAATGGCATCAACACAGAACATACCTATCCGCAATCCAAAGGAGCAGAATTCGGGAATCCCCGTGCAGACATGCACCACCTCTACCCTACCCGGGTGGAACCCAACGGAAAAAGAGGGGATGCGCCTTTCTCAGAAATCGCTGATAATCAGACAGAAGAATGGTACTATCTCAACCAGAAACAAAGCAATATCCCCACCAGCAACATCGAGCGCTACAGCGAGTACAAAGACTATGTATTTGAACCCCGCGAAGACCACAAAGGCAATGTCGCCCGGGCCATGTTTTATTTTTATACCATGTACAAAGCAGAAGCAGATCTGGCGGATAACAGCTACTTTGAATCGCAACGCCTGACTTTGTGCAACTGGCACCAACTCGATCCCGCCGATTTGACCGAAGCAAGCCGAACCTGGGCCATCGCAGGCTATCAGGATGGCAAACCCAACCCCTTTGTGCTCGATTGCACCCTGGCGCGCCGCACGTATTGCCCCGGACTTCCAATAGGCTGTTTGTCCCCGACTTCAAGTACCGATTTGGAAAAAATTGACTGGTTCACGCTGGAAAACAATGCGCCCAATCCTTTTGTGGAAGCTACCAGTATCCGGTTTCACACTTCGCGGGAATGCCATGTAAAAATTGAAGTGTCTGACATGACAGGCAGGCAGGTTGCCACGCTGCGCAATGAACGCCATTCGCCGGGTTATTACGTGATTCCTTTTGTCAATGAGTCCCACGCTGCACAAATGCTGCTTTGCCGGATTACGGTTACGGAAGGAGGGAAAAGTTGGATGGGTGTGAGAAGAATGATTGTACACTAACTATTGTCCGTCCATTAGTCCCATATCTGCTCTTTAGAGTTCAAATGAGTTTAATGCCGGGCGGAGCCCGGAAAATAAAGCACGCGAGGCGGAGCCATCGCGCGCGCGAGCGTACTATAAAGACAGGCACCCACTACCACTTCTGGCCGGGATATGCGCGCTGCATAAACTGCATTTCCGCAAGAATAAAACCCAAATATTCGCTATGAGTGCCGGTTTTCCCGCCCTGCTGCATCCAGTCGCCTGCAGGTTTTTGCAAGGTAGCTTCGTGGAGCACGGCGTTCACTTTTTCAGCATAAGCCCGTTGAACAAGCTCCAGATTGGCGCCTATTCCCGCTTCGGTTACCAGCAAGTCCACCTCGTCCGGGGTGGTGGATTCGCCGGAATACGCCCAAAGTTCGTCCAAAGCCGCCTGCATTTTCTGGTGGCTCAACTCGGTGCCGTCGCCTAACCGGATCATCCACTCTGAGCTGTATCGCAGGTGGTAGGCGACTTCCTTGATGGACTTTTGGGCGATGGCGGCTAAGTGCTCGTCTTTGCTCTCCGACAATTGCAGAAGCAACGGGTAGTGAAAAGCGTCAAATAAAAACTGGCGAACGATGGTGAACGCCCAGTCCTGGTTGGGTTGTTCCACCAATAGAACATTCCGGAAATCCCAGGCATCCCGCAAAAAAGCAAGGTCGTCTTCGTTGCGGCCCTTTCCCTCTAAATTACCGGCATGTTCCAGCAAACTGCGCGACTGGCCGATGAGGTCAAGCGCGATATTGGTAATGGCAATGTCCTGCTCCAATACCGGGCCATGTCCACACCATTCTCCAAGGCGCTGACCCAGAATCAGGGCATTGTCACCCAACCGCAGAAGATACTCGAAATGTGCTTGTTGCAGCGTCATCTGACTATTTAGTAATTGTTCGTTTGCCTCGTTGTCTATTATACATTAGTGCCGGTTCATTTGGTTGGGTGTCTGTTTTTAGAGTTCGAGAGCAAGGCATGCGAAGACCCCAAAAACGAGAGCTTACTCGCGTAAGTGACCGATTTTGGGGTCTTCGCATAACGCAGCTATCGGACTCTAAAAACAGACACTACTTATCGTCGCCGAAAAAGGCGAGAATTTTATCCGCCAGCTCCAACCCAATATTCGCCTGTGCTTCCAAAGTAGCGGCGCCAACATGCGGCGATACGGAGATTTTCGGGTGGTTAATCAGTTCGGCCCGCGGTGTAGGTTCTCCGACAAAAACATCAAGACCAGCCCCTGCCAGTTTACCACTGTCGAGTGCATCGAGCAGGGCGTCTTCATCCACTGCGCCCCCTCTGGAGGTATTGATGATGAAGGCGCCGGTTTTCATCATGGCAATTTCTTCCTTGCCGATGAGGGATTTCCCGCCGCCAAAAGGCACATGCAGGGTCAGGAAATCGCTTTGCTGCAAAACCGTTTTCCAGTCAGAAGTTTGCAGACTGACAGAAAGCCGGACGTCCTGGCTGTTGTACAAATTGATGTCAATATCAGCTTCGTTGATCACCAAATCAACAGGCAGCACATTCATGCTCATGCCCAGACCGATGCGGGCCACTTCCTGTCCGATACGACCAAAACCAATAATGCCCAAAGTTTTTCCACGCACCTGGATGCCTTCCGAACTTTGATTTTTCAGCTTTTTGAAATCGGTGGCGCCCCTGAGTGGCATTTCCCGGTTGGATACCTGCAACATACGCGCCAGCGTGAAGATGTGGGCGAACACCAATTCCGCTACTGCCTGTGAAGAGGCCGCCGGTGTGTTCATTACCGCAATACCTTTGCTTTCCGCGTATTCCACGTCAATATTGTCCATCCCCACGCCCCCTCTGGCAATGATTTTCAAATTGGGACAAACGTCAATCAGGTCTTTGCGAACCTGAGTTGCACTCCGTACGATGATGACATCGTATTGGGGCAAAACACGGGCAAGCTCTTCCTGAGGCACCCGTTCGGATATCACTTCGTAACCAGCCTCTTCAAGGAGGGTTTGGCCATCCTGATCAATGCCGTCGTTGGCAAGTATTTTTATCATTATTTTCAGCTATTTTTATAAATCCGAAATGAAAGTGCAAAGAAAAAAAAATTTAGGCAGGAAAGTTGCACTCGCCTGCCTAAATACGCGTGAGATAAACCGGAATTCGATTTTACTCCGAAATTTGTGGTTGCGCTATTCCGAAAATTTTTCTACAAAAGTCGGGAAAGTAGCCCCTGTGTAGTGAGAAAACTTCTTGTCGCTGGTTTTGGTAAACTTGTAGCGGTTGATAAAACTGGAAAGAAACGCGCTCATTTCGGCCGTATTGATGTTCCGGGAATCCCCGCGCAACAGGTAGCCGATATGGTCTATTTTGCCATCAGGCGAAAAGAAAACGTGCAGCCGAAGCTTCACACCTTTCAAATCGAACTTGATTTTTTGCGCATATAGTTCCATTTCTTTCACCATCTCAAGCCATTGTCCAAAAGCCGCTTCCATGTCGTTGTTGCACACTTCAAGCAAGGATTGTGCATAATCCTGCGTAAGTTGTTCGTATTCTTTTTCATTATCGCCCATCAGAAAAACTTTGGGCATGGCCTCTTGTGCCACAGCCTGAAGTCCAAACAGGAGGACCATCACAAATGCTGAAACAAATGTTCTCATAATTGAAAAATTTACTTATAAAGATGACTAATATAAAAACAGCGCAAACTTACACAAAAAAGGCTACCTATATCTCCTGCATTAGGCAATGGTCGTAAAAAACAGCCAAACGGTGCAAGAAGTGGCTTTTCTTGTTGGCAAAAGCAGGTTGAAGCTTGCCCAACCGGTCCTCAGCGCGGCATAGTAACGTTGTGCAGCCTTACAAATTGTAGTTTTTTTGGCGCATTAGCAAAACTTAGCTTACATTTATACTCAAATGGCAACCTTTTGAACTCATTTTTTAGCTTTATATCGAAGAATCCGTTACTGTTGTCCAATAGCGCAGTCGAAAAGAGCGTATTATCCACTAACTTTGGATCGCTATGACTATCATTGATATCTTTTTCGGCATTGTGGCGATCTACGGTTTCTATAAAGGATTCTCTCAGGGAATCATACGAACCGTTTTCACCATCATATCTGTCTTGATCGGCATTATTGCTGCGGTCAAGTTTGGTCCGGACATGGCCAATCTGCTGGAATCACTTTTCAGTTCCGACTATGCTTTAGTATTCTTGGCCGGCACATTGCTCACCTTTGTGCTGACGATGATCCTGATCCGGTTGTTAGCCAGCAGCCTTGAAAAAGCCCTCGAATCGGCCAACATCAATATCCTCAACCAGGCTTTGGGAGGCTTCGTCGTAGCAAGCCTGTTCATTGCCATGTACAGTGTTCTGGTGCTGTTTGCCGATCGCTCCCGCCTGATTTCTGAAGAGACAAAGCAGAGTTCGCTGACTTATGAGCTACTCATCCCGTTTCCGGGAAAAATCCTCAATGCTGGCAGGCGCTTGCAACCTACTTTCGAAGAATTCTGGGATCATTCCCTCGATTTTATAGACCGGATGGACAACGACATGAGCGTTGAGCGCCAGGAAACCGATAAGGTCTACGATATTGAAGATGAGAACAATACGGATTACGTGCCTCCACAGCGACGCCCGGTTCGAAACACGGATGAATGAAACCTGCCCAAACGCTTTTCCTGGTTCTTTTTTGTGGCGCCACAGTTGTTAACCTGTGGTCTGAAATCACTCAATGGCAATGGGGCATTTATTTGTCCAAGCCTTTGCTGATGACCTTTCTGGGGTTGTATTTTTTTGCAGCGACTCAAATAAAAACTGGATTTAGCCGCAAGATACTTGGGGGGTTGGCATTTTCATTAGCCGGCGACACCCTGCTCATGTTCAACGCACCGGGCAGGGAATATTTTTTTCTTCTTGGGCTTGCCGCGTTTTTATGCGCGCATTTGTTCTATATCCTGGCGTTTTCAGGTTATGAAAAAAACACGCGCGGCGCATTTTATCAGCGCCCTTTGCTCGCCGTGCCTTTTTTAATTTTTTTGGCCGGGTTTCTCACCTTTCTCTGGCCGGGTATTCCGGCAGGATTAAAGATTCCGGTTACGGTGTACAGCACGGTCATCATCACCATGAGTATGGCCTGCTTCCAGTTGCGTACCAAAATAGACGGCAGGTTGTTTTCAGGGCTGTTCACTGGCGTCCTGTTGTTCGTTATTTCCGACAGCCTGATTGCGATCAGCAAATTTTATCCCGGAGGCCAGGCCATTCCGGAATTCATCCGCCCGCTCATCATGATCACCTACCTAGCGGCGCAATACCTTATTGCATCCCGTTCCATTGAAATGGACACAAATTAAACACCCACCTTGTTTCGCATTCGCCATACAGAAATAATCATTCGAAATGGAAAAGCAACAGCGCTGACCACGGCGGCTACACCAAAAAGCAACATCTCATTTTTAATGTAATTCAGCATGCCTTCCCGTTCTTCCACCGGAAGGCCGCTTACCATCGCCCCAAGCCTGTCGTAGTCGAGGTATTCATTGAACGCGTACATGCTTTCTACCAGGTAAAAAACATAAGGAACTGTGACAAATACAACAGCTACTTTCAGTATTTGCCGACGGGCAAGAAAGGTGTAAGGCAACAGGAAAATATAGCGGGTCAGGGTAATTGAACTAACAATGAAAATGCCATTCATCCAGTAAAACGGGAACCCGGTAAGTTTGGTGTAAATCGGATAAAGGATGAGTATGGTTATTAAGGCCGTAAACAGCCACCACACCAATTCAAGGCGCAGGTAAAGTACAGATTTGGAAGACATGAATGATTTGTGTTACAAATGAAACTTATACTTCACGCTGCTTAGTTTTGCACATGGACTTTAGATTGACCATACGATTCGCCGCGTTCAGCATGACAAAAAAGGATTCGCACCTAAAGGTGCGAGGTCTAAACCACGGGCGTCACTCTTTGTTCCAGCAACCTTTGGTGATGCCCGGTGTGATATATGGTAAAATACAGCATTTCCCGGAGCGTTAGTTTGCCCAACAGGGGGTGTGGCAAGAGGTAGCGATCCAGGTCTGCGTCCTGCCAACGGTTCACACTTTTGATCAGCCGCTGGGCTTCCCGGTTGTAAACGCCAAGCAAGTGCTGCTTCCTGGCTAAAGGAATCGCCGGTGGCACAAACGGGCGGGAGGCAACACCTCCTGCGTTCAGCTTTTGCAGGTATTTTTCAACCAATCCCGCGTAGGTTCTCGACGGGCGACTGGGTTTGCCAAATACAATCCGGAGCAGCCAACCGGGTAATCGGAATGCAAGGTTAACCGGTTTTACGGAGCGGATCAGGTGATCCAATTGCTGCCCCGCCGACCATTTACCTTCAGGCATTTCTTCAAAAGCAGGGTTGGGCCATTGCCGGATCAGGTCGGCAAAAGCGTCAAATTGTTGCCCAATCGCTGTGATCAACTGTTCTTTATGCTGAACTTCCATGTGCAATTATGTTAGATGATCTATATAAGCAGCAAGGTCTTTATCCCCGCGTCCCGACAGGTTGACAACCACCACATCGCTTTCCTGAAACCGGAGGGTCTCCAATGCAGCCAATGCGTGGGCCGTTTCCAAGGCGGGAATGATGCCCTCAATGCGTGCCAGCAGAAAAGCCGCTGAGAGCGCTTCGTCGTCGGTAATGCTCACGGCTTCTGCCCTGCCTGTGGCGATCAGATGCGCGTGCAGTGGCCCGATGCCGGGATAATCTAATCCGGCGGAAATAGAATACGGCTCAACAATCTGGCCGTCTTCGGTTTGCATGAGCAAGGTTCTGCTGCCATGGATAATTCCCTTGGTGCCCAATACGCTGGTGGCTGCAGAATGGCCGCTGTAGACCCCTTTCCCGGCAGCTTCTACCGCAATGAGGCGTACATTGGGCGCATTGAGGTAATGGTAAAATGCACCTGCTGCGTTGCTGCCACCACCTACGCAGGCGACAATAGCTGCTGGATTTTCACTGCCGGTTTGCTCCAGCAATTGTATTTTCATCTCTTCGCTGATGACCGACTGAAACCGGGCCACCAGGTCCGGATAAGGATGTGGCCCAACCACCGACCCAATGATGTAGTAAGTATTGTCCGGATTGTTGATCCAATCGCGGATGGCTTCGTTGGTCGCGTCTTTCAACGTTTGGCTGCCGCTGAGTGCGGGTCTTACTTCTGCGCCAAGCATCCGCATCCGCGCCACGTTGGGCGCCTGGCGCTCCATATCTACCCGCCCCATGTATACGATGCACTCCAGGCCCATCAAGGCACAAACCGTTGCTGTTGCAACGCCGTGCTGCCCTGCGCCTGTTTCGGCGATGATGCGCTTCTTATTGAGCCGTTTGGCCAACAAAATTTGCCCGATGGTATTGTTGATTTTGTGCGCCCCGGTGTGCATCAGGTCTTCCCGCTTGAGAAACACCCTGGTGTGGTAGCGTTCCGACAAGCGTTTAGCAAAATAAAGCGGCGAGGGTCGCCCTACGTAATCCTTTAAAAGTAGGCGAAATTCCTGTTGAAAATCATCGCTTTGCATGATGTTCAGGTAATTTTCGCGCAACTCTTCCACATTGGGGTGAAGCATTTCGGGGATATAGGCGCCCCCAAATTCGCCATAATACCCTCTTTCGTCTATTGCAACCATAAGAAGCGATGAGTTTGGACAAAATTACACCGGATGTCCGACAATACCGTCAGGAGCAGGTCAAATTCTGATGTTTCTACAACTGTGCGCAGCTGGGTCAGAATAGCAGTAAACCCGCCAACAAAGTCAGGGACAGCGCCGTGGTAAAAAGGATGAGATAAGCAAAATTCAAAAACATGAATTTCATAAAAGTACGGAATATGCCTTGTTTATACACCCGGCGCATGGCCCAAAAAAGATAGATCAGAATTACCGGAAATATCAGGACTTCAACCAGGGAAGCTTCGCCGCCTCCCAAACCGGAATTTGCACCTCCCGTATTATAGATCAGCAGCGCAATAGACATGGCCAAAAAAGAAAACGCATGGTAGTGGTAGGAAAAAACGAGGTGTTCTACAAAATAGCGCTTTCTGCGAATGTACAACAGTTTCAAAATCAAAGCCAGGGCAGGCATCATCAGCAAAACCATCCAAATTAGTTTCCCCATGATAAACGCCGGAAAACTTTCGCCCGACTTATTGAGCTTGATCAACTGCGCCACCTGGAGTTTTGCCCAACTATCCGTGATACCTGCTTCTTCGATTAGTACTTCAGCGGATTTGTCACTAAACATATCTTTAACCGCAAACGATACATCCTGAACATCAAATTCACCGGCTTTATTCATCACAAAATACCCAAAACCTATGCTGTCCACTACCGGCTGGAATCCAACCAACAAAGAATCTATTGCACCCGCTACAACTTCATTGTCAGGGTATTGTAGCAATACCGTGTCTTTTTCTAAATTCAACTTTACTGCAAAATAGTATTCATGGGCCTGCTTGCGATTGTTTTCTACGAGTTCGGTAGTCCCCTCAAACAAAGAAGTAAGCACGGTGCTAATGACGGCAAAATGGATCAGGGCAGTGATAAAAAACAGGCGGAGCGGGCGTACATAACGCTCGTGTTTGCCTTCAAAATAAGCTTCAGTAAGTTTGCCAGGAATGAATAAGCCGCCTATTGTTCTGAAAAACCTGGAATCAATGTTAAAAACAGTGTCCATAAATTCCTTCACCCAGGCCCATATCGTAATCCTCCCGTCCGAGTCTTTTTGCCCACAATGGGGACAATGCTTAGCAAAGTCCGGCAACGGCCGGTAGCAATTCCGGCAATACCGGCGGATTTTCTCAACAGGTGTGCTCATGCGGTCATGTTAAATCAGAAAATTCGGGTAACGGGTTGCAGTATAAGACGCCAAACTTTAGTAAACCATGTTTTGCGTCGAATCGGCTATATTTGCCGGCAAACACCATAAAAGTAAAAAATATGATTCAACGGATTCAAACTCTTTTTTTGCTCTTTGCTTCCGGCGCAGCTTTCGGGGCCCTTGCGGTTCCTTTTGCATCCGGAACCGGGGGCGGGCTGTTTTCTGACGGCGTTTATATGGCCAACGACCACCTGGGCCTGATTGCTTGTTTTGCGGTGGCGGGCGCATTGGCCTTAGCAGCTATTTTTCTTTATAAAACAAGAAAGATTCAAAGCAGATTAGCAGCCTTTTCTGCCCTTGCAACCTTAGCAGCGGTAGGATTTGGCGGCTGGCTGTACTGGAAAAGCGGAATGCTTGCAACGGGTTGGAATCCCTGGGTTGCGCTGCCGGCTGCAGTAATCATCCTGGCTTTACTTGCCCGTTACTACATCCGGAAAGATGAAACCCTGGTGCGGTCTATGGACCGGTTGCGGTAATCCCGTTGGATGTGCCTGAAATGACATGAGTCACCCCAAAAAATTGGAGTGACTCATGGTGTTTCTTATATTGAAACTTTATGAAAAAAGCGGACGAACCGGCAGGCGTTTAGCCTTTATCCTCATCCGGGCGCTTTTTAGCAGAGTAGTTTACTTTGAGCTGGCCGTATTTGCGCAATTGCGTTTTTACGTCCTGCACAATACCCATCGTGACCTGACCGTCCACGCGCAGAGAAGAAGTAATCTGTCCGTGTCGCGATTCGGGCACTTTGGTTTTATGCCTTTCCAAAAAGAGCGGGATTTCATTTACTTCAGCAAATTTATCCCCCAACTGGATGCGAGGTTTGGTGCCATATACGTCTTTGTAGCGATCATTTGGGCGACCGACATAGATGTAATTGACCAAAGATTTTTCTTCCAGCTTGTTTAACTCTGTTGCAAAAGGCGTTTTAACCTTTACTTTCAACTCCGAGTCCCTCATCTGGGTGACCACCATGAAGAAGAACAACAGGATGAAAATAATATCGGGAAGAGATGCCGTGGATATCCCAGGCGAACTTTCTGATCTCTTCTTTTGAAACTTTTTTACCATAGCCTTGATCATTTAAATACCCTGTAAATCAGTGCTTTCTAATCGCCAGACAACGAACCGAAAATACTCGTCAACAGGGTTCGTGAACCGGACAATATCTACTGTTCATTACCAAAGGAAGTCGGCTCTGCTTCGGAAAGTACGAAAGGAATTTCGTCTTTGATGGTTTTCCGGATTGACGTAGGCAGATCTTCGCTGTATGGCTTGCCAAACTTGCGCTGACACAAGTCGTTCCAGAGTTCGTTGTACGCAGCCTTGAGTTCGTTGTACACTGCAAGGTATGTCTCGTAATTGGTGCCCCGGTCGTTTTTCAACGAAATGATGGCATTTTTTGGAGACTCTGCATAATCCTCACGGCCCCCCGGATTGGAGATGAACTCTTTCGCGTTATCGCGCAATGACCTGATTTCCATGGGTTCGCCACGCACCAGCAACTGGTTTTGCGCGTTCACGAGTACCAGGTAAACGTTGCGGCCTTTCAGCTTGAGCTCTTCTGGCGGCTCCTCCGACCATGGCGGTAGTTTTACTGTAATCCCCTTGTCTTCTACGATGGTGGTCGTAACCAGAAAGAAGATAAGCAGCAAGAATGCAATGTCAGCCATGGAGCTGGCATTGATTTCATTCTTCATTAAGCTGCGAGACTTAGATCCTTTTGCCATAATCCGAAATTATTTAAAGATGTTTCTGATTTCAGAAGCAGCAAGCGCTAACAGCGAAAGCCCCATCATGATGTACATCGTAGTCAAGCCGCCACCGATCAGTTTTTGCGTATTGTCCGACACGCCCATTTTTACTGCTGCATCTCCTACCATTCCAGTTTTATCCGGCGTGGAAGTAGAGTATGCGATGATAAAAACAGCGATCAGCGCAACAACGCCAATGATGCTTTTAAGCGACTTTTTGAAATCCGTTGCAGTATGGTATAGTCCAAAACCAACAAGCATCAATGCTGCAAGAACAACAAGCGCGGTTGCGCCAAGGATCCCTGCGTCGAAGATGCCGGTTTTGAATTTTTCATCGTCAGGAAGGGCATTCAAAGACTCCTGCCCGCCAAGCCAGCTTACCAGAAAAAGTACAGATAACAATGCACCCAATCCAAAAGCCAGAACTTGCCCATTGCTTGAAAGAAATTTATACATAGCAGTTCAGGTTCTTATTTCTTGAAAATATTGTTTGCAGCCAAAATGTCCATGATCCCGATGGAAGCGTCTTCCATACTGCCGGTGATGCTGTCAATTTTGCTGATGATGTAGTTGTAGAACAACTGCAGAATGATGGCCGAAATAAGACCGAATACCGTTGTCAAAAGGGCTACCTTGATACCCCCGGCAACAACCGTAGGAGAAATATCGCCTACTGCTTCAATCTTGTCAAAGGCCTGGATCATCCCGATTACTGTTCCCAAGAACCCGAGCATCGGCGCCAAAGCGATGAACAATGAAATCCAAACCAGCCCTCTTTCCAGGAGGCCCATTTGAACGCTACCGTAAGAAACGATTGCTTTTTCAACTGCTTCCGGGCCATCTTTTGCATTTTTCAGCCCTTCATACAAAGTGCTTGCAGCAGGTCCCTGAGTCGCTTTGCAAACTTCCATTGCACCATCCAAGTTGCCTGTTTTCAACTCATCGTTGATGCGTTCCAGCAGTTTGTCCGTATTTGCAGAGGCAATGTTCAGCGTAATAATGCGCTCAATACAAAAAGCCAGACCAAGGATCAAACAGAGCAAAACGGGCGCCATCCAGACAGGGTCACCGTCAATGAAGTACTTTTTAATCAACTGATAGCCTCCAGGGCCTTCAGCGGCGGTTTCAGCAGCAGCATCCTGAGCAAAAGCCACAAGGCCATTGTATGCAGAGATCACCAGTACGAGCAAAAGAGTCACTAACTTTCGCATAGTCAATAAGGTTTTACGATTGTTCTTAATGAAGAGTGAAAAAAAATTGATTTTCCATTTAAAAATCCGGCGGAGAGAATGGGATTCGAACCCATGATACCCTTTTGGGGTATACACACTTTCCAGGCGTGCCTCTTCAACCGCTCGAGCATCTCTCCGGATCTTGGGTTAGGTATTGTTAGTTCCCTCCCCGGCAAAAATAGACATTAAGAATTGCTTAACAACTTCAAGCGCTGCAAAAATGGAAAAAAAGATGTAACAATTCAAAATTTTTTAAAAATCAGTCTTTTTTTTGGCGTCGCCGCTAAGGAACAAGGGATCATTTTGAAAAAACCAGCTTTTCTTGTTCAAAGATTCTCAGGGCATTACGTGTGGTTACTTCTGCGACTGTTTCCAAATCAACTTGTTTTACTTCTGATAATCTTTCTGCAACGACGCGGACATAAGCGGACTCATTTCGCTTGCCGCGATGCGGAACCGGGCTCAGGTAGGGAGAATCCGTCTCCAAAACTAAGTGTTCAAGCCCGATTTCCTTCAGCGTTTCGTCTAAACCTGCCTTCTTATAAGTCAACACGCCGCCGATTCCCAACAGGAATCCCAGCGAGATGGCCGTTTCCGCCTGCGCGACCGATCCGCCAAAGCAATGAAAAATGCCCCGAAGCCGACTGTCCCGGATGGGTTTCAACAATTCTACCACTTCATCGAACGAATC
>JALHRK010000148.1 GCA_022841505.1 Saprospiraceae bacterium | reverse complement strand
CCTTATTATACAACCTCATCCTTGCAAACCAACAGAGATTGTTGTATTTTTGTATAAATTCTGTAATCGTGGAAATCTTAACAATAGATCAGATTAAATTACAATATCCCGATCAATGGGTATTGGTAGGGAATCCTGAACTGGATGACCCCAATACGCTTGGCTCCGTTGTAAGCAAATTGTTGCGCGGAATCGTGCTTTATGCCAGCAAGGACAAAAGAGAATTGGCTTATAAAGCCAAAGATGTCAAAAGCGATGTCAGTCGTACAGCGTGTATTTATACGGGTGAAATACCGCAAAATCGTATTTTCCTCCTATGAAGCAGCAATCCTTTAAAAGGGAAACCGATGAAAGCCTGATTGTGATAAACTGCGTTTTGGAAGAGCACAATTTATCTCTGGCTTTGGACACTGGCGCCTCCCATACCACTATTGACCTTGCCGCGATGATAATTGCAGGTTACGATATCGCCAAATCAATACGTACTGTCGAAATTGAAACGGCAAGTGGGGTTATTGATGCTTATGTTTTTCGGGTAAAAAAACTTTCTGCGATAGGAATAATAAGAGAAAATGTAGAGGTTTGCGCTTACGATTTTTTCTCTTTTCAAATCATCACAGATTTTGATGGAGTTCTTGGTCTGGATTTCTTAGACGAGTATAAGCTCTGTATTGATTTTAAGAATGATCTGCTGACGATACAATGAAATTTTAATATGGCCTCGGCTTTTTTTGACGAATTCTCAGACAAGCTCATAATCAAACAGTAATGGAAACATCTATCAAATATGGTTTGTCAACTAATCTTACTGAAGAGGAAATTAATGAAATAATTGGAGTATCTCAGCTATATGGTAATGTCAATGTACAAAAATGGGGAAGCAGATTTGGCAGTATTGATATGGTTACTATTCTTGAGCTTACTATTTTAACATTTTCTAAGCCAATATTAGAGGCTTTTTTGAAAGGTTTTTTTGATGAAGAATATTTTAAAAAACAAGGATCAAATCTCCGAAAAGAACTTTTAGAGGAGCTCAGAAATCTCCGAATTTATTTAGTTTCTTTGCACAATGCATTTTTTTTTAATAAGTTAGATGATTGCTATGCGATATCAATGGTAGAGCATATAGATGGTGTTGTGTACTATGCAGTATTAAATCATAAAAAATCTACAGAAACCCTAATCAAAAGATTGCCGAATGCATTTGTCCGTGCAGTTGGCGAAATTTCACTTAAAAGAATTCCTGTCGAAGAGCCCTATATTGTTCAGCTTTATCCAAATTTTGAAACAGAAAGTTGGGACTTTCTTTTTATCCCTACGGTTATTGGATTTGGAAATTATGTAAACAGGTATTACGATTTTGCTGTAGGATCAATTGTTGAAGTAGATTCTAAAGAAGATTTTTACAGCAAATTTGATTTAGAGGAAGAAGATATGTATAAATTCATCATATCGGCAAAAAGTCGCGAAGAAAGAATGATATAATATGCACCACACAATGAAAACAATCCAAAAACCAATCAACGGCCAATTACTCATCCAAGTGCCGGAAGAATTCCATGATATGGAGTTGGAGATTACCATTCAACCAATTTCAGACAAAAAAAACAAACCAACTACAATTCACACTGGACACCTGGAAATGGTCGCACACTTGAAAGGCTCGTTGCCCAATCGCCCGTACTCCAAATTTGACTACTACCAGCAATAAGTTTTTTCCAAAAAGCCCAACCGCATCCGCCCGCAATTCCCTACCTTCGCGCCATCATTTTCACCAAACCACACCACCTTGACGTTCGAGCAAATCCAGGAGGAACTCAAGCAAAAGAAATACCGTCCCGTCTATTTTCTGCACGGCGACGAAGCCTATTTTATTGACGCCATTTCCGATTACATCGAGCACCACGTCCTTTCCGAAGGCGAAAAGGCGTTCAACCAAACGCTCCTTTACGGCAAAGAAGCCGACCACATGGCCGTGACCGACGTGGCGCGCCGCTATCCCATGATGGCGCCTTACCAGGTTGTGGTCGTGAAAGAAGCGCAGGAAATGAAGTCGCTGAAAGACTTGCAGGGCTACATCGAAAAACCGGCGGAAACGACCATCCTCGTCATCTGCCACAAGCACGGCAAGTACAACCTGAATTCCAATTTCGGCAAAGTGGTGAAAGAAAAAGCCGTCCTTTTTGAGTCGAAATCGCTGTACGACAACCAGGTACCCGACTGGATCCGGAATTACCTGCGCCGCAGCAAGCTGACCATCAAACCCGACGCTGCCGACCTGATCGCCGAATACCTCGGCACCGAACTGTCGAAAGTGGCCAACGAACTCGACAAAATGGCCATCAACCTGCCTTCCGGAACCGAAATCACCGATCAGCACGTCGAGCAACACATTGGCATCAGCAAAGACTACAACATCTTTGAATTGCAAAAAGCCCTCGGTCAGCGCGACGCCCTGAAAACCACCCGCATCGTGCAGTATTTTGCCGCCAATCCGAAAAAAAATCCGATGGTGGTGGTCGTGAGCTCGCTTTATGGCTTTTTTAGCAAAATTTATGCATTCCACTTTGCTAAAAATTTGCCGGAAGCTGAATTACTTCGTACTTTGCAGCTTCGTTCTGCCTGGTTTCTGAAAGATTATCGCGAAGCGGCGAAAAATTACACCCTCCCAAAGGCAGCGCAAATCATCACCCTTTTGAAAGAATACGACCTGAAGTCGAAAGGCGTTCATTACAACGCAACCGGCAAACCCGAAGGGGAACTCCTTAAAGAGTTGGCCTGGAAGATTTTGCACGTGTAAAAGATGTACAGCCGAACTCTGTTCGGCGAAACTTAAGAAAATCAAGCCGAACAGAGTTCGGCTGTACTACGCGACTACCCTCCAATTGCATGACACCGCGTCATCACCATCTTTATGATATCTAAACATTAGTGGACATGCTTGGAAAACTGAACTTTTCTTTACTCTGCTGCTGCCTGTTGGCAAGCGTTTCGTTGCGCGCACAATTCAATGTGACGCCGGTTGACGTTTCGGAATACCGTCCCGAAGACCTATTGGCCAATTTTTGCCTGGGGAACAACGTGGAAATCTTAAACATCGCGTTCGAAGGCAATTCGCAGGCAGTAGCCAGTTTCAACAATGCGCTGCCTTACCTTGGCATTGACCAGGGTTTTATCCTTTCTACCGGTGCGGCAGCTTCCCGGATCGGCTTCAACGGCGCCAACGAACACGTTTCAGCGCTGGCTTCCGCCAATAATTTCACCACGACCTTTCACCCGGGCATCCTGGCGTTGTCGAACAATGCCAATTTTCATGACATTTCGCTGTTCCGCATTACGTTCACACCGAAGCGCGACACCATTTCTTTCCGTTACGTCTTCGCTTCAGAAGAATACCCGGATTTTGTGTGTTCACCGTTCAACGATGTGTTTGCCTTTTTTCTCGAAGGCCCGGACGAGAACGGGTTACCCGCCAACCGCAATTTAGCGCTCGTGCCGGGAACAACCCTGCCGGTCTCCATCAACAGCATCAACAGCGGCACGCCGGGTACGCATTCGGAAGTCAATCCTGGCCTGTATTGCGCGAGTCCATTGGGCAGCCTGAGCAATTCGGCGTATTTCCAAACTTCGCAGAATTACCCCGTGTACAATGGCTATACCACGCCGCTGACTGCAAAAGCAGCGGTTTTGCCCTGCCAGCAGTATACCATGACGTTGGTGATCGCCGACATCGGGGACGCTTTTTGGGATTCCGCCATTTTCTTCGAAGCTGGAAGTTTGTGTTCCTACGATTCCGGCATTCAAACCAATATTGACCCGCGCAGCCCGGTCATCATTGAAGGATGCAACCAGAATCCGTTGGAGTTCTTTTTCGACAGTTACGACAGCAATGATTTTCCGATGAGCTATTCCATCGCCGGCACTGCTGAAAACGGCAGCGATTACACAGCCATTCCGGCCAACGGAAGCGTAGCCGGAAATAGTTTCAACCTGCCCATTCAGGCCATTGATGACGGCATCGCCGAAGCGCCTGAATTGGTGCGCATTTTTGTGCAAGTCAATGAATGTCTTGCTGATACGTTCGATTTATACATCATTGATCCACTCTACTTAGAAGGCCCGCCAGCCGGGGATTGCATTGACGGACCACGTTCGCTCTACATCCGGTCTTCGGGCATTGACGTTCCGGAGGTGTGGTTGGACAGCCTCGCCTACGCGTGGTCAACCGGGGAAACACGCCGCAACATCCGCATTTTTCCGGGAGGGCCAGACACCTATTCGGTCAATTTCGGGAATGCGCTGAACCAGTGTTCGGCATCTTTTACGGCCAGTTCCGGGTCGGTTGTAGTGGAACTCAACAACACCCTTTGCTCTAATGAAGACGGGATTGTCGTGAACGGCACGCTGTACGACCTGACCAACCCGCAGGGCATTGAAGTCATCACTGGCGCCAATGGCTGCGATTCCACGTTCATCATCAACCTGAGCCCGGCGTCGGCATTTTGGCTGAATACGATCATTTGTGAAACGGAAAGTATTTTCGTGAACGGGGTTGCCTACAACACTGAAAATCCTGCCGGGATAGAAATCCTGAGTGGGGCAGGGGCAGGCGGCTGCGATTCAGTGGTGACTATTTCGCTCAACTTTTTGCCAGTTTCTACCGGTTTTCAAAATGCCTTCATCCAGGAAGGCGAAACGTATTCAGTTGGAAATGAGTCTTTCACTGCCTCCGGCGATTACGAGATCGTCCTGCAAAACCAGTTTGGCTGCGACAGCACGCTCCACCTCCAACTGCGGGTTGCGCCAATTTCTGAATCGTTGACCGACAGCATTGCCATTGACCAAACAGAAACCATTTGTCTGAATATCAATCATCTGAATACCATAAACACCTTTGTTAACCTTTGCGAAGACAGCGATGTGGTAGCCTCTGTTGTATGGGATGAGGAGGACGGCTACTGCGTGCACTATACGGGCCGGAAAGAAGGCATCGAGCAGGTCTGTATTGTTCTTTGCGATGAATTTTTCTGCGACACCACCTTCCTGACCATCACTGTGTTTGAAAATCTGCTCGATGCGGTAGACGACTACGCGACTACAGTTTACGGGGCGAACGTGGTCATTCCGGTGTTGGCAAACGACTGGACGAGCGCAACCACCCTCACTTCGGTGTATATCGCTTCGCAACCCGCCATTGGTACGGCAACCTTGAATGCTGACCATACCGTGACGTACGATCCCGGCCTTGGCGCCTGCGACGAAGCATTTCAATTCTCTTATGCGATCTGCAACGCCATCGGTTGCGATACCGCGCAGGTTTTTGTCGAACTTTTGGATGCGGTTGACTTGTGTTCGGCGGTTTGGCCCGGCGATGTGCGCGTGGATGGCCTGGTGAATGTAATTGACTATTGGGCGGTGGGCTTGTCGTTCAACAAAACCGGCCCGATACGCCCCAATGCCACCATCCAATGGCAACCAGAGCTTGCGCCCGACTGGAGCACGACTTTCACGTTTATCGAAGAAACCAACCGCAAACACGCCGATTGCAACGGCAATGGCATCATTAATATACAAGACCACGAGGCAATTGCCCAAAACTGGGGCCTGACGCACAGTTTTGTATCGGGCGGCGACAACCCCGATTTTGCGAAATCGCTGGCGCCAATGGCTTTGCGCCAAACAGAAACCGGGGACAGCGAATTGCGGATCGCACTTGATTTGGGAAGCTTGGGACATGCCGTGGAAGGGTTTTCAGGGCTGGGCTTCCGGGTCGAAATGACCGGCGGAACGGCAGCCGATTTTGGCTTCGACGTGAGCGAAAGTTGGGCCGGCGACCTGAACGAAGATTTGGAAACGATGGTCATTCCGCTTAGCGCAAATGCCTGGTACGTGGCGATGGTGCGCACTGCGAAGGAAGCCGTGTCCGGCAATGGCGCCATCGGACACTTCATTTTTCCTTCCGGTTGGCCCGAAAACATCCAGGTCACAGAAGTAATGCTGCTGCGAAACGAATCGGATATTTATACCCTCGACCCGATCAATCTTTCGCCGGAACAAACCGCTACAACCGTGCAGGAACCATCCGGCCAAACATTCCGGGTGTATCCAAACCCTGCAACGACGACCGTTCAATTGGTACTGCCCGAAAATGTGGACAACGGGAAAGTGCAGTTGCTCGATCTGCGTGGCAGTATTTTACAGGAAGCATCGCTTTCGGGGATGATGCACCAGTTGGATGTAACGGATTGCCCGGCAGGAGTTTACGTGGTCAGAATTCAAACCGGGAAAGGTTTTATGCAGGAAAAGTTGGTGATCCGGTGATGTGTTTTTGGGTTGAAATATTTAGATCCGAAAAAAAAGTTGAACACAAGGGTTGCTTCATTCATTACAATGCGACTATCTTTGACCATTCAGAATAATACACGATGAATCACAATTTTCAACATAATGCATGGTGGTGGCACAATCATTCGGTACATCGGGTGAAGTGACGCGCTATGCTTATCGTATTCAATAAAGCGGCCTGTCGGATCACCCGGCAGGCCGCTTTTTATATTACATGAAATATGGAAACCACAGGATCCGGGGCAATTGCCCTGAATATTCGCACAAAAAAACTACTGGCCGATACGGTAACGCCCGTTGCTTTATACCTGAAGATCAGGGATTGCTACCGGGAATCGGTGTTGTTGGAAAGCAACGACTTTCGCAGTAAAGAAGATTGCCACTCTTTCATTGGCATGGAGCCCATCGCTCAATTTATTGTGCAGGGCGGGTTCATCGTAGAAAAGCTGCCCGGAGGAGTCGTTCATCGGCGCAAAGCCGAACAGGTGCCCGATGCGCTATGGCAGTTTTTGCAGCGGTTCCAGGTGGAACCGAACCAGGCCGGCGCCAATTTCAACGGGGTGCTGGGGCATACCGGCTTCGACGGCGTCCAGTACTTCGATACCCTGCGATTTGATCCGGATAAGCGCCGGTTCGATGTGCCTGATATGCGCTATTCGCTTTATCGCTTCATCATCGCCATAGACCACTTCAAAGACGAAATGGTGATTTTGGAAAACATCCCGCCAGGAGAAGTTTCTAAAATGGAAGCGTTGGAAAAAATCATTGAAAGTCAGCGTTTTGCAACACATCCTTTTCAGCTTCAGGGCGAAGAGCGCAGCAACCTGACTGATGAAGCATTTATGGAGTTGGTGCGCATCGGCAAACGCCACTGCTACCTGGGCGATGTGTTCCAGATTGTTTTTTCGAGGCAGTTTTCACAAAAATTCCAGGGCGACGACTTCAACGTTTACCGCGTGCTGCGTTCGGTGAATCCTTCGCCCTACCTTTTTTATTTTGATTGCGGAGATTACCACATTTTCGGATCATCGCCGGAAGCCCAGATGGTGGTTAAAGACGGGGTAGCCAGCGTCAACCCCATTGCCGGAACCTACCGCCGCAGTGGCGACAAAGAAGAAGATGCCCTTCGCGCACAGGAACTAATCGCCGATCCTAAAGAAAATGCAGAACACATCATGCTGGTAGACCTGGCCCGGAATGACCTCAGCCGCCACGCCACCAACGTGCGCGTGAAAGAACTGAAAGACATCCAGTTTTTTAGCCACGTTATCCACCTGGTATCCAAAGTGCAGGGTGACCTCGTTCCCGGCATCAACCCCATTCAGGTGTTTGCCGACACCTTTCCGGCCGGTACGCTTTCCGGCGCGCCAAAATACAAAGCCCTGCAACTGATTGACCAGTATGAAAACCAAAACCGCAGCTTTTACGGCGGCGCGCTCGGGTACATTGCTTTTAATGGAGACATGAATCAGGCCATCGTCATTCGTTCTTTTTTGAGCAAGGACAATACCTTGTTTTATCAATCCGGCGCCGGCGTTGTGGCGGCCAGCGTGGAAGAAAACGAACTTCAGGAAGTGAATAACAAATTGGGCGCTTTGAAAAAAGCGCTTATTGCAGCTCAAAACCTATAAGGTTTCCAAAAACCTTATAGGTTTAAACACGAAATATGAAAAAGATACTCGTTCTCGACAACTACGACTCGTTCACGTTCAATCTGGTACACTACCTTCAGGAACTCCTGAAACACCCGGTAGAGGTGCGGCGAAACGACGAAATCAGCCTCGACGAGGTGGCGAATTACGACGCCATCGTACTGTCGCCCGGCCCCGGAGTGCCTTCAGAAGCGGGTATTATGCCCGAATTGATCCTGCGCTACGCCGGCAAAATTCCAATTTTCGGGGTTTGCCTCGGGCATCAGGCCATTGGGGAAGCATTTGGAGCGCAACTTGAAAACCTGAGCGAGGTCTACCACGGCCTAGAAACCCCGGTGGAAGTGCTGGATGAATCGGAATTGCTGTTTATGGGCGTACCGAAAATTTTCCAGGCGGGGCGCTACCATTCCTGGGCGGTTCGCCGCGAAGCGCTGCCCGATTGCCTCGAAATAACAGCCGTGGATGAGCAGGGCGCAATCATGGCGCTGCGCCACAAAACGCTGAATGTGCGCGGGGTGCAGTTTCATCCCGAGTCTATTATGACGCCTTTCGGCAAAAAGATGTTAGAAAATTTTCTTGCTTTTTGTACTAACCCGAATTAACCCAAGCTAAAAAACACGTATCATGAAATCCATCCTATCCCGTTTATTCGAGCACGAACGCCTGAGCCGCGAGGAAGCTAAAAACGTTTTGATTGGGATCGCCCGGGCGGAGTATAATCCGATCCAGGTGGCGAGTTTCCTGACGGTTTATCAAATGCGGGCCATTGCCTTGCAGGAATTGCAGGGTTTTCGCGAAGCCTTGCTCGAATTGTGCATTCCATTTGATGTGGAAGGGCCGAAACCATTGACATCGTTGGAACCGGCGGCGACGGCAAACAGACCTTCAATATTTCCACGCTTGCGGCAGTTGTTGTGGCGGGTGCAGGGCATAAAGTGACCAAACACGGCAGCTATGGGGTGTCGGCCCTGGTAGGCTCCTCCAATGTGCTGGAGGCTTTGGGTTACCAGTTCACCAATGATACAGACCTTTTAAAACGGCAGTTAGACCGGGCGAATTTGTGCTTTTTGCACGCCCCTTTGTTCCATCCGGCCCTGAAAGAAGTGGTACCCGTGCGCAAACAATTGGGACTGAAAACCTTCTTTAATATGCTTGGGCCTTTAGTGAATCCGGTTCAGCCCCGTTATCAGGTGTTGGGCACGTATAGCCTGGAGTTGTCCCGGCTGTATCAATACGTGATGCAGGAAGCAGGCCGCCGGTTTGCGGTGGTTCATACCTTAGATGGGAACGATGAAATCTCATTGACGGATGAGGTGAGCATTTACGCCAACGAAGGACAGTTGGTGGTAACCCCTGAAGAAATGGGATTCCGGCGTCTTAAGCAAGAGGAATTATCGGGAGGGAAAGACAGTGCTGAAGCTGCGCAGATTTTTCATGAGGTATTGAACGGTGCAGGGCCTACTGCCAGGCTGGATGTGGTTGTTGCGAATGCAGGTATAGCCATCCATTGCATCAAACCCGCACAAAGCCTGCTGGACAGCATCGCTGAAGCGCGGGAAAGCTTGATTTCCGGCAAAGCCAAAGCTGTTTTTCAGCAATTGTTGGCAACTAAATAGTGTCTGTCCATTTAGTCCAGTGTCTGTTCTTTAGAGTTCGAGAGCAAGGCATGCGAAGGGCCAAAAGTGGGAGTCCCGCCCGTCGGACGGGATGACCAATTTTGGCCCTTTGCATAACGCAGCCGAGGTGGCTGAGCGGAGTCGAAGTCATCGGACTATAAAGATCAGACACTAAATAAGAAAACCGGGCAACAGCGCATGGCCATTGCCCGGTTTTTCTCAAGCAGGATTTGCTATGTAGCTTAAACTTTTGGAGGAGCTACGAATTTCTTTTCCTTGATACGAGCCTTCTTACCAACGAGGCCACGCAGGTAGAACAATTTCGCCCGGCGTACTCTGCCACGCTTTACGACCTTGATTTCAACGATGTTCGGAGAAGCGAACGGGAAAATACGCTCAACGCCAACACTGTTGGAGATTTTGCGCACCGTGAACGTTTTGGTTCCGCCTTCGCCATTCACCTGAATGACGTCGCCGCGGTAATCCTGAATACGTTCTTTATCGCCTTCGATAATTTTGTAGCTTACAATTATGTTGTCGCCCGGACGGAAGTTTGGAAAATCCTTCTTGGGCGTCAGTTGTTCGTGTACGTATTTAATCGCGTCCATTGCCTTACAATTTAAAAAGTTTACCTCTTAAAAAACGTGGCGGCAAAGGTAAAAAAAATTTCTTCTTTGGCTGTTACAAAAATGAAAAGTTTATTTAAAAATAGATAACTATCACATTTTCAGGTAAAAATAAGTTGTGTTGCTTGCATGCACAGGTCCGGCAGGGTGGTTTTTGAAAAAAAAATACTTCTTTTTCAACTTTACTATATGAATGTATGTTCATATCTTCGTGTTTAAAGCAGACAATTCATGATGGTATTGGCCAAAAAAAGGGATCTCGACCTGGAGAAAATCAACCGGGTCGCTGAAATTTTGAAAACGATCGGGCACCCGGTTCGTCTGGAGATTCTGGAAGCCCTGGAAGCAGAAGAACCGCTGGCAGTTTCAGAAATTCAGGAGCGGATTGGCATCCGGACGGAACAATCGCTGCTTTCGCACCATTTGATTAAACTGAAAGACAAAGGACTACTGCGGTCTGAAAAACGCGGCATGAACGTCTATTACAGTCTTGAAGACCGCAACCTCTTGCATATTTTCGATTGCATGGAGCAGTGTACACTTTAACCAATCATTCTTAAAACGATAAAAAATGTCTGATAAACAAACCTTTAACAGCCTGATTGGCGACGAGACGCCGGTACTTATTGATTTTTCAGCCGAATGGTGTGGCCCCTGTAAAATGATGGCGCCCATCCTGAAAGACCTGAAAGGCCAGGTTGGCGAACGGGTCAGGATCGTCAAAATTGATGTGGATCAAAACCCCCGGGTTGCGGAGGCATACAGGATTCAGGGTGTTCCCACACTGATGCTTTTCCGGAAAGGCGAAATGCTCTGGCGCCAATCGGGGGTCATGACGGCGCCACAGTTGCTGAAAATCATTAACAATGCCTTGAATAATTAAGGTGCTTGCTCATTTGGAGTATCCTTATAATTACAAAATAGAATGATAGAACTACTCAAACAACCCTGGCATTGGTCGTTAGCCGGAGCCATCATCGGCCTTACGGTGCCTGCCCTTTTGTTGCTCGGCAACAAAAAATTCGGTATTTCATCTTCCCTCCGGCACATTTGTGCGGCTTGCCTTCCGGCTAATATTCCTTTTTTTAAGTACAACTGGAAAAAGGAAATCTGGAACCTGTTTTTTGTCGCAGGAATTGTGATCGGCGCTTTCTTAGCGGTCAACTTCCTGCAAAATCCCAATGAGGTACAAGTTGCAGAAGCCACCCGACAGGCCTTGTCGGAATACGGCATCCAGGACTATACCCGGCTGATGCCATCCGATTTATTTAACTGGGATAACCTGTTCACGTGGAAGGGATTCGTCTTTTTTATCGTGGGTGGTTTTTTGGTTGGCTTCGGCACGCGTTATGCAGGCGGGTGTACTTCCGGCCACTCCATTATGGGATTGGCTACCCTGCAATGGCCCTCGTTGGTGGCGACGATTTGTTTTATGGTTGGAGGGTTCGTCAGCACAAACCTGCTGATGCCCCTTATTTTTCAATGGATTAAATAGTGTCTGTCTCGAACTCTAAAATTCAGACACAGACTAAATTGAAGGGAACTTAATACAATCAAAATGGCAAGTAACAACCAAGATATGCGTCATACCGACGCCATGTGTACAAACGAGTCTGAGTTGCAGCATCCCTGGTGGCATAATTTCAAATACCTTGCCGTAGGGATCGTTTTCGGTATCACGTTCGTTAAAGCGGAGGTCATTAGCTGGTTTCGCATCCAGGAGATGTTCAGGCTGCATTCCTTTCACATGTACGGCGTGATTGGCACAGCGGTTGTGGTTGGCGCCCTTTCCGTATGGCTGATCAAACATTTTAAACTCCGCACCTTATATGGAGAACCCGTACGCTTCGAAGATAAACCGTTCGATAAAGGAGTGATCTATGGCGGGCTGATTTTTGGAATTGGCTGGGCCATTACGGGCGCTTGTCCAGGGCCATTGTTTGCGCAAATCGGCGGCGGCTTCAGCGTTGTTGCGGTTACGTTACTGAGCGCTATTGCAGGCACGTGGATGTATGGCGCCCTGCGGGAGCGGTTGCCGCATTGATAAAGAGGCAAATTGGCAAGGGGCAAAGGGCAAATTTGCAAGTAGACAATTTGCATATTTGCCTTTTGCCCTTGCAAACTTCCCCCTTGCCAATTTGCCTTTTGCAAACTTTCCTTTTGGCAATTACCCGTTCTTCTGGGCAAAATCCCGCATCACATCCACCAGCACCTGCACGCTCTCAATCGGCATAGCATTGTAGATTGAAGCGCGGAATCCGCCTACTGAGCGGTGTCCTTTGATCTCCACGCACCCGGCATCTTTAGCGGCGGATGCAAAAGCAGCTTCCCATTCCGGGGTTTTGGCTAAGAAAGTGACGTTCATCAGCGAGCGGTCTTCTTTCACCGTTGCGCCTTCGAAGCAGGGGTTTGCGTCAATTTCGTCATACAAAAGCTGCGCTTTGCGACGATTGATGACTTCCATGCCTTCCAGACCACCGTTTGCTTTAATCCAGCGCATGGTGAGCATGCTCACGTAAATCGGAAAAACCGGTGGTGTATTATATAAGGAGTTCTCTGCGATATGCGTTTGGTAGTTCAGCATGGAAGGCAGCACGCGGTTTACCTTGCCAAGGAGGTCTTTTTTGACGACCACCAATGTTACGCCGGACGGGCCGAGGTTCTTTTGAGCACCTGCGTAAATCAATCCGAAGTTTTTGCCGTCAATCGGGCGGGAAAAAATATCGGAAGACATGTCCGCAACAATTGGTGCATCCGATTCAGGCAACCAGTGGTATTGGGTGCCAAAAATGGTGTTGTTGGTGGTAATGTGCAGGTACTTGGCATAAGCCGGGACTTTCCACCCACGCGGGATGTAGCTATAGTTTTTGTCTTTTGAAGAAGCAATGACTTCTATGGTACCAAACAACTTCGCTTCTTTAATGGCTTTTGACGCCCATGTTCCGGTGTCTGCATAGCAGGCGGTTTCCCCTTCATTCAACAGGTTCATGGCTGTCATGAAGAATTGGGAGCTTGCCCCACCGCTTAAAAACAAGACTGAGTAGTCGTCATCCAGGTCCAGCAGTTCGTTTACCGAGGCGACTGCTTCTTCCATCACGGCCGTAAAGGCGGCGCTCCGGTGCGAAATTTCCAGCAATGAGAGTCCCATGCCGTTGAAATCGCTTACGGCTTGTGCTGCTTCCTCCAGGACACTGGCGGGCAGGATCGCGGGGCCAGGACTGAAATTATGCTTTTTCATGATTGTTGTTATTCTGATGAAGTTAAAAAACGCTGCAAAAATAACGGTTTTAGAATTGCGCGCACCTATTTTCAGAAAGCCCTTTTGTAAGAGGTGGAGAATCAGGATCTTGGAAAAAGATTAAAAAAAAGAATAAAAAAGTTCTAAAAAAGCTTGCCAGATAATGATTGGTGTTCTACATTTGCGTCCGCTTTGAAAGAGAGCGCTTAACCAAAGGTAATTTGGAATGAAAGGTTGAAAAGAGGCTGTGCAGAATATCTGAAAAAAAAGTGAAAAAAAATCACTGAAAACTTTTGCGCAGATCGAATGAGTGAATTACCTTTGCCGTCCCTTGCAGAACGATGCAAGCGAAAAGATTGAATGTTCTTTAACACAAGAATATCGCAACGATGCGAAAGCCCTGAATGCAGGACTTTAGCGCAATGCGGAAAAAGTTCATTGACACTGTTGTGGAAGGTAAGGATTTGATAATTGTAATGCAAACTCTGTTTTTTTTAACAGGCAAACTTTATTGGTCAAGCTAAAATATCGTTCCTTCGGGAACATAAGAATTTGACTATGGAGAGTTTGATCCTGGCTCAGGATGAACGCTAGCGGGAGGCCTAATACATGCAAGTCGAGCGGCAGCTAAGGATTCGTCTTTAGTGAGAGCGGCGCACGG
>JALHRK010000147.1 GCA_022841505.1 Saprospiraceae bacterium | reverse complement strand
ATGAAACGGGCAATTTCCTGATGAACGACCTGCGTGTGCTGGCCGATGCCACCATCAACAACGGCGAGCTCATTGGATTCAAAATGTTGGAAAATTTTTCCACCTTTGTAAAAATGAAAGATTTGCGGCACATCAAGTTTGTGACGCTGCAAAACTTCATTGAGGTGCGCGAAGGCAAACTTTACCTGCCTGCCATGTTCATTCAAAGCAATGCCATGAACCTGACCGTGAGCGGCGAACACGCGTTCACCGGCGACCTCAAATACAATGTCAAAGTGAACGCAGGCCAGGTCTTGATCAACCGCATCAAAGGCCACGACGCAGCGTTAAAACCTCAAAAAGCCCGCAAAAACGGCTTTTTTAACCTCTATTACGCCATCTCCGGCACGACCGAAGAGACTTCCTATAAATCCGCAAAAAAAGAGGTGAAGTCCGATTTTGAATTCAGCGAAAAGCGCAAACAGGAAATCGCGCAGGCGTTGAAGGAGGAGTTGGGTAGTAATGTGCGGAAGCTGGAGGAGCCGACGGAGTGGAAGGATGGAGGGTAGGGATTTGAAGATGTGCGGATTTGAAAATTTGAAAATTGGGGTTAGGGAAAAATTGGGGAGTTTTGTTCCTCATAGCACAGATCCAATGGCTATATGAAATGACGACTAATCGGTAGTAATGATTGCTTGTTTTTTATTGATGATTGATAATTAAATGATTGATAATTGATGATGGACAAAACCCACAAACATGAAATGAGTGGCATTCCACATCATCAATCATCATTTTTCAATCATCTTTCATCAATGATTACTTCTTCGAGAAGGACTAATTATTGGTAAAAAACGAGCACCAGTAGCAATGAACACAGAAGCCATCACCCAGACTTACATCGAAATCAATCCCAAGGTCATGTTGGGAAAACGGGTAATCAAAGGTACCCGCATAACGGTAGAACTGATTCTGGAGAAGCTTGCTGCCGGGGAATCAGCTGATGAAATTCTCGCGGAACATCCGAGGTTAAAACGAGAGCATATCCGGGCTGTACTTGCTTTTTCTGAGGCTAATATTTGTTAATCAATTAGTTAAATTCACCATGAAAAAACTTTTCTCACTCCTTCTTCTCTTCTGCGCCATCCAACTGGCCGCCCAAACGAAAGATCCGAAAGACACGGAAGTCTGGGAACCTGAACCGCGGGTGGTGACCCCCGGAACGATGGGATCGCCGCCTTCCGACGCCATTGTCCTGTTCGACGGGAAAAATTTTGACGAATGGATCACGGTTGGAAAAGACACCAAACCAGGCTGGAAATTAGAAGGGGGCGTGATGACCGTAGCGAAAGGCGCCGGCGATATTGCTACCAAACGCAGTTTTGGCGATTGCCAGTTGCACGTGGAGTTCCGCACGGCAGCAGTGGTGGAAGGCGAAGGGCAGGGGAGGAGCAACAGTGGCGTTTTTCTGCAGTCGCGCTACGAAGTTCAGGTATTGGACAATTACAAAAACCGCACGTATTCCAACGGGCAGGCCGGATCCATTTATAAACAATCCATCCCTTTGGTCAATGCCTGCCGCCCTCCCGGAGAATGGCAAACCTACGACATCTTGTACACCGCACCCCGCTTCAACGCCGATGGCATTCGCGTGGCGGCAGGCCGGATCACGGTCATCCACAACGGGATCGTGGTTCAGCACAATGTAGAAATTCAAGGCACCTCTGAATACATCGGGCTGCCGAAAAATATTGCACACGGAAATGCGCCGATTGTGTTGCAGGATCACGGGAATCCGGTGAGTTATCGCAATATCTGGATCCGGGAGTTGTAATACTCTTGAACGGATTTGGATTCAAGAAGTAAATACGCTACTTTTGCGCGCACTTTTTTGATACTTGAACAAAAAAAATCTGAATACAATGGGCAGAGGTGATAAACGTTCCCGCAAAGGGAAAATCTGGCGCAACTCTTACGGCAAAAAACGCCTCAAAGGGGTTAAGAAAAAAGTTGTTGCCGTTGTTGCTGAAAAAGCAGCAGAATAAAACAAGAGAATTCATGTTCTCAGACGCGCCAGGTGTTTACCACGGCGCGTTTTTTTTTGTATTTATTACGTTGGACTCCTACGTTTTGAAGAACCTTGAATTGAATAACCAGGGCACTTGAAGCACCTTTGTATCCGACAACCGGCAGCTTTGTTTGCCCCCCGTTCAAGGTTGCCGGTTTCATCACTTTATTCTATCACCGAAAGCTATCTTCTTTATGACCGAAACAATTCAACTAACCCATGATCGGGCAATCCGATTCCTGCCAATCCGGTGGAGTTTGATGACTGCCTTACTCCTTCAGGTTTTCCTGCTAAATGCCCAAAACATTTCTACTTCTGCAGTGCGATTGCAAATGGCTTGCGAAGACCTCAGTATTGAACTGGGCGATTTTTCCCAAAACTGCGAAAATGCACAGGCTTGTTTTATCGTTGAGGGTGGCTCGCCACCTTACACTGTGGTGACCAACAACCAAAACGGCGGAACTACGGCGGCAAATCCCAACTATTGTTTTTTTCAGCTTGCACCTTTTACAGACTATGTGGTTACGGTGACAGACGCAGAAGGCTGTACCGCTTCCACCGAACTCAACTTGCCGGGCGCCAGCAACTTTGACGCAGAAATCACGAACGTAACTTGTCATGGCGGATCAGACGGACGCATCGAGCCGATCATTCCGATTGATATTTCGCCTTTGTTTTACCGTTGGGAAGGCCCTGACGGGTTTGAATCAGACAATGAAGTCGTTGAAGGACTTCAGGCAGGTACGTATTACCTGATTCTGCGCACGACGGACAACCAGTGTGTTGGCATCAGCCATTGGGAGGTTACCGAACCGGAACCCATCGAAATCAATATTGACGTCAATTTAGAGCCTTGCCAGTTGGCAGGCGCCTGTGTCTTTGTCTCAGGTGGAACGGCGCCCTACATGGTATGGGCTTTTGAGGTACTGCCTCCGGGATTAGCCGGAAGCACTTCGGGCCAGGTGGAAGATTTTTCCGACCTGGATTTTTCTGATGGCACCCCTTTCAATCCTACGCTTTCCACGCCGGCCCTCTGTGCAGAAGGTTTGCCCAATGGCGCTTATTACATTGTCGTATTAGACGCCAACAATTGTTACCGGTGGGATGACTTCGGCATTCAAAACACCGCTACGTTTACCCGCCAGCGCGAAGTGAAACGCGTGAGTTGCAACGGGGGCAGCGATGGCCGGATTTGTTTCGGCATCAATGGCGGGGTTGAGCCATTTTCTACTACCTTGTCGCCTCCGGGCATGAATGTTGGCATTACCACCCGCCAGGGCTGCTTCGAAAACCTGAGCGCCGGAGTGTATACGCTGACAACCATAGACAGCACAGGTTGCCTGCTTTCCGAAAACATCATCGTTCGCGAACCAGACGTGCTCGTTGCAGAATTTAACCGCACCAACAGCAACTGTGAGGGCGGTGGCGCCGATGGTTGCCTGACGATCGAGGGCGGAACAGCGCCCTATATGGTTTCGCTTTGGCAGTTTCCGAGCCCCGGCCCAACCGTCGTTCCCCAGGTTGTTTTTACCGGAACGCAGGTTTCTGTAGTCGGTGGAACGCAGGTGGATGGTTTCCCTTTCCTGCCGAACACCACTACGGGCAATGTACGTTGCGTACAAAATATTCCGCCGGGAATTTATTACATCCTGGTGCGGGACAGCAAAAACTGCTACACCCTGGTTCCGCTGGTGGTAGAAGAAGTGGAGAACCCGATCGAAGCGCATTTTGAAGTCATTACCGCGACGCCTTGTTCCGGCCCTGTTGCGGGATGCCTGTACGTCAATGGCGGCACGGCGCCTTACAACCTGACCGTTTGGCGCTGGAATAGTGTCTTGACGGTGATCCCTCAAGTACATTTTGACGACCAGGGCAACCCGTTCATCGAAGGCGTTCAACCGACAGATGATTTGAATTTAAATCCTTCGCCCGACTCTTCAGGCGTTTGGTGCGCCCAGCAGATTCCGTCGGGATTTTATCTGATCTTAGTGCAGGATGCCAATGGTTGTTACGTTCTGGTTCCGGTAACGATCCCTTCTTCATCGGGGCTTCAACTCAGCGCAGACGTCCGCCATGTTGGGTGCAACGGGAATGAAAGCCGGATCAAGCTGACCATCCAGGGCGGAACGGCGCCGTACACCATCTATCGGAATAACAGTACCCCGCCGGTTGTTGTACAAACCAATATGTATGTTATAGAAGGTTTGGAGCCCGGAACGTATACGTTTGTCGTGTATGACAATTTCCAGTGCAGTGCCACCATTACAGTGGTGATCGAGCAGGGCGGGGATCTTGATTTGAACCTGGATTTTGATCCTTTCGGTGAAGAAGCCTGCGTTCACCCCGCAGGTGGAACATCGCCTTACACTGTTCGCTGGTATAACCTGAGCAACAATACATTGTTTGGCGATGGCGCCTGTGTACACAACCTGCCTCCTGGCGCATACACCGTTGTGGTGACAGACGCCAACGGATGCCAAGCCGATGCCATCTTCTTTATAGACGAAAACCCCTGCGCAGGCGGCGAAGCCTCGGTTGAACCCGGCGTAATCGAGTCGGGAGCAAGCACGACTTTTTTCCTCCACAACTGGAGTGGCCAATCGGTGCAGTGGCAGTTTCAAACGGCGCTTACCGCTACCGGCTGGGTGAACATTCCGGGGGCGAATACGGCAACCTACCACACTCCGCCGATGCATTCGGCTATTGACCGGGTCATTCAGGTGCGCGCGGTGGTGCAATGCAACGGTACAACCTTGTTTTCCGAGCCGACCCAATTCACCATTCTCGGAAGTAACTTACTGACTACCGGAGATGAGGGGCAGGATGCCTATCTGTTCGACACGGACTATCAGGCACAATTGGCGGCCCTGGTGGCGCAGCGTTCGGCTACGCATGCCGTTGCGCAGGTTTACCCGACGTTGAGTCAATCGGAGAGTTTTGTGCGGTTCACGAAGAATTTATCCGGAGCGGTGCACCTGACCTTGATGAACAGTATGGGTTTGATCGTTGGTCAGAAAACACTGATGAATCCTGTAGCAGGCGGAGTGACGGAGTTGTCCGTCGCGGAATTGCCGCAAGGCACCTACTTCGTACGCATCGAATATGGACAAGGCGTTCAAACCGGACGTATCATTGTGAGTCGTTAAAATATACCGGGAATTATTTATTATCTTTTGGCGGGAGGTCATGAACATGGCCTTCCGCCATTTTTATTTTGTGTCTGCCTTTAGCGTCCGGTAACTGTTTATTACTTTTACGACATGCAAAAAAATGAACCCACCCTCATTTATGGTCGCCACCCGGTTGTAGACGCTGCGCGCGCAGGCGCTCCGATTGATAAAATTTTTTTGCAGCAGGGCACCCGGGGCGAAATCGAAAAGGAATTGCGGCACCTGTGCAAGGAGTTGGACATCCCACTCCAGGTGGCGCCGAAGGAGCGTTTGGATAAGTTCACCAAAGGGAATCACCAGGGCGTGCTTGCATTTTTATCCCTGATTACCTACCACCGCATTGAAGATGTGCTACCGGGGGTTTACGAAAAAGGGGAAGTTCCTTTGCTGCTTATTTTAGATGGCATCACAGATGTGCGCAATTTTGGCGCAATTGCCCGTTCGGCAGAATGTTGCGGCGTTCACGCCATCATCATTCCCCAAAAAGGCAGCGCCCAGATCAATGCCGACGCCATGAAAGCCTCGGCAGGCGCTTTGTCCAAAATTCCCGTTTGCCGCGAAAGCAGCTTAGTCAATGTGGTAAATTTATTGCATAGCAGCGGAGTCCGGTTACTAGCTGCCGACCTGGAGGCAAAAAGCCCGGTTTTTAAAATGGACTTTACGACGCCTGTCGCATTGGTGATGGGCGCCGAAGACGAAGGCATCAGCCATGCCGTATCCCGAATGGTCAATGAACGGTTCATCATTCCCCAAAAAGGAACGACCGATTCGTTTAATGTTTCTGTGGCTACCGGGATTGCCCTCTATGAAGCCATGCGCCAGCGCCTTGCTATCGAACTCTAAAGAACAGCCATGAGATTAAATGGACGGACATTAAAAAGGATCATGTTTTTTAATCTGCAAAACAACTAACATCACTTTTTTTCACTCGATAATGGGGTAGAATCTATTAAAAGGGCAACTTCTTTTGGTTTTGTAAAAAGAAAAAGCCCAAGGTTTGTAAAATTTTAAAATATGCCCTATACTCGCTTATTCTGGAAGGAGATAACGATGAAATACCTTCGGTTTTTTCTGGTTTCAAGCCTTGCTATCTTATTGTTAGCGCCGGTTTTACCTGTTGCAGCGCAGCAGGTGATGCAGATTGAAACGTATGGAAAAGCAAAAACAAAAAAAATATACCCTGGTCAGACGATCCAGTATCGGCTGAAAAATCAAAAAAACGTCTGGCTGACAGGCGCCATCGAGGCTTACCGGATGGAAGACCGTTTAGTCGTGCTGACGGATCGGTACGTTCCTTTAGACAGCATCGCCGCGTTGCGATACGACCGGAGGGGGCCGAAAGTGGTGGCCACACAAATGTTCTGGTTCGGCACGGCATGGTCGGCGTTTGCCGCAGTGGGCACCCTTACCGATGGGGATCCGGAATCTAACTATGAATGGTCGGATGCAGCAGTTACCGGCGGATTTTGGCTGGGTTCTTTGTTGCTTCCGCGCCTGTTTCGCTATAAGAATTACAACATGGAGGGCCGGCACAGGCTGCGTTTGGTTGATTTGCAGCCTTTTTTGAGTCCCAACCATAACCAATAACAAGAATGGACATTTACTCCCGTAAGTCAAGGTGGAAAATATATTTAGCTGCGGCAGGTGCGCTCATTGTGGCCATTTCTGTGCTGTATACCAATTACTTAGCGGGAAAATTGGCAAGGGAAGAAGAAAATAAAGTCCGGCTTTGGGCGCAAGCTCTGGATGAACTGGATCCTAAAAGCGACGAGGAACTGGAGCGCTTTGCCAATTGTAGTTTTATCCTCCATCAGAATATTCTGGAATCCAATACGACCATACCGGTCATGCTCGTGGATGAACGCGGACGGGTCATTGATGCCGTGAATTTTTCTGACACCAGCCAGGTTTATCTGAAAAAGGAATTGGCTAAAATGGTAAAACTGGGCGTCAAGCCCATACAGGGTTTCGCTTATTCCATATATAATAAGGAGTCTACCATCCTCAGGCAGTTGAGATTTTTCCCGCTTATTCAACTCTTGCTCATCGCGGCATTCATCTTTTTAGGGTATTTAGCTTTCAACGCGGCCAGGCGTGCCGAACAAAACCGCGTATGGGCGGGCATGGCCAAAGAAACGGCCCACCAGTTGGGAACCCCGATCTCTGCAATTATTGCCTGGATTGAGCATTTGCGATCCACCCAGGATGAGGAAACTCAGGACATTCTCAACGAACTTCAGAGCGATGTGGATCGCCTTGAGTTGATTGCCGACCGCTTTTCAAAAATCGGATCCGCTCCGAAATTGGAGCATACGGATGTTTACACAGAAATTGAAAAATGTTTCACCTATATGCAGCGACGCGCTTCGCGCAAAGTTAGTTTTGAGTTTGAACCACCGGAAGAAAAGCTTCCTTTATACATCAACCCGCCGCTATTCGACTGGGTGGTGGAAAATTTGCTCCGAAACGCGCTGGACGCTACGGAAGGCAAAGGCAAAATCAGTGCAGAAGTGTATGAAGACCAGGATTTTGCCTACGTTGACATCAGCGATACCGGCAAAGGGATTCCGAATAATAAATTCAAAACAGTCTTTCAACCGGGGTATACCACCAAAAAGCGGGGTTGGGGCTTAGGCCTTTCACTCACGAAACGCATCATTGAGGAGTACCACGGTGGAAAGATCTATGTAAAAAAATCGGTAGAAGGAGAAGGAACCACCTTCACCATTAAATTGCCGAAAAAAATCGCGAAGCAACCCGCAGAAATGTATTGATCTGTTCATAACAAAACGAATGATGCCATGTCTAAGCCATTGACTTTCTTTTGTATAACCTGCTATTTCAAAGGAGAAGCTTTTCTGAAAGCCTGTAAAGAAGCAGGGAATACCGTCTACTTGCTGACCAATAAAAAATTGGAAAACGAGCCATGGCCCTGGGAATCAATTGATGAAGTGTTTTATGTAGAACAGGACGACAATACGCCCGACAATATGTGGAATATTGCCAAAGGCGTTTCCTGGCTGATGCGGACTAAAAAAATAGACCGTATTGTGGCATTAGACGATTTTGATGTGGAAAAAGGCGCTTTCCTCAGAGAGCATTTTCGCATTCCGGGCATGGGGCAAACCACCGCCCGGTATTTTCGCGATAAGCTTGCCATGCGGGTGAAAGCGCAGGAATCCGGTATTCCCGTGCCGCCATTTACGGCCTTGTTTCACGATGAAGCGGTACGCCGTTTTGCGGAAGATGTGCCCGCGCCATGGTTGGTAAAGCCGCGCGCTGAGGCGTCTGCGACAGGCATTAAAAAAATACATTCAGCGGAAGAATTGTGGCCGGTATTGGAGCAATTGGGCAGTGAACGCCACATGTACCTGCTGGAGCAATTCAAACCGGGCGATGTTTATCATGCAGATGCCCTGAGTGTAGATGGCGACGTCGTTTTTTGTCGGGTGTCCCAATACCTGAATACCCCTTTTGAAGTTGCGCACGGCGGCGGGATTTTCCGGTCGCAAACCGTTGAATTTGGAAGCAAAGATGAAAAAGCGCTGCAAAAACTCAACGCGGAAGTGATGGGGGCTTTTGGAATGCAGTTCAGCGCCTCGCATACAGAGTTCATCAAATCTAATGAAGACGGAAAATTCTATTTCTTAGAAACCGCGTCCCGGGTAGGCGGGGCACACTTAGCTGAATTGGTAGAGATTTCCTCCGGGATCAACCTTTGGGCGGAATGGGCCAAGGTGGAATCTGCCACAGCCAGAAATGAAGCGTACGAATTGCCCCCGGTCAGGAAAGATTATGCCGGGATCATCATCTCGCTTTCCCGGTTTGAGAACCCGGATACTTCTGTATTCAATGATCCGGAAATTGCATGGCGGATCAATAAAAAGCACCACGTTGGCATGATCCTGCGGTCAGATCGCAAAGAACGCATTCAGGAATTACTGGAAGCCTATGCGCTAAAAATTCACCAGGATTTTCACGCCAGCGCCCCCGTGCCGGATAAACCAACGCATTAAATGGTGGGTTAAGGCTATACGATGGTGTAGTTAGTGTGAAAAATACATTGAAAATCATGTAGGGACATTAATTTTTTTTGTCACAAAAACCTTTTCCAATATGTCTTTTATTGAGCATAAGTACTTGACAATCAATTTTTATTTTTATTATACTTGAATTTTTGGGTGTTATCTTTTTTCTTATTTTGATAATTTGAATATTATGGATGATGGCATTTGATTCTAATTTTGTGTCATCAAAAAAAACAAACAAACACGTACATAAATCAGATTCACCTCCCCTTGCTGTGTCTCTTGTTGAAAACGAAAGCTTGAAAAATGCTTTCAGGATGAGTCAGAAAAGAATGTTTAGAGCATTCTAACTACAAAAACAAACATTATGAACAAGCACACCTTTGTTGCTACGGAAGCCATCGTAGCAACATCCTCCTCTGCAAGGGGCGCACCTGTTATTGCGGCATTCCCTGCCTATCCACCACCTTTTTGCTTAAGGCCTGGTTGACAAGCCATTAACAAAGAATTGGTCCTGTTTTTTACTTCGTAAACATTAGGTTATCCTTGTGATAACCTTGGCATCGCTGTACCTGTCGTTACCCTGCGATAAGAGGATATCCCCCCTTTTCTGCATAGGTAGATTTTTTATTTATATTTTTTTCCTATATTCATCACTTGTTTGCAATGAAACATCTCCACAAATTTACGCACACTTTTTCCAGCAATTTCTATGCTGCAGCATCTCAAAACTACACCCAGTCAATAGCTTCAGATGCACCTCCATCGGATAATAAATTCCAGATTTCAAAAACGTATAAACAGTTTATAAAAGCCAGTATATGGGTGGGCGGAATCCTGACCCTGCTCCTGCCTGTTTCAGGGGAAGTGCTTGGGCAAACTTCGCTGAATGCTGCGTTAGTCGTCAATACATTGGCTGAACGCAGCATTGAATCCGTCGAAGCAGACCATCAGATGGAGCCAACGACTTGTTTCAACATCACCAATGGCGGTGCCATCGGGTCGAACCAAACCATTGCTCCCGGCAGTTCACCGACGACCTTAACCAATATCACTACGCCATCGGGGGGCAGTGGTACGATTGAATACTTGTGGTTGCGAAGTACCACCGTGCCTTGTCCGCCGATTGGCGACGCTGCCTGGCAAAGTATTTCCAACAGCAATGCTTCGACGTATTCGCCGGGGCCTCTAACACAAACCACGTGCTTTATGCGTTGTGCGCGTCGGTCCGGATGTACAGAATACGACGGGGAATCCAATGCGGTGACCATCACCGTCAATACCTGCCCGTCAATCACCGGATTAAATTTCGATAATCAGGTGGGCGGCTCCGACATTACCTTCACAAATGGCGGGACTTACACCACTGCACAACTTGGCAGTGATTTTTTGCTTGAAGCGGTTTTGACCGGAACAGCAGGAAGCGTGGTTTTTAATGTTACCGGTGCTGAAACATTCACGACAACAGAGAATGCTGCCCCTTACCACATGGCAGGTAGCGGAACACCCTGGACGCCTGTTGTGGGAACCTATAACGTTGTTGTAAAGGTCTATTCCGGATCGAACGGCAGCGGGACACTTTGTAACCAGCAAACGTTCACATTTACGGTCACAAATAACACATGCAGTTGCCCCGACAACATCATCCAAAACCCGAGTTACGAAAACGGTACAACGAGTTGGTCCTGGACGGGTGGAAACTTTGTTACAGGCACTTACGCCGCAGTTTGCGGCCCAAACTCTGGCCAGTTCCAAATTACCAACGGTGGCAATAACTGGGTTTCCCAAACCATTGCAGGCGGTTCTCTTCCGGTTATCGCTCCGGGTACTACCCTGAACATTGCGGTTCGGGCAGGCACACACAATCCTTCCGGTTATTACCATGAGGTAAACGTAAATTACTTCAACAGTTCCTGGGGGTTTATTTCCAAAACCAGTGCGGAAGTAAATGCGACATTGCCAAGTATGGGCAGTTATTTCCTCACTAGTGTGGTGCCGGCCGGTACCCATTATATTACGGTAGGAGGAACGGGTACCGGGGATTGGCTAAAGATGGACCAATGGTGTTTAAGCCTGCCCTGTTCTATTGACATTTCGACGCAGCCGCAGGGCGTCTCTATTTGCTCGGGAGGTACCCATACCTTGACGGCAGCCGCTACGGCCAATTCCGGAACGGTCTCTTATCAATGGCAAAGCAGCCCGAACGGCGGCGTCTGGACAAATATCAGCGGCGCAACAAGCGCTTCCTACACCACTCCGGCGTTGACCACCACCACCCATTACCGTGTGAACGTAGGCTCAACCGGAGCTGGTTGCCCGACCATAAGTTCTGATGCCGCAATCGTGACCGTCACGGCGGATCCTATCATCAGCATCAGTTCCACCAAATCGGATCTTTGTGTGGGGGAAGCCGCAACCCTGAACTCCACCAAAAGTGGCGGGCTGAACTGTGCTGCGGTGCAATGGCAATACCGCCTGGGAACCAGCGGCGCCTGGAACAACCTTGCCACAGGAAACTCCATCTCTACCGGAACTTCTTTGGCCGTTGGAACCCACCAATACCGGGCTCTGTATACTTGTTCCGGTACAGGCTGTGATGCGGCAACTTCCAATACCATTTCTATTATTGTTACTGCCAATGCATCGGTAAGTATTGCGGCCAATAGCCCCAATGTTTGCGTAGGCAGCAGCACAACACTGACTGCTACACCAAGCGGCGGAGGAACCTGTTCGGCGGTTCAGTGGCAATATCGTCCGGGGACAACCGGTACCTGGCTTAACCTGACCACAGGCAATTCCCTGAATACCAGCACCAGCCTGGCAGCAGGGACTTATCAATACCGCGCCTTATATAATTGCTCGGCAGCGGGTTGTGGAGATGCGACCTCCAATACGGTGACCATCAACATTCGGCCCAACCCGGTTGCCAATGCCGGCGCTGATGCCAGCGTTTGCGATGGCTCGAGCACCACCTTAAACGCCAGTGCCTCCAGCGGTACCGGTCCTTATACTTTTGCCTGGAGCAATGGCTTGGGATCGGGCGCGTCGAAAACCGTATCGCCTGTCACCAGCACCATTTATACGGTGACCGCGACAGACAGTTATGGTTGTTCTTCAACGGATCAGGTTGTGGTAAGTGTCAGTGAGCCGCCTTTAGCGCTCATTACCTGCGAAGACGATCCGCTTGTAGCGCGTTCCATCACTAGCACGACGAGTTCCTGCACACCTGTGCCCTATGCATTCTGGACGGATGCGCCGATTTTTTCGCCCAATTGCGCCAATGAAAGTTATTGGACTGCTGAGCCGGGCGCCATTTTTGAAGAATATGGCAATGGCAAGGCCTATTTAAATATGACCGTTCGGAATTCCTGCCAGACCAACTGGCTGTTAAAAATCGAAACGGTGTTCAGTGGCCGCACCTTTACGCCACCAGCAGGTAGTCCAAAAGAAGAAGCGGGTTGTCTTGGCGACCAAAACAACAGCGATTGGTATTATTACACCAGTACAAAAGGAGTAATTACCGGTTTGGGCAACCTTGCCGGTCTGGAAGGCAGCATCACGCACATGGGGCCAGCGTTCCAATTAGGTACCGGCGCCAACCTGAGAGAAGGTACCAAATTCGGCGGCAGTGGTTGGATGAGCTTTGTATTTACGTCTGCTCCGACAAACACAGCCATTACAGTGGTTAATGGTCAGACAGACTTTAACTTTAACCTTAGCGGCTCGGCACTCAATACCACTACAGCGACCAGCACCTGCCTGCAAATCTGCGCAGGGGAATCGGTAACGCTTACGGGAGAAGGCCTTGGCCCGAATACCCCGTTTTCTTATCAGTGGAGCAATGGCGCAACAACTTCTTCCATTACAGTTAGCCCGAACATTACGACGATTTATATTGTAACGGTTACGGATGCCAACAACTGTTCTGCTACCGATCAGGTAACGGTGACTGTTAGTCCTGCCGCAACCGTCAATGCCGGTCCGGATCAAACAATATGCCTGGGCAGCACAGTAACTATGGCCGGATCTATCGGCGGCTCTGCTACCAGTGCAACCTGGACAACCTCTGTTGCCGGAGGCAGCTTTGCTCCGAACGCAACAACCTTGAATGCGGTGTATACGCCCCCGTCCGGCTATACCGGCAACATTACCATGACCCTGACGACCAATGACCCAGCCGGAGCTTGCCCTCCAGCCATAGACCAAATGGTCATTACCATTAATCCACCGGCAACGGTAAATGCCGGCTCAGATCAAACGATCTGTGCAGGCAGTACGGTCACTTTGGCCGGAACACGCGGCGGTTCTGCGACAAGCAGCACCTGGACGACGAACGGTACCGGTACCTTTAATAATGCTTCCTCTTTAACAGCCATATATACGCCGTCCGCAGCAGACATCACGGCAGGCACGGTGACTTTGACCTTGACGACGAATGATCCAACCGGTCCTTGTTCGGCGGTCTCGGATCAAATGATCATCACAATTAACCCTGCTGCTACGGTCAACGCAGGCCCGGATCAGGGTGTTTGCGCAGGTAGCACGGTTACCCTTGCGGGTACAAAAGGAGGCAGTGCTGCAACGGCAACCTGGACAACAAGCGGTTCCGGTTCTTTCAGCCCGAATGCAACAACTTTAACTGCGGTTTATACCCCCTCGGTTCTCGATATTCTTGCGGGTACTGTAACCCTTACCCTGACAACAAACGATCCAAGCGGCCCATGCCCGGCTGTGTCCGACCAAATGGTCATTACGATTTCTGCCTTACCTACGGTAGATGCCGGCAACGACCAGACAATCTGCCAGGGCTCAACTGTGACGATGGCCGGTTCTGTCGGGGGTGCAGCTTCTACCGGCACCTGGACAGCATCCGTTGCAGGCGGCAGCTTTAATCCCAATGAAACTACCCTGAACGCGATC
>JALHRK010000146.1 GCA_022841505.1 Saprospiraceae bacterium | reverse complement strand
ACGTCGTCGTAAGGAACAGATAGTTTTATTAAATTTAATTCGATATCCAAAACTTCTAAAACACCAATTCTTACTTCAGGTTTGTTAAAACATCCTGCGGACCCCAAATTTACATATCTACAATTGCCATTGATATCACTTGCAATGTGGTTGTGTCCATAAAAAATCATGTCGGAATTTTTGCCGGCAAACAGTTCATTTAAGTCAGATGCATCTGGGTCAGCTATGTGTTCTTTAAACCAATTTGTTTTTTCATCAAATCCATAGTGTTGAAAAGTAATACTTCTGTTGTTGCCTAATTCAATTTCTTTTATAAAGGGCCAATTCTGAACATAACTTTTATAAGAGTCTCCTATTTGCATGTGCGTCCATTCCTGGTGCTTTTTTTCTTCATCACTCATTGATTTTGGTATTCCATTTGGATATATGTAATCATGGTTGCCCATAATAAATTCCATTTCCTTTATTGATAAGGAAAGTTCTAAACATTCTTTAGGATAAGGTCCTATCCCTATCAAATCGCCAACGTGAAATATTTTTTCACAATTATATATTCTAAATATTTCAATTGCCTTTTTCAGGGCAGGTAAGTTTGCATGAAGGTCTTGAAAGACTCCAATTTTCATGTTTTTGATAGATTGATTTTGGATTATTTCGAATTCCTATGCATAAATTTTGACCAACTCTGGTAAAACGCAACTTCCTCTAATAGATCCTGTTGTATCAAAATTGGCTTTGTCATCAGTGAATGCCCAAACCCCAGATGCGTAAAGCCAACCACTGTTCATCTGGCATTATTTAACTATGAAAATATAATCAAAAGTTTCAATTCCCAAACCATCATCCCTCATTGGCTTCCTCCCGGTTAAATTTAAACCCTCTCGTATCCAATCGAATCGCATCAAAAGTTTTCGAGCGTCCTAAATTTTCAACCTTTGCTTTCGCTTCATCAATGACAAAGGCAATCACTTCAATTTGTTTGCCTAAAAAATTATCAGGCAATACCAAGGTGAGGTTGTTGTTATCTACGGTGACGATCGTTCGTATCATAAGTTTTTTATTTCGAGAAAGGTAACACCTTTTTAGAAAGGTGTCACCTTCGGGTTTTTGTACCCTCAAACGGCGCCGTTATCCATCCAACCTACCCAAAAATACCAAATTCAATCCATATCTCCCCCAATCTTTTTACCTTTGCCGCCGCTAACCAAAATCCATGCTCGCCATGTCGAATGCATTTTTCAAACCGCCGGTGGTCGTCAATGAACCGGTACTGAGCTACAAAGCCGGTTCGCCGGAAAAGGCTGCGCTGAAAGCCGCCATCGTTGATTTGAAATCGAAAACCGCGGACATTCCCATGTTCATCGGCGGCGAACACGTGCGCACGGGCAACAAATTAGCCATTCACCCGCCGCACGAAATCAAACATATCCTTGGCCATTACCACAAAGGCGACAGCTCGCACGTGCGTTTGGCCATTGACGCGGCCCTGAGCGCCAAACGCGACTGGGAAAACATGCGCTGGGAAGACCGCGCGGCTATTTTCCTGAAAGCCGCCGACCTGCTGGCCGGCCCTTACCGCGCCAAAATGAACGCCGCCACCATGCTGGGGCAGTCTAAAAACGTCTACCAGGCGGAAATTGACGCAGTGGCCGAGTTGTGCGATTTTTTCCGGTTCAATGTCCAGTTTATGATGGACATCTACGAACAGCAGCCCATCAGTTCGCCGAATGTGTGGAACCGCATGGAATACCGCCCGCTCGAAGGGTTTGTCTTCGCGCTGACGCCGTTCAATTTTACGTCCATTGCAGGCAACCTGCCCGGCGCGCCGGCCCTGCTGGGCAATACGGTGGTGTGGAAACCGGCGGAAACGCAGATCTATTCCGCTGCGGTCATCATGGAGATTTTTGAAGAAGCGGGCTTACCGGCCGGGGTCATCAACCTGATTTATGTGGACGGGCCGATGGCTGGCGATGTCATTTTCAGCCACCCGGATTTTGCGGGACTGCACTTCACGGGCAGCACCGGCGTTTTCCAGCATTTGTGGCAAACCATCGGCAAAAACATTGCTAAATACAAGTCTTACCCGCGCGTGGTGGGTGAAACCGGCGGCAAAGATTTCGTCATCGCGCACCCATCCGCCGATGCAAAGGCGGTAGCCACGGCATTGTCCCGCGGCGCCTTTGAATATCAGGGCCAAAAGTGTTCCGCAGCATCGCGCGCCTACATCCCCGGGGCGCTCTGGGATGAAGTAAAAAAACACTTATTAGAAGATATTACATCTTTTACTATGGGGTCTCCGGAAGATTTTTCTAACTTTGTCAACGCTGTCATTGACCAACGGGCTTTTGACAAGATTACGGGCTACATTGCGCAAGCCAAAAAGGACGCCGATGCAGAAATTCTCATCGGCGGCGGCTACGACAAATCAGAAGGTTATTTCATCGAACCGACGGTTATTCAGGCGAAAGATCCGAAGTACCGCACGATGGTGGACGAACTTTTTGGCCCGGTGCTGACCATTTATGTGTACGAAAACAACGACTTCGAAGCCGCGCTGGAGCTGGTAGACCAGACTTCGCCGTATGCGCTCACGGGCGCTGTTTTTGCGCAGGATCGCGGGGCATTGGCCCTTGCCACAGAAAAATTGCGGCATGCTGCCGGCAATTTTTACATCAACGACAAGCCCACCGGGGCGGTCGTAGGTCAGCAGCCATTCGGGGGCGCACGCGCTTCCGGCACCAATGACAAAGCTGGCTCGGTGCTCAACCTCTATCGGTGGTTGTCGCCGCGCACCATCAAAGAAAATTTTGTGCCGCCAACGGATTATCGCTATCCGTTCCTGGCCGAAAAATAGCTGCGCCTAAACACGCGGCATATCTCGCTAATAACAAATTGAGGGGGACGTTCCTGTTCGCAGGGCGTCCTTTCTTTTTTGGGTGTCTGTTTTTAGAGTCCGATAGCTGCGTTATGTTTCGTCCCAAAACCGGTCATTTACCTCAGTAAACTCCCGTTTTTGGGACGAAACATGCCTTGCTCTCGAACTCTAAAGAACAGACACCGAATTCACGTTACCTACCGAATTTTCTCTAAAAGCCATTCCCGCTCAGCCAGTGCTTTCGTCTCCAATATCTCAGCGGTGAGTTTTTTTCGCGCGTCCTTTTCGCCGGCAGGCGCCTGCAACAATTTTCGGGTCAGCCGGATGAGGTTCAGGTAGTTTTCGCCGTGGTAGCCGAGGTCTTTTTGGCGGCGGATGTAGGTTTCAAAACTGTCTAAGAGCGATTCCAGCGCGTCGGTTTCGCCTGTTTCAAAATACATGCGCAGCAACATCCGGCGGGCGTCGAGGTTGTGCAGTTTGTCTTTGAACTCCACGTGGCGGAGCAGGGCCATCGCCCGTGCGTAGTCGTTTTTTCGAAAATACAGGTTGGCGAGGTTGAAATGATAGGTATTTTCCCGCTCCGCCTCGGGCAAGCAAGGTTTGAAGGTTTCGAGAAAGTTTGCCGCCCAATCCCATTCGTCCACCAAAAGGGCGCTGTTCAGCACATTGTTGTACGTGAATGGCGAGATGACGCCGCCCGTCAGCAACACCTCCTTTTCCAGTCCCGACCGGTAGAGGTCAAACACGTCCCTGCGGAAAACAGCCACGCCGCCGTTGATTTTTTTGATGCAAAAATTGATGGCCAGCAGGAACAGGTCGCGGGCCTCGTCGGTTGGAAAATCCATCCAGTGCGTTTCCAGCAGCGCCGTCAGGGCACGAAAATGCGCTTCATGGTCCAACGTTTGCTGCGCCCGGTAGGCATGAAAATACAACTGCACGGCCGGAACGCCCGCAAATTCGCCGGCGTCTACTTTGTCCAATACCTCCGCCAGCAGGGGGATATGGTATTCCTGATTGGTCATGGACTGGTGTGTAGCGATGCCACAGGCTTGTCGCAACAAGTTGGCGGCGAAGTAGTTGGCAAATTCATTGGCTAAGCGCTGCAACCCCATCTCGCCCCGTCGTTGCTGGCGGATGGCGGCGTTGTAGCGTTCGCTCTGTAACTCAAACAATTGCAGGTGCCGGTCGGCATTCAGCAATTGGCTGGCTGAAGCTTCCGCCTGGTCGAGCGCGCGCTGAAACTGGTCGTCGAGGCCCCGGCGGCGCAGGTTGCGGGCGAGGTGCATTTGCCGCTCAAATTCCGACCGGCCCACCTCGGTCCAGATGAGGAATTCCCGGATGTTTTGCATCAAAAAACTCATCGCGTAGCGCAGCAGCGCGTCGTCGTAGGGTTGGCCGGGGAAGACTTTGGCGAAGGTTTTGGCTTTGCCCAATTGAGTACCGCCTGCATCCGCATATTTATCCAAATGATCGAACAAACGCACGACGTCTTCCCGTTGGTTGAAGAAGGGAGACCGCACGAGCTTGCGCAATTGTCGGCGTTCTTGCTTTTCGAGGGTTAAAAAGGTGCGAAAGAGTGGGCTTTTTTCCATAAAATTATTGACAAAATTTGACGTTGTATCAAAAACAAATTACCTCATAATCTATTTGTTTTCAATTTTATAACTCAAATATACACAAACATATTTCCAAAACAAACAGGCCAATAAAATTGACAAGATTCCTTTTTTGTTATTGTTCGCAGAGAATAGTTTGCCCACCTTTGACTAAACAATTAAAAAAAACCTTTAGCTATGAAAAATACGATCTCTACTTTGTTATTTTTATTTACGGCTGTCTTGGGATTTTCACAAGGCTGGCAGCGATTTTACGGAGAAAACTCTGCGCTTAACCGATTTATTGATGCCGTACAATTACCGGACGGAGACTATCTCCTGTTAGGCAATGGTGGCCTTGGGCAGGGAGTTACCATCACCAGAACGAACGAAGTTGGCATCCAGAAATGGCGCAGATTTCTGCCTGCAGGGGTGAATTGCATTCAAATGCACCTTTTGGCATCCGGAAATATAGAGCTCATCTCCAACAATCGAATCCTGGAAATTGACACTGCTGCCACGTTAGTATTATCTAAAGTAATTTCGCCGGGAATCAGCACCGCGTATGTTACCCGGCTTCTTGATGGCTATATTTCCCTCATACCTTCTTCTCTGGGTGTCATCGAGGTTCGAAAAATTGACTTTTTGGGTGGACAGGTTTGGAATAAAATCATTTCTGTCAGTAACTTCATCCCTGGCGGACAAGCTACTGCTACGCCGGATGGGGGGTTCCTGTATGCGGCAGCGAATCCACCCGATGTTGGGCTGGCTAAAATTGACACTGATGGCAATCTGGAATGGCTGACAACAGGAGGCTCTCCGGTAGCTGAAGGCAATAGTGTTCTGGTAATCGCTACATCCGACGGAGGCTATGCTGTTCTTTCATCACTCCAGGGATTTACGTCAGTCGAACGCATCTTAAAGTTTGATGCAAACGGAGTACTGCTTTGGTGGGAAGAAATTGCTGAATTACCCCAATACGGAGGATGGTCTAACTATTTCCAAAAATTTATCGAAACTGCGGATGGCGGGTTTGCTTTTGCAGGAAATTTGTCAAACAATATTGACAATCATCCATATATTATGAAGGTTAGCAACACCGGCGCCTATGAATTTTCCCATGTTTCTCCTTTTAAAGGCAGTTTTTATTCCCTCTTACAATCCAATGATGGCGGCTATCATGCCATCGGGCAAGCGACCAACCTGACAGCAGGCTCAACACCTTTGGCTTATGCTTTAAAACTCGGGTCAAACGGAGTCCTTTTCCCAAACTATCTTCAGGGACAGGTTGTCCTTGATGAAGACGAAGATTGCCTCAACTCCTCAGGAGACTTGCCACTCAGTAATTGGATTGTTAGAGCAACAGGCGCATATCCCTCTTATGGCGTTACCGATGCAGACGGGCGTTATTCCATTGGCGTTGATACCGGCGCTTATATCCTGGAAGTCATCTCACCAAACAACCTTTGGTCTCCCTGTGCAAACGCCATACCGGTAACCGTTGCTAATATCGGAGACACCGTTACGACCGACTTTCCCATCCAGATTTTTATTGATTGCCCGGCCATGCAGGTGGATATTGGCACACCTTTTCTACGCCGGTGTTTCGACAACACCATAACCGTGCAGTATTGCAACCTCGGCACCGTAACGGCCGAAAACGCTTTCATTGAAGTAACTTTGGACGATTTGCTGGAATTACAAAGCAGCACCATACCTTATTCAGCGCAAACCGGTAATACGTATACTTTTCCGGTTGGCAATGTTGGCATAAGCGAATGCAGCAGTTTCAGTTTTACAGCTTATGTCAATTGTGAGGTACAATTGGGCGAAACCCTGTGCATGGAAGCGCACGCTTTTCCGGACACCATTTGCGGCATATCCTTCTCCTGGTCAGGCGCAAGTATGATGGCACGAGCCAGCTGCCAGGGCGATTCTACTGTCGTGTTAGAATTGGAAAACGTAGGTACTGCGCCAACCAGCGAACCGATAGACTATATCGTTATCGAAGACCAGATTATCTTCATGCAAGGCAGTGAAGTCTTTGAACCCGGTGAGTTAAGTACGATTGAACAACCTGCCAACGGCGCTACCTGGCGCATCACCAGCGAGCAGGAGCCAAACCATCCTGGGAATTCTATCCCCACCGCTTTTGTAGAAGGCTGTGGTACGAATGATGTCCAGACGTTTAGCACAGGTTTTGCCAATGAACACCCGCAGAATGATGGCGACGGTTTCATTGACATTGATTGCGAAGAAGTAACCGGCTCTTACGACCCGAACGACAAAATGGGTTTGCCCAAAGGCTACGGCGCCCAACACTACATCGAACCCAATACCGACCTCGAATACCGCATCCGCTTCCAGAATACGGGCACAGACACGGCCTTTACGGTGGTGATCCGGGATACGCTTTCCCCGTTCCTCGACCCTGCAAGTCTGCGCGCCGGCGCTGCCAGCCACAACTACGAATTTGATTTGGAAGGCGACGCTGTGGCAATTTTCCGGTTTGAAAATATCCTGTTGCCCGACTCGAACGTGAACGAGGCGTTGTCGCATGGGTTTGTGAGTTTCAGCATCTCCCAAAAACCCGATGTGGCGCTGGAGTCAGTAATTGAAAACGAAGCGGCCATCTATTTCGACTTCAATGAACCAGTCATTACCAACCAAGTTTTCCATACGATCGGCAGAAATTTCATCGAAGTCTCCAACGACATCAACGAATTGCCGAAGGGCTTGGGCGCATTGCTTAGCTATCCGAACCCTTCCGCCGGGGAAGTCACGTTCGAAATACCATCGGAGCAACCTGTAAAAGCTACGTTTATGCTGTACGACTCGTTTGGGCGAATCGTGATGCAGAAAGGTTTTGAAGGGCAGCGCTTCTACTTTAACGGCCTTGAACTGCCGAAAGGGATTTATTTCTATCACGTGAACGTGGAAGGATTGGGGAGGTATTCGGGGAAAGTCAGTTTGAAATAAATATTTGTGCGGTGATTTAAAAAAGGAGTCAATTCTATTGAGTTGGCTCCTTTTTCTTTTGATTTAACCCCGGCATCTAACTCTGTGAAACTCCGTGTTCCCTCCGCGAAACTCTGTGAAATTAAATATCACGGAGTCCCAGGGAGTTTTTATAATTTCCAAAATCATTTATCCGAACCCTCACATGCTACTTCTACTCGCCTGTTTTGCCGCTTGCCTCCAGCGTTGACAGGTTGGTGATAAGTGGAAACGATTGTGTCTGGAATTTCCCAATATACAAATCCACGTAAATGGTATCGCGGGCAGGCCGGTTTTGAGCGAAGGAATCCACAAAAGTCAGGTTCATGAAACCAGTTAAATTTTGACGATTTTTCTGGTTGTTCTATATCCATTCACCTCTATTTCAACAAAATAAATGCCAGCATCCAGAAAACTCAAGTCAACCTGCTGATTGCGAAAGAAGGTGTCCTGCATCCAAACCCTGCCCGAAATATCTCGAATCCCGATCGTCACTTCCTCATAGGGTACTTTGACAAAAACATGGAGAGCATGGTGGACGGGATTTGGGAAAAGCACACACGCCGGCAAGACATCCAACTCGGGCGAAACAGGCGTTAAACAGGCTTCCAAAACCTCCTGATTGTTTTGGCAACCCGTTGCATTGCCTGATATGTTCACATAAGCCGAGTCCGCCTGTAAGGTTTCGCAAACGACTTGAACCGCACATTCGCTCAGATTCGAATTATTAAATATGTAAATAACATGGTCCAGTGGTAAGATGGAGTGATTCAAAGCTTCTAAACTAGCTAAAGTTACATTCCTACTTATGAAAAGTTCCGATCCAATATACTGAAGCTGCTCCAAGCCATCCAAACTGGATAAAGCGGAATTTTTGTATATCAATAGCGTACCACCAATAGAATCCAGACCTTGCAGACCATTTAGATCCACCAACACATCATTCTCCTCGATGAAAAAATTTTGTCCAATGGATCTAAGTTGTTCCAGCCCCTGCAGGCTCAACAATCCATCATTATCCTGTATATCCAGTTCGGCACCAATGGACCTGAGTTGTTCCAGGCCACTCAGATTATTTAAAGCGCCATTCCTAAGTAACCAGAAGTCATTTCCAATAGTAGTAAGGTTTTCCAATCCATGGAGGTCTGCCAAATTATTCTCATAGAGTAAAAGCAAATCACCGCCTATGGTAGCTAAGCTATCCAGTCCTTCAAGGCTTTGCAAGCCATTTCCTCCGATATGAACATTCCCTTTTATTTCCTTTAATGGGGGTAAACTGCTCAGGTCGTCAAGCAAGACATTGTCAGTTATTCCCAAACCTCCTACCTGTTTCAGATTTACCAAGCCTTCTAAAGTGGACAACCTGGAGTTGTCGTCAATCCTGAACCAATCTTCAACAAAAACCAGATTTTCAAGAACTTGTAAATTAGTCAGCGAGTCACAAAAACGCAGTTGCAGAGAATATAAAGAGTCTAAATCTGATAAAATGCTAAACTCTTCAATGCGGCGATTATTAACGATGAGTAAAGTGCCTCTGAAACCCTGCAGCGAACCAAGTCCCTCCAGACTGGTCAAGCTCTCGTTATTAGTGATATAAATCAGGCTATCAATAAAAGCCTGCTCCAGTCCGGTTAAACTCGAAATACCGGGGTTTAAAAAAAGTCTAAATTCATGCAGATAATCAAGATCTGACAATCCCTGAATGGAAGACAGCAAAGGGTTGACAGCAATATCCAGCAGGTTTTTGATGGTGTCGAGTTGTGTAAGGCCATCCAGGTTATTCAATACAGAATTTTCTTGAATAGTCAGTGTTCCTCCAATAGCTTGCAGGTTATCTAAACCGCTCAAATTAGTCAGCATACTATTTCCAATAATATTCACTGAGTAGGAGACATAGGCTACCTGATTCAGGGGGCTTAGATCTGTAATATCTGAGGGAGCGGATACATCCCCAATGGTCAGGTTCCCCAAAATGGTATCACATGCCGGCCAATTAGTTGCAAAGGCGTTTACCTGGGCCTGGGAAGTTAAAATTATATCGCCAACCGGGCATTGCGAATGCATGACTCCACACGAAAAGAGCAGGCCTGCAACAAGGGTAAAAGTTCTCATATTTTATATTAATCAGGATAAATGGTGAAGATATTCCTTTGTTCCGGGATATACCAGCCATTTTTGAGTGCGTTTTGAGATTGCGTATTGGTTCAGGGAGTTTTAATATCTAACGCTGGGAGCCTCCGCGTTCCCTCCGCGAAACTCCACGAAATTAAATATCACGGAGTCCCAGGGAGTTTTTATAATTTCCAAAATCATTTATCCGAACCCTCACACTTAACTTCCACCTCTACCCGCCGGTTTTGGCGCTTGCCTTCAGCCGTTTGATTTCCAGTAACCGGATCGGTTTCCCCTTTCGAAGCCAACTTCGGGACAAAATCAATCCCTTTACTTTTCAGAAAATCCGCCACACTTTGAACGCGCCGTTGCGACAAGCCCAGGTTGTAGGCCTTGGTGCCATCGGCATCCGTATGGCCCGTCAACGACAAGGTACATCCGCCGTCGGCTTTCAGGATTTCCACCGCTTCCTTGAGCGATTGGGCTGCTTCTGGCGTCATTTCGGCGCGGTCGGTGTCAAAATAAACGACCGCTTTGAGGGCGGTTACGGCGTTGACGGGAGCAGGCGCTTTTGCCACCGGTGTATGAACAACGGGTTCCGGAACGATGACTTTTTCTGGTTGTGGAGCAACCGCAGGAGCAATCTTAATTAATCTTTCAGGGTCGGCAACGATGGGTTGCTCGACCAATGCCGGCGTTTGCGCGTTCACCGAAATGGCGTGCTCGACTACATAATCCTCATTGAAGCGGATTTCCTGCGTGTACTCCCCTTCCTGCCGCGGAAAAACAAGGGAATACTCCCCCGTTTTGGCATTGCTGCGGCTGCCGGTTACGTACGATTTGTCCGCATTGCGCCTTAAGGTAATGTCGGATTCCACCCCTTGTCCGGCAGGATCTTTAATGGTGCCTTCCAGTACGATCACGGGTTGTGGTTTGATGCGGGGGTCGGCGTCCTTGCCTAATTTTGCGTAAAAAATATCGCCATTGCGCACAAAGTAGACTTCGTCGCGCAGCACATCCATCACAAAACCATAATCTTCTTCTTTGGTATTGAACGGTTTACCAATGTTATAGACCGGGCCGCATTTGCTGCCGCCGAGCAGTTCCGTTTTGAAAATATCGAGCTTGCCAAAGCCGCCCCAGCCATTCGAAGCGAAATAGAGCGTACGGTTGTCGGCGCCAATGAACACGGAACGCTCGTCGCCGGGGGTGGAAATATCAAGTTTTTCAGGATAAGCCCACACGCCGTCGCGCCCTTTGCTGGTGATGTAAATATCCATTGGGCCTTCGTAGCTTTTCCCCACCGCAACAACAAAAATAGTACCATCCGGCGAAACGGACATGCCATCGGTGGCGCTGAACCCCCCGGCAAAAAACCGGTGAATGCCACCGCCAAGGGCGACGGGCGTGCCCCATTTTTCGCCGTGCAGCTCCGCCCGGAAATAAGGGCCGCCTCTGTTGGTCCAGTTGCTCCAGCTTTGGAAATAGACCGTTTGGCCATCGGCAGAAATAACCGGCTCGTCTTCGCCGCTGGAAGTGTTGATAGGCATGCCGAGGCAAAGCGGCGCCTGCCACACGTCGTTGACCCTTTTGCTGAACCAGATGTCGCCGTCGTGTTCCGGTTTACCGCGATAGCTGGTGTAGTTGGGATACGACCACGACTGGCCGCCCCGCCCCGACATGAAATACAGGTATTTCCCGTTGGGGGTGATGGAAAGGTTGATGTCGCGGAAACCGGAATTGAGGGCGGTTAATTCGATGGGCGTGACGTCCCATTTTGGCAAGGTTTCCGCCTTTTTTTGAGCAAATAATGAAATAGAACAGGTTAGAATGACAAAAAGGAGGGTTAAGCGTTGGATGGACATACGTTTACAGTTTTTCAGGTTATGGAATGGGGCCAATATAGGGCAAAAAAGCCATGTATCAAAACTGTAGGTTAATGTCTGGCGGGGTTGATTGTTACTTGAAAACCGCCTTCGATTTTAAATTTTGAGAATTCTATTTGTGAATTTATGGCCATTAACCTGAATTTCAACGAAATACACCCCAGCGCTGAAAAAAGCAAGGTCAAAATTCCAATTTCGGATAAACACATCCTGCATCAACAACCTGCCCGAAACATCCAAAATTCGGATGTTCGCTTCTTCGTAAGGGATATTGACAAACACGTCAAGCCGATTAGAAAAAGGATTCGGCCAAAGCAAAAGGTAGGGAGGCTCCAGTAAACCCATATCGGAACATGCTTCTTCTATCTCCCACACATAGTTACAACCCGCGTTGTTTTCATTGATGATCATGATGTCTATGGCGTCTGGCCTGCTTATCCAGTTGCAGAGGGCGTCTACTGCGCAGTTGCTCAGGGAAGCGTTTCTTTGGATGGCTAAAACTTCACCATTGAAAGCAATGGGATGGTCTAAAGCGTTGAGGTCGCTCAACAGTTCGTTTTGTTCAATCCAGAGTCCCGAATCTATGCGTGCTAAGTTTTCCAGGCCGTCCAGGCTGGTTAAGTTAAAGTTATCAACGATTCTCAGAGAGGCAAGTGAATGAAGACCGGACAACCCACTGAGGTTTTCCAGCGCAGAACGATAAATGGAAAGCTCCCCTTTAAATCCATCGAATAGTTTTAATCCGGAAATGTCTTCCAAATGTTGATTATTAAGAATAAAAATTAATTGATCAACCGTAAGTTGTTCCAATCCCTTGAAATTTGCCAGGAAGTCATTCCCTTTTACGACAAGGTATTTGGCGTATTTAAGAGATTCCAACCCGGCTAAAGTAGTCAAATCAAAAGTATAAAAAATTGACAGCCCTCCATGGATACTATCCAGGCTTTCTAAACCATGTAAATCAACCAATCGATAGGTAGCAAGGAGGGTAAAATCTCCGCCAATTGAGGTAAGATGGTTTAGTCCGTCTAGATTTATCAGTGCCTCACAATCGTAAATTCCTAAGTCTTTTCCAACAAACCTGAGACTATTCAAACCTTCACAATTAATTAAACTATTATTGTTATAAATAGAAAGATTACCTCTAATGGTATCCAATTGCTCCAACCCGCTAAAAGACTGCAAAGCGTCATTTTCAAATACGACCAGTGAGTCGCCAATAAATTCAAGCTGATCCAAACCCTCCAGATTAACTAAGCGTTGATTTTCGGAAATATTGAAATGCTTGCCAATAAACTCAAGGTTTTCCAGCCCATGCAGGTTTTCCAAAAAGAAATTGGATCGGATATAAAGCGACCCTTCCACTCGCCGGATATTACTCATTGCCAGCAGGTTATCAATATTGGCAAGCTGACTGTATTTACCAAGGTGTAAATCGCCGGCAATGGTTTCGCAATTGGGCCAGTTGGCGCCGAATGTGTCTACTTCGAATTGCGAAGTCAGGTAAATATTGCCCGGCGGGCATTGCGCGCGCAATAGCCCGAAAGAAAACAGGATTAGAAATGGGAGGGTAAATATTCTCATATTATTTTGTTTAGATAGATCATGTTATATCCTTCCTTTAACAACTTTTTTTACAATCACTTGTCCATCAAACTGAATTTCAACAATATAAACGCCGGGACTTAATACGCTCAGGTCGAATTCGCGCTGCCTGGTAAATGTTGCCTGCTGCAAAATCCTTCCTGATATGTCCCAAAGCCGCATGGTTGCTTCCTCATAAGGGGTATTGATATGAATTTCAAATACATTGGAAAACGGGTTTGGCGAAAGCAAAATCATCGTTTCTGTGATGTTTTTGTCTAAACAAGCCTCCTCAACTTCCGCCCTGTTCTGACAACCATCCCTGTTGTTTGAAATATCGAGGTTCGAAATATCCGGCCCGGCTAACCAGTCGCAAACCGCCTGAACTGCACAATCGCTCAGCGAGTCGTTTTCTGCGATGACTAATTCGTCTCCGCCAAACCAGATGGTATGGTTCAGGGCGCCGAGATCGCTCAACAAAGGATTATCGCGGATGACTAAGGAAGAATCAAGGGCAGCGAGGGTTTCCAATCCGGCAAGGCTAACCAAATTCAGATTTTCAACAAGTTGCAGAGAGCGCAACGAATCCATTCCGGCTAATCCGCTCAAATCCGGAAGCGCAGAAAGGCCGATGTAAAGGTCTCCCTGAAAATCATCAAATAGTTCCAAATCAGAGAGATTAGTCAGCGAATAATTGCCGGCTATGCGAATGGCGCGCCCAACAACCGCTGCGCCCATTCCTTCAAGCGCCAGCAGGCCGATATTTCCCTCCAAAATAAGCTCTTCCGTATAGGCCAGCGCGCCAAGTCCGGCTAAGTTGGAGATTGCAGGCGTGTTGACGATCATAAGCCGCCCGGCAACCGTATCTAAGCCCTCCAGTCCGCCCAAATCAGAGAGCAGCACGTTTTCCGAGATGCGCAGGTCTTTTCCAATAAAGGTGAGTTGATTCAGGCCATCCAGGCTTGTCAGGTAATAATTTTGTTCAATATTCAGGCTTCCGCCAATGTGCTTTAACGCATCGAAACCGAAATAGGCAGTAAGGCTGCTGTTGTTCCGGATATTGACATTGCCTTTGATCGTATCCAATTGATCCAACGCACCAAAATCGGTTAATTGGTCATTATCAGAAACATCGAGTGAATCGCCAATTGTTTTTAGA
>JALHRK010000145.1 GCA_022841505.1 Saprospiraceae bacterium | reverse complement strand
GGCTGGGAACTGGCTGCTGTTTTTGGCGGCATGGGCTACGTAACCGCAGCGCCCGATTTCCTGGGGCTGGGGGAAGCCCGGGGTTTTCACCCTTATGTACACGCTGAAACGGAAGCTTCCGCAGCCGTGGACATGCTATTTGCTGTCCGGCAGTTTGCCGAAGAAAACGACGTCGCCATCAACGAGCAGTTGTTCATCTCCGGCTATTCCCAGGGCGGACACGCGGGTATGGCCCTGCACCGCTCCATTGAGCAGGATCACTCCGACGAGTTTACGGTGACTGCTGCGGCTCACATGTCGGGTCCGTACAGCATTTCCGGAGCGATGCGCGATAAAATCCTCAGCGACGATCCCTACTATTTTGCGGCTTACCTGCCATACACGGTTTTGTCCTACAACTTAGCTTACGGCCTTTTCGACGACATCGAGGAATACTTTAAGCAGCCGTACGCAGACATGATTGAGCAGTTTTACAACGAAGAAATTGACCTGGGCGACCTCAACGACATGCTCATTGACCAGTTGGAGCTAGAATTTGGCGCCTCCGTTACGAAAAACATGTTCCAGGACAGCGTTCTGCAAGGGGTGATCAACAACCCGAACCACCCGGCGAATGTGGCCTTGCGTGCCAACGACGTCTACGAATGGGTGCCCGTTTCTCCAACCCGGCTTTATTATTGCCTGGCTGACGATCAGGTCACTTACCGGAACAGCATCATCGCCGATTCCGTGATGACGACCGTGTTAGGAGCCACAACGGTGGATGCCATCAATGTCAATCCGAATGCTGATCACGGAGGTTGCGTGCAGCCGGCCGTCACCGCAGCGATCTTTTTCTTTGCAGAATTGCAGGAAATCACGGTGGGCAACAATGAAGTGATTGCCGCACCCCGTCCGGAATTGTATCCCAACCCGGCCAGCATCAATTTTCAGGTAAAAAATGCCCCCGCAGGCGCGCTGGTGCAGCTGTTAACGTTAGATGGCCGCCCAGTTTTCGAGGCTTCTGTGAGTGGAACGCATCAGTCGGTTGCCTTGCCGGCAAACATCCAGCCCGGGGTTTACCTCGCGCAGGTGATTTGGGATGGCGGGTTTGTGGTAGAGAAATTTGTGGTAGGGAAATGATTTGAAGATTTGAGGATTTGAAAATTTGAAGATTGGGGTTTTGGAATGTTTGATGTGGGTTCCAAGCCTGATGCTATAGGAGGTGACACCTTTTTAGAAGGTGTTACCTCTTATCGATAAAAGGGGAGTAGGGCTTCGAAAAAAGTACCACTGTCCGTGTTGCGACACTGCCGATTAAACCACCTTTCTGAATAGTTGTTTTTAGAGAAAAATCAGATTATGGAATACAACACCCTCACACCCGAAGAAGCGTACGTCCTGCTTAACAAAGGCACGGAGCGCCCGTTTACGGGAGAATACAACAACTTCAAAGCGGCGGGCACCTACCTGTGCCGCCAATGCAATGCGCCGCTGTACCGCTCGGAAGACAAGTTTGATTCCGGCTGCGGCTGGCCCAGCTTCGACGACGAAATTCCGGGCGCCGTCCGCCACGAAACGGACGCAGATGGTCGCCGAACGGAGATTTTATGCGCCAATTGCGGCGGGCATCTCGGGCATGTTTTTGTTGGAGAGCGGTTTACGAAAAAAAATACCAGGCATTGTGTGAACTCGCTTTCGATGAAGTTTGTGGCGAGCCCGCAGGTTTGATTGGGAGCGTCCCCAAACTCCATTATTTCCGAGACTGCCTAATCCACCAATCCAGCGTACTCACCGCCTTAAACTCCACCTGTTTCAACCCTGGCGGGTCGCTGGGCTCATCTAACGCAGCGCGCACTTCGCGCATGGCAGGCAGGTAATCCACGCCCATATCTTTGAAGTTTTCAACCGTGGCCAGCATGCGGTCAATGTCCCAGGAAAACTGATCGGCATAAAAATGGGAAGGATGAGAACACTGACGGATATTGCGCCGGATGCCTTCTGCGAAGTTCAAAATGCCTTCGCGGACGGGTTCGGCAAACAGGGCTTTGTCGTCCACGGCGTTGGAGGCCAAAAACGTAAACACCGTAGGCGCATTCGGGCTTCTGAGCGCTTCCACCAGCACCTGCTGCCAATTGGGGTTGGATTTGATTTTTTCCAGCGCTTTTTCCCGCAATTCGGGGCGGTGGTTGCCGTCTGTAAACACCAAAATATTGATCAGGCCATTGGTGTCCATCACGTCTGCGCTTGCCACATCGGCAAGGTGATTCTGGTGGTACCTTTCCTGGTCGGATAATGCAGTTGCGATCTGCTGGTTGGCGCGTTGTTGTTGCCACACCATCAATTCAACCAAGCCTGCCAGACATGCAATCAGGCTGATACCGAAAACGATGATCAATGGAATTTTGTAGGCAGGCAAAGGGATAATTTCCCGAATGGGAGCGTTCAGCAAAACGGCGCCTGCGAGCAGCAAAACAGCAGGGAAAACCGCTGGTGCCACCCCGGTCAGGTACCGAATAGACCACGGAGGAACAGGCTCAAACCTGAACATTGTGCTCAATGCGGCAACAAAAATGATGGTCAACAGACCTAAAAAAGCAATGCCCCACTTAGCCGATTTGCCGCCTGACATCCAGTCAAACCCGCCTGCCCAGCCCACGGCGACCGTTGCAATGACCATACAGCCCAGAAAAGCCAGTTCCAACAGGATCGTCCCCATCGCGTACCCGCCGGCAGCATCGCCCGATTGAGGCGGTTTGTCGCCGTAAGCGAAGGAGAGGATGAATACGTAAATGAAGGTCGCCAGCGTCAAAAAGATATTGCCGATGATGGTCATGCTAGTGTTTTTATACCTCGCACCGTTAGGTGCGAAGCCGATTTTGTCATACTGAGCACTGCTAATCTGAGCGTCACATTGAAAGTCATGTGCAAAGCTAAGCAGCGCGAAGTATAAATCCGGACAAGGATTGGACATGTTATCCTGCACTACAAATGTAGAGAAAAACTTTTCGGCGATTTTGTAATTTGCTGCCAAATCAGCAACTACAACTCCGATTCCTACATGCGCAAACGCTCCATTTTTCACAAAAAAACCATCATCATCACTGGTGCGGCATCGGGTATTGGCAAAGCCCTTGCAAGGCAGTTAAACGCAAAGCGGGCCAGGCTTTATTTGGTGGATCTGAATGAAGAAGGGTTGCAGGAACTATCGGAATCCTTAAAAAAGTCAAACCCGAATGTTTTTACTTTTAGTTTTGATGTATCAGACCACCAACGTTTTGAAGCCTTTTACCTGGAATTTCTGAAGACAGAGACCTGCCCCGATTATTTGTTCAACAACGCCGGCATTGGCATTGGCGGCGAAGTGAAGGACTTCAGCATACAATCCTGGAAAAGGGTGATTGATGTCAATATTTACGGGACGATCAATGGCATCCAACTATTTTATCCCCTGATGGTAAAAAACAGGAAAGGCCATATTGTGAACATTTCCAGCCTGGCGGGCCTGGCGCCATTGCCCGGAGAAGCGCCTTATGTGGCCAGCAAATACGCCATTCAGGGACTGACGGAAGCGCTCGAAGTAGAGGCATCTTTTTACGATGTGAAAGTAACCGCGGTATGCCCCGGCGTGGTGCGAACGCCGATTTACAGAACCGGACAAGTCATTGGTTTTAACAAAAAAAAGATACTGAAGCTTTGGCCGAAAGGCATAACGGCCAAAGACTGCGCTGAGCTCATTTTGGAAGGGGTGGAAAAAGGGAAAAGAATGATCGTCATCACCACATTTGCAAAAATGGTTTACTTCGCCAAACGATTTTTCTCATTTTTCCTGCGGCTTGGCTTTTTGCGCTATTTTCGTTTGGTGAAACGGACTAAGCATAAATAACTTCCTGCTAATGAAATGGTCACGAAACGCAAGCCGAATAAAAATCACCCTCGAAGACGTTTGCCGCCGCCGGGGCATTGAAAATTATTACGACCGTTTTTCTTTTTCCCGCATTCCGGTAAACGGGCAGGAAATCCACCTCTCCATCCTTGATACGCCCAATCCCAAAGGGCTGATTTTGTTTTCGCCCGGCACGAATGCCTACGCGCTTTTGTATGGCGAATACCTGCTGGCTTTGGCTAATCTCGGCTACAAGGTAATCGGCTACGACCCCCGCTGCCATGGCCAAAGCACTGGCGCCAATGGTGCTTATGCAATTCCTGAATTGGTGGACGATTTGTATGCGCTGGTTCATTTTTTTCATCAGCGTGAAGCATTACCTTTGTTTTTATCGGGCTCCAGCCAGGGCGGCATTGTCAGTTTTTACTGCGCGGCAAAAGAGGAAAAACTGGCGCGTGAGGCCAATCGAAGCCCGGTGATCAAAGGGTTGGTCTGTCACAATATTGCCGATCTGGCTGCCGACGACGCGGTAGAATTGACGCGTTGGCCAAAATTTTCGAAATTCATTAAAAAAGGCGTTATTGCTCTGGCCAAATGGCTGCCGGCGTTTCCGGTTTCCATGTCACTTTATTTGAACCTGAAAATTGAGCCGGTGCGCCACATCGGGAATGCCTGGTCTATTATCCAGGATGACCCGCTGCTGGTAGATATGGTGCGGCTGAAAACCCTGGCGTCGCTGTGCAATACGCCCCTCGATACGCCCGTTGAAGCCCTGCAAACGCCACTTTTACTGATACAGGCCGAAAAGGATACGATTTTTAAACCGGCATACAGCAAGCGGCTTTTTGACCGGTTGACCGGTTCGAAAAAAATGGCGGTCTATCCCGGGTTGCCGCATTATATGATTGTGGATGACGTGCATGCTTTTATCGGCGATGTTTCGGATTGGCTGAAAAATCAACTGAGTTGACCGTGAAAAAACTGAACGACAGAAAGATAAGGCTGTACGGAATTCCCATTCTCAGCATCATCCTCGCCGGGACGATGTGGTTTTGGGAGCCGGATATTGCTGTTATGTCGTTTTGGCTGCACTTTCTGGTCGTGTTGGTGGATGACACCCTGGGCTGGATTGCTTGTCGCTCAACCCTGATTTTTTTTCGGCTCAAATACCCCAGCCTCGGAGAAACCCGCAGGCGGGTGGTCTGGTCAATTGCCAGTTATATCGTCATCACGGCGCTTTTTGTTTTGTGGCATGTCGGTTTGCTGAATCAGGTATTATTGCCCGAAGGGGTTCAGGTTGATTTTACCTATTGGATCAAAGAGTTTTTTTTAGCCATTATTTGTGTTGTTTTTCTGGCGGGGATTTACGAAGCTCAGTATTTTTTTGAGCAGTGGACAGACCATGAACGAACGGCCAAACAATTGGAATTCAAAGTGATGAACAGCCATATCGAAGCTTTGAAGAACCAGATCAGTCCACATTTTTTGTTCAACAGCCTCAACTCGCTATCTTCCCTGATCCGCTCCGACCCGGACGAGGCAGAGGTTTTTCTGGATGAGATGTCGGATATTTATCGCTACCTGCTGCGCAAAAACAGTCGGCGCCTGGTAACCCTTGAGGAAGAATTAGCGTTTGCGCAAAGCTACCTTCAATTGCTCAAAAAGCGCTATGGAATGGGCTTGCATTGCGAGCTGAACATCAGCGAAGATTACCACAAGCGCCTGTTGCCACCCCTGACCCTGCAACTGCTGATCGAAAATGCCGTGAAACACAATGTCGTTTCGCGTTCAGCGCCTTTGTATATTCGCATCTTCACCAATGATGAAGGCTGCCTGACCGTTTCCAATAACCTCCAGGAAAAGAAAATAGCCGTCGAGAGCAACAAAGTTGGGCTGAGCAACATCAGCGCCAATTACAAATTGCTCAACCAGCCGGACATCGTCATCCAAAAAACGGATCAAAGTTTTAGTGTAATTTTGAATTTGATAGAAGACCCGGATGCCAATTTGTATGATCATGTCATTGGATTGGAAATAAAATGAACAACCACAAATGAGAGTATTAATCGTTGAAGACGAGCAGCTCGCCGTTGAAAAACTGAGCAGAACCATCCATGAAGTGGACAAAAACATCCAAATCGTGGGGCAAACGGATGGCATCGAAACAACCGTACAGTGGTTACAGGACAATTTAGAACCCGATCTGATCTTTCTCGACATTGAACTGAGCGATGGCCAGAGCTTTGAAATTTTCAACCAGACGGTCGTCAACAGCGCCGTCATTTTTACCACTTCCTACGATGAATACGCCATCCAGGCTTTTAAGGTCAACAGCATTGACTACCTGCTGAAACCCATCAAAAAAGACGACCTCCGGCAGAGCTTAGAGAAGTACGCCCAGATGAAGCAAAAGTACGGCCATCCTGCGGCGCCCGACATCCAGCAATTGCTGAGGGACATTCGCCTGCAAATCACGCCTGACTACCGGGATCGTTTTTTGGTGAAGCACGGTCAGCGCATGCTGCCCATTGATATTGCTGAAGTTGCTTATTTTTACTCCGAAAGCAGCATTTCTTTTCTGAAAACGAGGGGCAACATTCGGTTTAGCCTTGAATATACGCTCGATGAACTGGAGGCAATGGTTGACCCTCGGTCGTTTTTTCGCGCCAACCGCGGTTTCATTCTCCACATCAAATCCGTTGACGCCGTCTATCCCCACCTCAACGGGCGGCTGAAAGCCGAATTAAAGCCTGTTTCGGAAACAGATGTGCTCATTAGCCGCGAAAAAGCGCAGGAGTTTAAGGACTGGCTGGGGAAATAGAATCAAACTTCAAGGCGGATTTAGTACGCTTCAATGATGTTAACTGACGCTCCAGTAGATAGCACTTTCTTTCGCTAATCCTTGTGTATATATTTGTATCCAGCAACTACTTACACCTTCAACTCGCTTGATCACCACAAGCTATTATAAGGGGCAACGTCTATTCGTACCCCTTTCTGATTGCTGCTGTTCTCTCTAAGGGCTTGATCGAAATCCCGAACAAGGTCTAAGATGAACGGGGCAAAAGCACCACTTTACACAAGTTAATGATCTGCCATTTCCGCAAGATATGCTTGCGAACGCATAACCGGAGCCTGTGGGTCTGAAAAGGCGACTCAGGACTCCCCCTGATTTGAATTTTGAATATAAGTCCAAAAAACCTTTTAGAAAGGGGCCTGTACGGTTTTCGTGCAGGCCCTTTCTTTTGTTGCAATTCCCTCAAAAATCACTCATAATCCGCTTCGCACTCCGGTTGAAATTGTCTTTCATGCTCGTCGAATCAAACGCATCGCCGTCCACCTGGTCGGGAGCGTCGCGGTAGAGTTCCAGTTCCCATTGCGGGTTGTTCAACTCCCCGTTGGCGGTGGAATGCAGGAGCCGGTATTCGCCGGGCGCCAGGGTAGGGTTGTAGAACAGGAATTTGACATTCTTTTGTTTGGTAAACGGAAAATCGTAGTAAATCCAGATTTCATAAGGCGGGGCGGAAGGTTCGTCCTCGCGGCCCTCAATGTCGTCGGGTTGCCCGTATTTCAGGTAAGTGAAGCCCCGATCCGTTTCGATTCCGTGGCGGAAACCCGACCGGAACTGGTTATCTACGGCACGGGCAACATTCATGTATTGCTGAAAAGCGCCTTCCGGATTGGTGGCACTTTTTTTAATCCAATAGCTGAACAGGTACATGCGCAGGGCGTTCAGGCTGTCTTGCTTGAGCATGAGGCCGACCGTTTCCATGTCCTGCTGCGGAATTTTGGGCATGATGGCGCGCATGCCAAATTTGAGGTCGTCTTTGCTCAGGCGGCTCACGAACTCGTCGGCCAAAGCTTGCTGGGTTAGGGCTTCCGGCGTTGGATTCAGGTAAGGATTGCTGCGCTGAAAAAAGAGCGATTTGCGGCTCAACAGCGTTTTCAGGCGGTCGCGGGCTTCTACCACCAAGGTGTAATTGCCGGATTCCAGCGTGCTGATGTCCATTTGGATCAGCAACGGAACGACGGGCGCGGGTTTCATGCGTTTGTGGCCGATCAGGACGGATTTGGGTTGCCCTTCAACCGCTTTTTCTATAAAATAGCTCACCTGGAAATCTTCGCCAATGGCCGTTTCTGAATTGTACAACTCGTTGTAAAACAGCAACAGGGACGCATTTTTGCCGTAGTAGTGATAGGGGAGGGGCTCCATGTGGATGCCATTTTTCGCAAAAGGATTGCTGGTATCCTCGTCTTTGCGGTAAGAGGCCAACAGCTGAATGTCAGATTGTTGCAGGCTTTCGTTGCTGTACTGAACCGAAACCGGCGCCTGGTAGGCTTTGACGTTTTCCGGTTTGTGGGTATCCTGAACATTGACCGTCAGTTCGTATGTTCCGTTGTCAATGGCGTAGCGCTTCATATCCACGAAATCGAGTGCAGATTTATGGATCGGGCTGTTGAGCAGGTATTTGTCGAATTTGACGATTTCTTCGCCGCGTTTGAACAGGATCAGTACCTCCAGCGTCGCCTGGGCCGTCGTATCACTCAAAGGCGCATAAGTGGCCGAAGAACCGGCAACGTGTATATACACCTCAATATAGGGCTTGTCAATGCCTTTGAACGTGGCGTAAGAAATACTCACATCCAATGCCTGTGCTGCCTGCGCACTGCAAAAAGCCAATAAAAGCAGGATTAATTTTTTCATAGCTATGCGATTTATTCAAGGAAAGGTAAGCAACTCTCTCAAAAAAAGAGCAGACAAATTTTGGTTAAAATTCGGTTTTCTAACAGATGCTCCGGCTACATGATGCTACGGATTTCGTTGAGCTTGAGCTAAAGGAACGTCTCTATAATACCCTAACGAGCAAATGTCTGAACAAATTTAAGGCAAGGAGCGGGTTAAAACAAACTATACGGGTGTGTAGTTTTCCCGGAAAATGCTTGGAAGAAGTTGTTTGTAACCACCTTAGAGTTAATTTTACACCATGATACTCCCAAAAACATAAGACAGAGACCCCATGCATTTTTTGGATAGGGGTATCATTCTTTTTAATACGCAGATTTCTGGTGTGTTAATCAGGATTGGTGTAGCTGGAAATAATTCGAAAATTATGAACAACTACGAAACAACTTTACATGAAAGGGGCTAATCCAGGTTTTGCTCTAAAAATCATACGTGCAATGACCAGCATGCGTGGAGTTGATCCGACGCAGGTTTGGAGTTGATGCGGACTATGTTTTGCGGATTTTCTTTCCCTGACTCCACTTTACATTTTGTGTTACACGGCCGGTTTTCCGGCTTTTTATTCCAGTTTCTCACCTCCCCATTTCGGGTATTCTGATTGCCACTATGGCTTCTGTTGTGAATCGCAGCAGGGCTTTTGTGTTTTCACAAAACACATACGGCCCCTGACCGTTGGCGGTAGTTCAACGGATTTGCAGCTTATTGCCTAAGCCAAGCTATGGCCTTGCCATGTCTACTGGTTGTGGCATAACTGTTTCTCCTTGAACGCATTGCGTGCACTCGACTTTGCGCACGCCTGTCCGCGACGTGCGGTTAACAACCGATCGCTGCCAGATCCGGTTTCCGGCCTGCGATTTTGGTTTTGCTAACAAATTATAATCTGAAACCCGTTATGACGACTTGTACTATGAGCAACACTTCCGGAAAGTGGTTGTTGAAAAACGCTATGCTGGCCCGATTCAGTTTAATTTTCCTTTGTTACACGTTGATCCTCCCAATTGCGGCACAGGTCAATATCATTGACCCCAATGCCGCCCTTGCTCCTGATGTGGACAAGTGCTTCGGAGAAACCACGATGGAGGTTGTTTTGCAATTCACGGCGACTGGCGCCAACGCTGTTGTGTCGGCGCCAATGCCCGCCGGTTTGTTTTACATCCCCGGCAGCGTACTGCTGATTTCCCAAACCGGGGGATTGGCCATTGCGCAATCCAATCCTTTGGCTACCAATCCGGTATTCACGGTTACAAGGCCAGGCGGATCCATTAACGCGGGCAACGAAATCCGGTTTTCATTCCGGGTGCGGGCCAATTGTACGGCTGTGGCGGGTACGGCTATTTTTCCACTCCAGGTCACCTTCAACGGCCAGGTGCAGGCAGGAGAAATCGCTGCGGACATTCTTGAGGCCGAACTAAATCTGCTGTCTCATCCCATTCAGACAGCGGCCATAGGCGTGCCCGTAACGGTACCCATCGCCATCCAAAACGGGGGTCTGGGAGATACCGATAACATTGTTTTCAGCATTACAGAAACCGGAATGACGACCACCCAGGTCACCGTAAACGGTTTTCCGGCAGCACTACTGGGGCTTGCAGGCAATACCCGCTCGTATCAGATCCCGGTTGCCGCTTTATCCGGTGGGGTGCTGAACAATACCGAAACTTTCATCGCGATGCGTACGGTGGTGCTGCAATCCTGTACGTTTAGTTCGTCTTACAGCGTCAATTGGGGGTGTGAGGGAACCCTTTGTCAAACTCCGACACCAACCGGCCCCGGTGATTTTTTGCTGGCATCCGGCGCTCCGCATGTAGAGGTTACTTCCAATGTCGTTACGGGGTTTAATTTGTGTTTGAACCCGGTCATTGATGTCACGTTCACCAATAATGGCACCGGGGTGCTCTCGGCTGCATCGGCGTTTAACAATGTATTTCGGTTTGGCATGAACAGCGCCTCCGGGTGGGATGCCGTCAACTGGATGACTACGGGGATCTCCCTGAACGGGTTTTCGGTGACGCACACGCCGGGGATGAATGGCGTTCCTGCTTCGATCAACGCAACCCAGTTTCTGGCTGATCCCGATGGCGCTGGCGTCGGTCTTGCCGATATAGACGGAGATGGCCGTTTTGACGACCTGCCCCAGGGAGCGTCCATTACCTTCCGGATAACCTTGAAATACACTTGCCCTACCGCCTGTCCTGCGCCCAATGAAGCTGCAAATTTCATAGCCGGTTCGTCCTATACAGACCAATGCGGCCAGAGCCTTTCTTCAACAGGCACTGCGGGGTTAAATTTCGGGAATTCAGCGGCTGGCGCCACCGAATTGTTCCATCCGGTCAGCGTGCTGGATGGGCAGACCTTTCATGTTCAAATTTGTCTGGCGCGCAATTTTAGCGGGGCCAATTGCACCGCCAATACATTTGCACTTAACCTGACCCTCCCGGCCGGGGTCACTGCAACCGGCATGGCAACCATCAATGGCATTGCTGTCAGCGTGACAACCGTTGGGAATATTGCAACCGTGAGTGGCGCTTTCATTTCCGGAACTACCTGCTTCGACATCGAACTGAGTTATACCTGCCCGGATAGTCCGCTGAATTTTAGTTACGAAACGCTGTTTACCTGCGACGCGGGTTGTAGTTGTGTGCAAAAATGGGGCTGCGGCAATTTTACCATTTTCGGCGCCGATTGCAATCCATGCCCCAATGGCGGTTTCACAACCCAAACCGTTGACGTCAGGCGGACGACCCTGGGCTATACCGACCACACGGGAGCAACCCAGGTAAACCCCGCGGCCATACCCGTTGCCAATCTTCTCAAAGGGATGCCGTGCGACGAATTCAGGTTTACCATTTCAAATGCCATGAATGGGGGCAGTTCCGGAACGGTTGCTTTCAATAATGGCTATATAGAAGTCTCGTACAACCAGTTGTCCGGGGCAAATTTGCTGGATTATGTCAATGGAACCTTCAATTTTTTTGACGCCAGTACCGGTGTTACCACCAACAACGTTCCCCTGCCTGCACCCACGGTTTCTGTGATTTCCGGACGGCATGTATTTTTGTATAATTTCACTGCATTCATTGCCACCTTGCCGGGCGGTTTACTGGAAGGCAATGACGTGTTGACGGCATTTCCGGTATTCCGGGTTCGCAACAACCCCGGACTGACGGCATCGCCGACCCAACCTGTCAGCCCATTGGTGGTGGCCTTTAATCTGGCCAGCGCTGCGGGCAATCCAATGCCCGGCGGCGATACCCGTTTTAGCTGCGATTCGTTTTCACCGGAATTGTACCTGCACAACCCCCGCGTTTTTCCACTGGCTGTTGCTGGCACGCGGTCGGGTTGCGGCTCTTACCCGGTCAGCGGGTTCATCAACCATGAATTGACGGTGCTTAAGGATGAATACCCAATGGAAATCCGGCCGTTATTCCGACTCAACAGTGTTTCTGTTCAAATCATGAACGGAGACAGTTACGATCCTTCCGTGACGCCGGTCTTGATGGTGTACGGATCTTCTGACGACCCCTGGTATACCGGATCCTTCAATTTGCCTGCTCCAACCATTTCCGGAACCACCCTGACCTGGACCAACCCCGGCAACTGGCCCCTGCACGACATGGCAGGAACAAGTCAGGGCGTTACGGGATATCAATTGAAATTCAACCTGATCAATTCCGGCTGCGCCAACTCTGTGAATGACGGAAACCTGGTCACCAATTGGAATTACAACCGGTTTGGCTATGGCCCGGTTGGCTGCCAGGTTGCCACCGCATCCGGGCCGCAATCCGGCACGGTAGGAGCGGGGGCGCCGGTTCATGTCCTGACCAACCTAACCGGCTCCATCAACGGGACGAAGCGCGTAGAATGCTTTCAGGTGCGAATAGAAAACACCACAGCCGGGCGCGAAAGCCGATTTGTCTGGCTGGCTCTGGAAGACAACCTGAGCACCATGGATGTGGTGTCTGTAAAAGACATCACAACGATGACCCCCGTTACCTTGCCGCTGTTGAGCTATGCCAATGGCAAATGGGTGAAACTGGCCACTTCGATGCCCGGCAACAGTTCCAGATTAGTGGAAATTTGCGTCACCTACAATGGGTGCATCACCAACAGCATGGTGGTCAGGCAAAGCTGGGATTGCCCGGCCTATCCTACGAATCCACTGACGGCATCTTGTCCCGCACAGACGACAACCCTGAACATCTATCCCCGTTTGTCGGCCATTCAGGGCGATTTTATCGCGACTTCGCCACTGCCCGCGAGTATGTGTGAAGAATTCATTTACGACATCTTAGTCAACTCTTCCCAGCAGGCCGATTTGCTGAACCCCCAAACGCGCATAACTTTGCCGGAAGGCATGGTGCTGGACGGGAATGTGCAAATTGAATACCCCGCTAATTCGGGAAATTTCCAAAACGCATCGCCCACGGTCACCGGGCAGGTTGTGGAGGTAAACCTCACCGATCATACTGGCCTGAACGATACCTTGCCGGGTACGTTGAATGCCAATCTGGCGGCTTACCCGGGGGGAGAAGACAGGCGCGCGCGCGTCCGGTTTTCCATCAAAACGACTTGTGACTTCTTATCCGGGGATCGCGTAATTTATCAACCTTTCGCCCAGTCGGTATGCAATGGCCAGGCCCAGGGAAGCGGCGCGGTTTTCCTTTCTCCGCGCATCAGAATTGCCGGTGCAGAACCGGAATACGAAGGCACTTTCAGCATCAATATTGGCACGGATGGGGTCATTGCAGGCTGCGATCCGCGCAAAGTTTTTGTTGCGGTGCAATTGGCCGACCTTTTTCCGAATGATGGCCTTCCTGCTGCGACCGGTTCAACCGATACCATCTTCCTGAGCATACCATCGGTCCTGGATTATGTGCCTTCCAGCTTTACCTGTACGACGGTACCCGGGGCCAATTGCCCTGTTTTTCTTGGAGAAACGATCGCACCGGATGGTCGCCGGCTATTGAAGTTTAAGCTTCCGCCAAACCTGATGATTCCCAATGGCGGTGTGGCAACCCTGGCTTTTAATTTCGACCTGCAACCCCAACAGAACATTGCCTGCACCATCAACGACAAAATTACGGCACGCATCATTGCCGTTTACAGCGATATTTTTTGTCCGACAACCGGCATGAATTGTCCCATTGTACGGGCCCTTGCGGGCGAAGGAGAAGCGCCGGTTGTGTTGAAAAAAATGGAGCTGGATATTGAAAGCTTCAGCATTGCCTGCAATGATCAGGGACAGTTGCAGTACACCACTAAAATCCGCATACGGAATGTAGCGCTGGCAGCGGGGCAGTCTATTGACGTGGAGTACTATTGCTTGGATGCCCAGGGGTTGGTCACCACTTTAATCGAGATTCGCACCCTTACCGGCCCGCTGGCCATCGGGTCATTGGTGACGCATACCGGCAGCTTTGCAGGTTGTGACCCTCAGAATGGCGTATTTGTTTCGATCCCGCTGATTAAAGCCGACGGGCAGTTTCAATGCCATTGCGGGCCTGAATCCAGAACTTCCAATAATTTGCCGAAATGCCCCGGCGTCACCGTTACAACCACCACATTTGATATTTGCGATAATGAAACCATTCCACTGACTGCAACCCTGAGCGGGGCTGCCACAGGCGGTACCTGGTCGCGCATAGGC
>JALHRK010000144.1 GCA_022841505.1 Saprospiraceae bacterium | reverse complement strand
GTAAAAATTGAAGCCAGAGAAATTACCCAAACCAAAGCCCCCAATGTTGCGAACAGTCTTACTGGCAGGGTGCCGGGGTTAGTCGTCAATGCAAGAGGTGGTGAGCCCGGTCGGGAAAGTATGGAGATATTGATCCGGGGAAAAGCGACCACGGGTGATGCTTCCCCTCTTTTTGTGATTGACGGCGTTGCGAACCGGGGCACGTTTGAAAGGTTAAATCCAGAGGATATCGAGAGCATTTCCATTCTAAAAGATGCCTCGGCGGCAATTTATGGCGCACAGGCAGCCAATGGGGTTATTCTGGTTACGACCAAGCGGGGATCAGAGGGCAAGCCTAAATTCAACTACAGCAACTCCCTGGGGTTTACACAGCCCGCCAAGCGGCAAACGCTGATGAACGCGCCACAATACCTCGGCTGGCTGGACGAACAGAATAAAAGAAACAACAGGCCGCAGATTTATCAAAACATCATCAGAGATTACAACGACGGCGAAAACGATTCGAATATTTGGGCAAATACCGACTGGTGGTCCGAAGCAATGGACCCCTGGAGTCCACAGTCGCAGCACAATTTAAGCCTCTCCGGCGGTTCATCCAATTTCAAATATTACATCTCCGGGCAGCATCTTTATCAGGATGCCAACTTTAAGGGTTCGCAATTTGGCTTCCGCCAAAATAATATCCGATCAAATATTGATGTCAACGTAACGCCTTACCTCGAAATTGGTTTGGATTTAGCCGGAAGGTTTGAAAATACGGAAGGTTCCGGCGGTGTGGAAGGGTTGATCAGGGGGATTTACAATATGGCCCCTTTTGAAGCGCCCTATTATGATAATGGGCTGCTCAGAAACACCAGTAAAGGGAATATCCTTCCTGGAATTAATGGCCAAAGCGGAGGGACGGAAATAAACAGACAGGTTTACAACAATAAATTGAGCGCGACCCTCTCCTTCGACCGATGGATTGAAGGCTTGTCTGTAAGCGGATTCGCAGCAATTGATATTCTCAATCAGGATAGAAAGGTCCTTCAAAAGCCTTACGACGTTTTTTTCCTGAACAGCGACGGAGAATATGAGAATCTTCGTGCAAACACAGGCAATATTCAGTTATTCCAGCAAGCCGATCGGGAGTTGAGTAAAACCTTTCATGCCAGAATTAATTACGCGCGCAATTTTGGAAAGCATACGGTTGGAGGATTTGTTGCATACGAACAAAATCAAGTCGAAGGAGAATACACTGCTGCTTCCAGAATAAACCTGATTTCTGAGGATTTACCGTATTTGTTCACCGGTTCTCAGGCCAACCTGACCAACGACGGCCGCGGCTGGCAATCAGCACGCGTAAATTATTTTGGCCGGCTCAACTACTCGTATGGTGACCGCTACCTGCTCGAATTTACCCTAAGAAAAGATGGTTCCCAAAATTTCAGCTCCTCCAGACGATTTGGGGCATTCCCGGGTGTGTCTGTTGGATGGCGGATTTCAGAAGAAGCGTTCTGGAAAAGCGACCTGTTGAGCGCACTCAAGCTTAGGGGTTCCTGGGGCCGGTTGGGTAATGACCGGGTGAATAACTTCCAATACCTTCAAATCTATAACGTGGGACCAGCAGCCGTGATGGGTGAAGACCCTGTGCTGAGCGTTGGCCTTACTCCCGGAAGAACGCCGAATCCCGACATCACCTGGGAAACAGCCGGAAAAACGAATATCGGTCTTGATGCATCTTTTGCAGACGGGGTGCTTAATTTGACGATAGATGCTTTTTATGAGCAGCGTTCGGATATTCTTGCACGAAGAAATGCCTCGGTTCCGCTTTATACCGGAATTGAGCTACCTGATGAAAATATTGGAAAAACAAAAAACAAAGGCATTGAAATTTCAGCATTATACCGGCAAACGATTTTTAGAGCACTTCAATATCGCATAGGTGGTCAATTCACCTTTGCAAAAAATGAAATCGTATTTATTGATGAATCCCCTTTTGTGCCGGAATATCAAAAAAGAGAGGGCAGCCCAATTGATTATCTGCTGGTTTACCAGGCAAACGGCCTGTATCAAAATCAGGAGCAAATTAACAACTCGCCGCACTTTCCTGATGCGAAGCCAGGAGACGTTCGCATGGAAGATGTGAATAATGATGGGGTTTTAAATGCGGACGACCGAATTTTGCTGCCCTACGGCCCCACGCCCAGAGTCGTCTATGGATTTTCATTGGGTGCAACCTGGCAGGGGTTTGAATTCAACGTCTTTTTTCAGGGCCAGGCAGGCGCAAGCACGATTTATCGGCCATGGGATGTGAACCAGGACGCGTGGTACTTTGAAAACCGGTGGATTTCGGAAGAGACCACCCCCAATGCCGCAAGCCCGGCCGCCTGGGATATGTCCAGCAGCACCATCCAAAACGTATCCACGATCTGGGTGAAAAACAATCATTTTTTAAGAATCAAAAATGTCGAATTGGCTTATACGCTACCTGAAAAGCTGACCAGCCGATTCGAAATCAATAACCTGCGGGTCTTTGTCAGTGGATTCAATTTGGGTTTCATTTACAATTCGGTAGGGCTTTACGATCCGGAAAGCCGCTCAGATACGGGATGGTATTATCCTCAACAAAGAGTGATCTCAACAGGCTTATCCATAACACTTTAAATTCCGGCATGATGAAATCGAAATATACTTTTCTGTTCCTGTTCACCCTGGCAACCTGGTCATGTAATGATGTTTTAGACCTTCAGCCACTTGACTCCGTGTCTGACGCAGCAGTTTGGAGCGATCCTGCCTTGCTGGAATTGTATGTAAATTCCAGGTACGATGAATTGCCGCATGGTTATGTGCAATGGGCTGGTGGGTTGCGTCTGACTGCCTTAACAGATGAATCCTATGACATACACCAGGGGCCAAGGCTATTGAACCAATACACCCAGGGTCAAGTAACGCCCACCAATATGCACCTCTTTGGAGGTTTTTGGATGCAGGCTTATTCAGCCATTCGAAACCTAAACCTTTTTCTGGAAAGAACGAATCCCAATTTGGGTAATCCCGAAAGAACAGCTCAGTTGATTGCGGAAGTACGCTTTCTACGAGCCTGGTTTTATACTGAATTATTCTCGCGATATGGAGCTGTTCCTTTGTTTACGGGCACGGTTGCCATAGGAGAAGCTGATGAGATTTTGGAAAGAACACCCGTTTCAGAAATCCTAGCCTTTATTGATGCCGAGCTCTCCCAGGCTGCCAATGATTTGCCGGCAAAACATGCAGGCGGTGATTTTGGCAAAGCCACAAAAGGTGCAGCCCTGGCGCTTCGGGCCAGAGCGCTGTTATATGGCGCAAGCCCGCTTTTTGGCTCAAGCAGCCCTGAAGATTGGCAGAAAGTTGCAACTGCTTGTGAGGATTTGTTCAATTTGGGTGAATACACCCTGTCTTCAGATTTTCAAGGCATGTTTTTAAATGTACAGGATCCTGAAATTATTTTCTCCAAGCAATTCGTCGGGATTCAAGGGCCTGAAGTCAATTTTCAATTGGGCTATTATACGCCCTCCGGTGGTCATTTTATCGAAGAATGGAGGCTCCCTAATGGAAATGCCGGGTGGTCTCAGGAGAATCCATTAATGAACCTGGTAGATGAATTTGAGACAATAAACGGTGAGATTCCTGTCAAGGGTTATACAGGAGATGAAAACAACCTGACGCCCATACTCAATGCCCTTGCAACTGACTATGACCCAACTAATCCTTACAAAAATCGCGACCCTCGATTGTCCTATTCCATTTTTCACGATGGCTCCATAATTACCAATCGGGAGATTGAATTTTGGGAATGCGGAAAGGACAGCCGATGCGAAAGTGTACAATTCTGGTGGAATGGCGCATTAATTGACCATACGATTCGGAAAGGGCTGGATCTTAACTGGAAACCAGGCGCGGGCCTTGCCAGTACAACACCGTATGTCTACATGAGATTAGCGGAGTTTTATCTCACGTATGCAGAGGCACAATACCACCTTGGAAATACCGGATTAGCTGCACAATATGTGAACCTGGTGCGAGCGAGACCTGGTGTGAATATGCCGCCCATAGAAAGTTCGCAAACAGGTGCTGACCTGCTCGATAAGATTAAACATGAACGAAAAATTGAATTGGCTTTTGAAGGCAACAGATGGTACGATGCCCGAAGATGGCTGGATGCTGAGTCCGATTTTGGCCGGGATGCGGTAGGACTTAATGTAATCAAAGATGAGGTTACCGGGAATAAAACCTATCGTTACTTCATCCAACAGCAACGCTCGTATCCGGTGAGCCATTACCTTTTTCCAATTCCTGCAGAAGAAATGAATAAAACAAATTGGACACAAAACCCGGGATATTAGCCATGAGACAATTTTTCAGGAGAATTAAAATCGTGGCACTTATTTTATCTATTGCCTTCGGTTCTTGTGCATCGGATGATTTAATACCAGTTGAGTTGGACGAACCATCCAATCCGTTTATCACTGAAGTGGACTCAACCAATTTTAATATCGGTATTCCGATTTATAATGCGGATCAGGGAAAAGAATTCTCGACTGAATTTAACTCCGAGATTCGTCCTTACTGGACAGCGGATGCACGAGGTACTTTTCACCGGGAATATTTCAAAAACAATCCTTACCTGAAATGTGTGGCTGAGGAGGGTGCAGGAAACTTTGGTGTCCGGTTGGCGCTGTTCAAAACCCTCTTCGATGACCAACCGCTGCCTGCGGAAATTTCTGAAAGGGTTACGGGTTTGAGCTTTAATGCTTTTGGTTATACAGATCATACCTTGCAAGTAAGGGTTTTGGCTGTGTCGGGAGAGATTTTGGCGGAGCAGGTATTTCAGTTGGAAGCGAAGAAAATAAAAACCTGTTCTTTGAATTTCGAAGGCACAAATGCCAAAGAGGTTATCTTCTTTTCCTACTCCAGTGGATCGCAAGACTCCATACAATTTGGGCTTGATGACATCTATCTGAAGACGAATGATTCCAAACCCTTTTCGCCTCCAATTGCTGATGCAGATTTTCTGGACTGGCTTAAGCGGGCCTCCTTCAATTTTTTCGATTGGAACTATGTGACATTGTCTGGAAGCAAAGGCGTGGTGTTGGAGTCGAGCACAGATGCGGATAAGGTGTCGCTATCTGGTATGGGATACGCCTATGCAATTTTCGTAATTGCATCGGAAGACGGCTACATCAGCCCGGAGGAGGCAAAAGTACGGATAAAAGCTATGCTCAAATGGCAGCTGGATCAGAACTGGTTCGATGGTTCTGGTGGCTGGCATGGTTTCCCACATCATTATTTCAAGAAAGATGGCTCCTACTACTGGCCTGATGTAAGCACCATTGACTGGGCTATTTGTGCTGCCGGCCTCCGGGTGGTAAAGCAGTATTACAGCAATGATTCAGAAATCGTCTCCATGGCAGAAGCGCTGCTCGCCAGACCGGATTGGTCGGCGGCTTTGGCAGCGGATGACAAGATTGCCATGGGGTTCAATGGCTTGAGCGGAGCGATGAACAATTACCGCTGGGGATTGGCATTTTCTGAGGAGACTGAATTGGTTTATTTGGAGGCTGTGGCATCCGGAGATTTACCCGGATCTATTTTCAACGCCATTGTCAGGGATAAAAAAAGTGGTTTCTATCCGAGTTGGTTTGGTGCAGGGTTCACCTACAACTGGCTTCAACTCTGGACAGGCCCCGTTGAACCTTACAAGACGAATTCAATTGCAGCATTTAATATTGATGCTTCTACATCGTTCAACGCTTTTGGCCTTCCATTGATGGGCTTAACGGCTTGCTCCACCATAAAGGAGGCGCGTGCAAAAGGATTTTTGAATTGGGGCATGTACATCAGCAACCAGGGCGGCTCAGTGAGGGGAACGAATGAAAGTGTACTGCAGATTTCACCTGCTGCGTATGGTGCGGCGTTGGCACTCCCCTTCACATACAGTAAGTCAATCACTGCGCTTCGCGAGGTAGTGAAAATGGGATATTACCATGAATATCTTGGTCTGCCTGACAATGTGCGGATTAATAATTTACCTGAAGGTATTGGCCCATCACCTAATTGGGATCCTTATGACATCAATATTGGTCCCATCATTTTGGCGATTGAGCAAGTCCAAAGCAATAAGATAGGCGCCTTATATCTTAGTGATGCGCAGGTGATAGAAGCATTAACGCAGCTCAAAGAAACCTTCCCGAATTGATTAAAACGCTGAGAAAATCATTCCAATCAAGTAGCGCAACATGATGTCATTTTCTGATTTCATGCCCTACTTTTAAAAATAATACCGTGAAAAAAATCTACCCGGCGCTATTTCTGGCCATGCTTTGGTCTGTAGCATTTTCCCAAAGCAAATTACCTTATCTCAAAAACAATCAATTATGGGTAAATGATCAACCATACCTGATGATTGCCGGAGAATTGCACAACTCATCTGCCTCATCCATCGGGTACATGCAGGCCATTTGGCCAAAATTAAAAAGCCTTAACCTGAATACGGTACTGGCGACAATTTCATGGGATCAATTTGAACCGGAGGAAGGTAAATTTGACTACCAACTAATTGACTATCTGATTGAAAATGCAGAAAAGAATAGCCTTAAATTGGTGGTAATCTGGTTTGGTTCCTGGAAAAATGGGCAGTCCAGTTACATTCCCCTATGGGTTAAAAAAGATACCAACCGATTTCCCAGGGTTCAAACGGCAGACGGGCGTAAAATTGAAACGCTATCGGTCTTTTCTGATGAATCCCGGGATGCGGATGCCCGCGCCTTCACAGCTTTAATGAAGCGAATTAAAGAAAAAGATGAAAATCAAACCGTGATCATGGTTCAGCCGGAAAATGAAGTGGGGATTTTCCAGGATATTGATTATCGGAGCGAAGCGCTGAAAGCATATGAAAATCAGGTACCTAAAGCACTGATTGATTACTTGAAAGCGAACAAAAGCATACTCAAAGAAGAATTAAAATCCATTTGGGAAAGTGCCGGTTCCAAAACATCCGGAACGTGGAAGGAAGTATTTGGAAATAACCCACAATCAAAAGAGTTTTTCATGGCATGGCATTATGCCCGATTCATCAACCACATTGCAGCATCCGGTAGAAAAGAACACAACCTACCCATGTTTGTAAATGCATGGATTGTGCAAAAGCCGGATGATTTGCCAGGCGTATATCCAAATGGAGGTCCGGTATCCCGCGTAATGGATATTTACAAAGCGGCTGCCCCTGCCATTGATGTGGTGTGTCCGGATATTTACCTTCCTAATTATCAGGAAATATACACCCAGTATTACCGCAAATCAGATAACCCGTTGCTGGTGCCGGAATCCTCCCTGGATCCAGCCAGAGCTTTTGTGGGTTTTGCAGAATTTGATGCAATCTGCTTTTCCCCTTTTGCTATTGAAGATGCCGCTGGCGATGTCTTATTCAGTGCATCGTATGGCTTACTCAATGAGTTAACGCCGATCATTACGAAATACCAGGGAACAGGAAAAATGAGGGGCATACACCTCACCTCAGATCATCAGGATGAAGTCTTAAACATTTCAGGATATGAAGTGGCGCTAAAAATCCAAGACCCCAAAAAACCAGCTTTTGGCCTGATTGTACAGACTGCCGAAAATGAATTTTTGGTGGTCGGGATGAATTTTAAAGCAACCTTTCAAAAAGCATTGGGCAATCAATTTGCGTATATCGGCAAAGTTACGGAGGGCCGATTTGTGAAGAACGAATGGTTAGAAGAACGTTGGCTCAATGGCGATGAGACCTATCACCACGAATTGCTGAGAGCGCTTGGTCGTGAAATCAGCATAGCATCACCGTATCAATCCAGGGAAACCGATTTGAAAGTAAAGGAAGGCGATCAATTTGTGTATTCGCCCAGCAGCGTCGAAAGCATCATAACGCCGGCTATTTATAAGGTTATCTTGTACCAAAGAAGCAAATAGTCTGCTTATGAACGCACAAAAAATACTTATCACAGGCGGTACAGGTTTCATCGGGTCGCACACGGTGGTCAGTCTGATGGGACAAGGTTACGAGCCGATTCTGTTAGACAACTTCTGCAATTCGGATAGAAGTGTGCTGCGAGGCATTGAATCCATCACCGGTCGGATACCCGTCCTGTATGAAATTGACATGCAGGACAAAGTAGCCCTGGATGCCTTTTTCTCAGAGCAACCGGATATTTGCGCGGTTATTCATTTCGCTGCGTTGAAGGCGGTCGGCGAGTCAGCTCAACTCCCGGTTGCTTATTATTACAACAACCTAATATCGCTGCTCCATTTGTTGCAATGCATGGAAAAACACAAGGTGGCTAACCTCATATTTTCCTCTTCGGCTACGGTGTATGGCACCCCGGACAGCCTGCCCCTGGAGGAGGATCATTCGGCAAAAGCCGCTTTGTCGCCTTACGGCAATACCAAAAAAATCAGCGAAGACATCATCCAGGATATGGCAGCGGTGAATCAATGGTTGAGCGCCATCTCGCTTCGGTACTTCAATCCTATAGGAGCGCATGAGTCGGGCGAAATCGGCGAATTGCCACGCGGCGTCCCAAACAACCTCATGCCTTTCATTACCCAAACGGCAACCGGTATTCGCGAAGAATTATTGGTTTTCGGCGATGATTATGACACGCCGGACGGAACAGCCATACGGGACTATATTCATGTCGTTGACCTGGCGGAAGCACATGTAAAAGCCCTCGAAAGGCTGCTGGAGAAAAGACAAAAGTCTAACTACGAAATTTTTAACCTCGGTGCCGGAAAGGGGTACTCTGTGTTGGAAGTCATCCAATCTTTTGAAAAAACCAGCAACCTGAAGTTGCCTTACCGCATCGTGGAGCGCCGTCCGGGTGATGTGCCCGAAATGTACGCCTCTACCCAAAAAGCAAACAGGGAGTTGGGTTGGAAAACCCTTCGTGGACTCGATGAAATGACTGCCTCGGCCTGGAATTGGGAACAACGGGTGCGGGGAATTAATGGACGGGTATCCTAACCTGAAATGAAAGTGCCTGCATGGATCTTTAAGTAATAGCACCAACAGATATGGCAAAACAAGCAACTTCTGTAACAGATGCAGTAACTGCATGTGCCTCCGGAAGGATCAACATCATCGGCGAGCATACCGACTACAACGACGGCTTCGTGCTCCCTGCGGCCATTGACCGAAAAATGACGGTGCAGGCAAGTCGCAATGGCAGCTCTTCAACAGTCAGGCTGACTGCCCGCGCTACACAGGAGATGTTTTCGTTCGATCTCGTCAATTTTTTTCCCGTGGAAAAAGGCTGGCAGAACTACGTCATGGGGGTAGTCAGTGAATTGCAAAAATTGGGAGGGGCCATTAGTGGTTTCGACGCCGAATTCGGAGGCGATATACCCATTGGCAGCGGCATGAGTTCGTCGGCGGCCCTGGAGTGTTGTTTCGCCCTTGCTTTGAATGAATTATTCGGGCTGGGCTTCCACAAATGGCAACTCATTGAGGCTTCGCAACGGGCTGAGCACAACTTTGTCGGAATCAAATGCGGCATCATGGATCAATTTGCCAGTATCATGGGCAAGAAAGACAATATGATGTTGCTGGATTGTCGAAGCCTTGATTTTCAATATTTTCCGCTCGAATTGGGGGATTATCAATTGTTGTTGCTCAACACCAATGTATCGCACACCTTAGCATCTTCCGAGTACAATATCCGCCGGGCAGAGTGCGAGTTAGGCGTACATATTTTGCAAAAAGAGTACCCTGGCATCAAAAATCTTCGGGACATCACCGTAGAACAGGTAGAAGCCAACCTGCCCAACATGCCAGAGCATATTTTCCGCCGGTGCCTGCATGTGGTTACTGAAAACCAACGGGTGCTGGACGCTACAAAATCTTTACTGACCGGAGACTTTAAAATGCTGGGAAAACTTATGTATCAGTCGCATTTCAGTCTGCAAAGCGACTACGAAGTGAGTTGCCCGGAACTCGATTTTTTAGTGCACCAAACGCTTGAAAAAGACTATATCCCCGGCAGTCGAATGATGGGAGGCGGATTTGGGGGTTGTACGATCAGCATTGTTGAAAAAGACCGCGCCTCCGAGTTCATAGAGGAGGCATCTACTGCTTACCGAAACCGCTTTGGGATAGATTTGACGCCCATCGAAGTTGCTATCGGTGATGGCGCTACCGTTATTCAATCACAAACAAAACCTCAAAATGCTCGACTTTTCCAATGACCCACACCGGCGATACAACATTCTTACAGGTGAATGGGTGCTTGTTTCGCCTCATCGCACCAAGCGTCCCTGGCAAGGTAAAACAGAGGCGACGAACCACACAAGGCCTCCATCCTACGACCCCGCTTGTTATTTGTGTCCCGATAATACCAGAATCGGAGGCCATACAAATCCAAAATACACGCATACCTTAGTTTTCGATAATGATTTTGCAGCCCTCTTGCCAGACAGCAGCAGTGGTAATTTTGAAAAAGGCTTGCTCAATGCACGTGGCGAAAAGGGACTGTGTCGTGTCGTTTGTTTTTCTCCCGATCATTCGGTGACCATTCCCGATATGGCAATCGGGGATATTGAAAGAATTGTTGAACTCTGGCAAAAAGAATTTCTCGACCTTGGCCGGTTAGATTTCGTCAATTATGTTCAAATATTTGAAAACAAAGGCGAAATCATGGGGTGCAGCAACCCACATCCGCATGGACAGATATGGGCTCAGAATTCATTGCCTCAGGAGGTTCTGAAAAAATCTGAGCATCAATTGTGCCATTGGAACACAACCGGTCGTAGTTTGCTACTCGACTATCTTGAACAAGAACTGGCTGAACAAGACCGGCTTATTTGCCAAAATGATGATTTTGTAGCAGTAGTGCCATTTTGGGCAGTCTGGCCCTATGAGGCATTGATTATACCAAAACGGCATTTTCAACACATCGGCCAGCTGACTCCGAAAGAAAGGCGTTTATTTGCCGCCATTCTCAAGGACCTCACCCAGCGGTACGATAAATTATTCGATACTTCATTTCCTTACTCCTCGGGCATCCACCAAAGCCCGACAGATGGCGGGGAGTATCCAGCGTGGCATTTCCATATGGCTTTTTATCCGCCGTTGCTTAGATCGGCCTCTGTAAAAAAATTCATGGTAGGATATGAGTTGTTTGCCAATCCACAGCGAGACATTACAGCAGAAATGGCAGCAGAAAAATTGCGGCAAGTTTATAGCTGACACCATGCGACTCACCATGCGCCATACCGCTCGGCACAGGTGGGGTTAAGGGTCAACCTGGTTCCGAGACCTGTTTTCGACAATGGCTGGAAAATAAAATGGGGAGGTCAATATAAAAAACAAATACTACCTTGCTACGCATAAAACGAATTCTGATCTTCAAAACCCATTTATTCATTCATCAAATAAATTGAATTATGAAAGTCCGCTTCCACTTGTTTCTTACCTTGATGGTCATGCTTCCCTTTGGTTTGATGGCCCAAAGCCCTGTCGGTACCTGGCAAATGTCCGTTCCCGATGAAAATGGGAAAATGACACCCCTGAAAGTGGAAATAGCAGAAGGTGGCGCCTACACCTTAGATTTCGGTGCTGATGGCGTCATTGATACCAAAGGAAAGTACACCGTGGAAGGCGGCAAAATGACCATTCAGGATACGGAAGGCAGCGAATGTACGGCACAAGGAGTATACACCTTTAAGGTTGAGGGCGATACCCTGACCATGACCCGGGTGAGCGACAGCTGCGCTGGCCGGGGAGGGCCCAACGGGGTGATGACAATGATGCGGGGTTGAGGTTGAATTGCCCCTAAGGCTTCTCAATCCCCCACTCCTCAAAAACCTTGTCAAATAAGGGCTGGCAAACAGGCTACAACGGCACGGCTACACCATGACAGACAACAAGGCAATCTGGGTAAAAACCGGTTATGAAATTTTTGCGCTATCAGGCTGGGAGGGGCTGAAAGTTGAGCCACTTGCCCGGAAAGTAGGCAAAAACAAATCTTCTTTTTATCATTACTTTGCAGACCTTGAACTATTTGTTGATGAGTTGCTAATACACCATATTGAGCAATCATACATGATTGCTGAAAAGGAACAGCACGCTAAAAACATTAATCCGGAACTCATTAATATCCTTGTTGATCATAAAACAGATGTTTTGTTTAACCGGCAATTAAGAATACATAGAGCCCACAAAAGTTTGTCAGCTGCTTTAGAAAAATCAAACAAAATTGCCGGGAATGCTTTTGTAGCCCTTTGGGCAAGAGATTTAAACCTGAACCTCTCTCAAAGACAATTGGAAAGTATTTTTGAATTAGCCCTTGAAAATTTTTATTTGCAAGTCAACGCCGAAAACCTTAATCATCAATGGCTTTCTGATTATTTTGCTCACCTAAGGAAAATAGTTTTGAATTTTGTTTAGAGCTTGTTCGGGATTTCATGACGGTGCGAGAGCGAGGAAATTTTATTTTAGACAAGGCGGATTTTGCAGCCGTAGCCGGCAGCTACGGCGAAAAAATCCAACGCAGTAAAAAATAAAATTTGCCGCTCGCAGCCCGTTGATGAATTCCCGAACAAGCTCTTAGCCCAATTGCACGGTAGCGTCTAAAACGCTTCAAGCCTCCTGCTTTACTTTGTATCAAAAGTAAAAAACATGAGGACACAACAGTTTCACAAATTTTGGCTTAAAATTACCGCAATTGTAATTGGTTCTTTTGGCCCCGTTTTTTTTCTGGGGACAATGGCTTCTACCTTAGAACCCGCAAGACTTACCCTTGACTTATTGAGTTGGCCTATAGACGGGGTAACCACCTATGCTTCTCCAGACACCAGATTTTTATCTGCATTAACTGGCGGCTTTTTAGTTGGTTGGGGCGTAATGACCTGGTGTTTATCCAGTTGGGTTTACGAGAAAGCCCCTGAACCCGTTCGCAAAACAGTTCTTATCAGCCTTATGTGCTGGTTTGTTTTGGACAGTTCAGGGTCTATTGCATCAGGCAATCCATCAAATGCTTTTTTCAACATCCTGGTTCTTCTTCTTGCGGTGGGGCCATTGTGGAGACCAGCGAAAGATTAGGGTTTTTCAATCCCCAACTCCTCAAAAACTTGGTCAAATAACCTCACATCATCCTTGTTGTTTTTAAAATACGTATAATCATCTTTCAAGACCTCCACCCAACTACGATCAGGCTTAACCATATCGTTCAGATGTGCTTTGTAAATTGCAATGGCGTTGGGATAGTCGTTATTGAACAAATACAAATGGGCCACATTGATGAGCATATTGAGGTCTTGGGGATACAATTGTGTGCCCCGTTTGAAAGCAGCAAGTGATGCTTTGTATTGTTTGTTTCCAAAATAATACCAGCCAATTTCATTAAAAACAGGGTTGCCTGCGTGCAGGGTGTCTAAGTTTGCGATTTTTTTGGCAGGTGGATATTCTTTGCCGTTTACCGTGCGGGTATAACCCGTGACGACGCCTTTTTCATCTTTGATCATGGTTTTGACGGCCTGGAATTCCTCATTGACAAACTGGACGGGCGAGGAAAAATACATTTTTGCGTGTGTCCAGCTGGTGTAAAAATGGAATTCGTTGTCCTTTTTACCAATTGCAGCCCAGGTGTCATCAAAAAGGTAGATGCCTTCGTAGGTTTTTAAGGTTTTTTCCGGAACGTCAACACTTTTTACTTGCCGGGGTTCGCGGTAAAAATTTTTCCAGTTGTACACCTTCGCAACGCTGTTGATTACCTCTCCGAGCAGCCTGCCGTTTTCGGTATTCAAAAAAATGGCAATGCCATTTCCATCTTCCAAACTCCCGAAAAATTGCCCGCAAAACCCATCATTGCCGGCCCCGTGGCCAAAGTAAAGGGCGCCATCGTAGTTATCAATGAAAGTCCCCATGGCAGTTGGACCGTTGTTGTAAGGCGTCAGGTGCAGTTTCACCATGTCGGGGTTCAACACCTTAGAGGGCTTGCCTTTATAAGCCAATTGCAGGTCAATAATATACTGGCACAGATCGGTGGGCGTCATCCACAGCCCCGCCGCCGCTTGTTCAGGATACACATGGAATTTGCGTTCGATCGGCGTGCCGTCGCCATTGTAGGCAGACGCGCACAAATCCCATTTGTCTTTTGCGGGCGGCTGCGCATACGTGCTATTGACCATGCCGATCGGTTTCAAGACGTTTTCATACATCCAAACCTCGTAGGCTTGTTTGGTGACGTCAGTCAGCAGCACTTGCGAAATGGTGGTGC
>JALHRK010000143.1 GCA_022841505.1 Saprospiraceae bacterium | reverse complement strand
TACTTGAAGCCGGCTTCGAGGGTCCGCAGCAAATCGGGGCTTTGGAGGCGGGCTAATTCAGCAATGCTGCTCCACAAATGTTGCGGCTCGATGACGTAGTGCACTTTGCGGCGCATCTGCTTTTCAAATTCCGGCACGTCTTCCTGGTTGGCCGCATACCATAAGGTCAAGGGCGCGCGCCGGTCGTCTTTTTCCGTTTTGGGATAATCCCCCCCCAGTTCCTTTTTGGCCGCCGCTTCGTAGTTGTCGGACAGGTAGCGCAAAAACAGGAACGAAAGCATATAATCGCGAAAGTCGTCCGCACTCATGGAGCCACGTAGTTGATCGGCGATGCCCCACAGGGTTTTTCCTAATTGTTGTTGATTTTGTTCGCTCATGTTGTTGTGGCCGGCTTGGCTGCTTTTACTTTTTTAACAAGAATTTCTGGCAAATCAAATTTATGCCTGTCCAGGAACCCTTGCAGTACTCTTTTGAAAAGTTCTTTGTTGTCATCCCCCATTTCTACTGGATTGTAGATGGAATAAGCACCATGACTAAACAGGTTAAGAGCCCGTTCAAAAAGCACTTCATCCTCTATTCCATAAATACATTTACCAAAATCATTGAATCCAAAGAATGAAGATGTTTTTTCGAGAATGCTGCGCAAACTGTTGAAATGGTAAGTTTTTATTTCTCCGGTTTCCATTGCCTGTTTCAACTCACTCAACAAGGCGACATGGTGAAAAAAGGGTGTTTCATCTGTTTTTTGCAGGCCATAGCCTTCCGTCCCATTCCGGTGAAGGAAGTAACGAGTATGTTTCAGTTTTTTTATTTCATTGCACATCACATTGAAGAAAAGACTGTGATGAGATGAAATCACCGTCTTGACCTTACCATTTGCTCTATATAGCAGCTTGGATAGGTCTGTGGCTATGGCGATGGCATTATTGTCATCTAAGGAAGAAATTGGGTCGTCTATATAGAAATACTTTACCCATTTGTAAGGCCCTTCATCATTTTCATCATCGAGCCTCAGCTCACAGATGGCGAGAAAAACGCACCAAATGAAAATATTCTCTTCGCCTCGTGACACCTTGATATTCGTCTCTGTGCCTTTAGAAAAGGTGACCGTCCACTGCTCATAATCAATGAAAAAATTGAATTCGGCATAGCGCTCCAGAAAGGTGAAGATTTTGCCTTCCAGTGCCAATTCCTTGAACCCATCGAAAAACTTTGAATCGGAATTAATCAGAAGTTTTCGCTCGGTATCGTTGTCCAAATCGTTATCCCAACTGAAAAGGTCTTCCGTAAAGGCATTGTAATAAAGTGTGTCCCGTTTGTCACCTTTCTTCCCTTTATTTTTGAACTCAATGGAAAGCCGTGTTTTACCTGTGCCGTTATAGGCATAGAGCAGCACAAAATCATTGCTGCTCAGGTCATCCCGCAGCCTTTCTGCCAGTTTGCGCAGGGTTTTGTATGGCTGTACTTTAGGTTTGCCGCTCATGCTTCTATTTCATTCGGGTTCGGAAACATCTGCTGCATCAACCCCTTCTTCTGCATTTTGAGGGCTTCGAGTTTTTGGCTTTGGGCGGTGATGAGGTCGTCAAGGGAAGAGAGGCAGTCGGCGATTTTTTGTTGTTCTTGAATTGAAGGGATAGTTATACACATTTCTTTAAAGTAGGGGAGCCCTATTGTCTTAATCGTGCTTCCTGAAGCAATTCTTTCAAGCTTTGGTTTTATAATCTGTAAAAAGAAGTATAGGAACCAATTTAAAAGCTTAGATTTATCGCAACGCCAAACTATAAAGTGTTGACTTACCGCCATTTCGGAATACAAAACTGCGCTTTTCCCAACTCCAGCATCACGGCTGACAATAACTGTACCAGAAGGGTGAAGAACTGCAGATGAGTTTTTAAGACCTTCAATTGAGATTTCGGCTTTAGTTTCATAAATATATCCCTTGTCTAGTCTATTAGAATCGGCAAGGGACACCCATTTAATTCCACCATTATAATAGCTTGGCTGGCTTTTATTGGGCGTATGACCGGATCCTCTTATTGCCAAGTCTTCGATTCTTTTTTCCTCCCATTCCCCCGAACCCTCAAATTCCCTAAACCTCACCCTCGGCAACGTTTCCCCTTCTGCCGGAAAAAGCTGCTGCATCAGCCCTTTTTTATGGGCTTGAAGGGCTTTGATTTTTTCGTTTTGGGCGGTGATGAGGTCGTCGAGGGAGGTGAGGAAGGCGGCGATTTTTTGTTGTTCCTCCTTATTGGCTGGTAAGAATAATGCTTTACTTAGAAAAGTCTCATTAGAAATGTTGATTGTATTTTTGGCTCCTTTCTGAACAATAGAAGAAAGATAGTTAATAGTGTTGCCAGCTGATTCAAAATAGGCGTCTAATATACAACCAAGGGCATTTGTTTCAGGTGTGAATACTCCATAAAGTGGCGAAACTATAACAGACTTAGTAATTTTACTCTGCTTTATGATACCCAATGGAAAATCTCCGGTCGGGCTTTTCGTATAGACAACATCACCAGGGAAAACACGCTTGTAGTGGTCTGTTGTCGCAGCAGAAAAACTCCTTCCCAGGTGTTCAATTTGATTGATTATACCCTTGTGTACAGACACTGAAAAGACCTGTTCCTCACCAGTGCTTTTAGAGCCATGTTCTTTTAAAACTTCTGAAAGTTTTCGCTCACTCCAAGTCGGCTCCTTCCCAAACTCCGGAAACCGCAGCTTTGGCGCCATCATTTTTTTCTTTTCCTTATTCATAAGCCGACAATCCAGATATTTCACGCCCCTGGGCGCGTTTATTTAAAATGGGTACCAGGTCGTCCATCAGGGCCAATTCCTTCTGGGTGCGGGCTTTCCAGCCCAATTCCAGCGGCGCAAGCAGGTCGCTCAGTTGTTCGCCGTCAAAAATCATGCGCCCCATGATGCCGTCCACGAAAGCTTGCAGGGCAGTGGGTTCCAGTCCATGTTTTTTGGCGGTGGCAGCCAGTTCTTGGGCAGACTTTTCGGTTTTAAAGCTTTGGTAGCCATCCTTGATTTCTTGTTCTGTACGCGGATTGCCCGCTTCGAGGCTGTTGATGTAAGCTTCGATATCGTCCCGTTCCCCCATCAGGTTGGCGCTGGAACTGAGCATACTGATCACCTGGCTCCGCGTCATTTTTTGCTTGGCGGGTTTATTTTGGGTGTATTTGGCAATCAGCCCCATGATGTAGTCGTAATCAATGAGCGCTGAGGCAAACAGCACCAACTCAAAATCCAATTGTTGGATGTCGGGCGGGGCGTTGTTGCCTTCTTTTTGTTGGATTTCTTTGAATTGTTTGGCGGTTTCTAAATATGAACTTCTAAAGGAACGCAATTTATCTTCCGGTAACACGGTTTCAATTTTTTCTTTTTGCGCTTCGTCTAAATCGGTGTATTGGTCGAGTTGCGTTTTTAAGCGCTGCACCTCTTTAAAGCGGTTGATAAATTCTATACGCGCCGTATCGCCTCTCAGGTTGTACACTTGTTCCGGTTCGGAAGCCAAGCCGCTTTGTGCCATGAATTTCCCCATAGCCGCCACCGCTTTTTCGTATTTTTCAATCACAGCGGGCGCAGGCTCCATCAGCCAGATTTCTTTGGCCCGTCCGGTATCTTCTCCCGAAAACCGGGCAACGGCTTTGTCCACTTCATTTTGCTGCTGCCGGAAGTCGAGGATATTGCCGTAAGGCTTCGTATCGTTCAGGATTCGGTTGGTGCGGGAGAACGCCTGTATGAGGCCGTGGTACTTCAGGTTTTTATCCACGTACAGGGTATTCAGGTATTTCGAGTCGAAGCCCGTGAGCAGCATATCTACCACAATCACCACATCTATTTTGTTTTTATGCGGATAGTCGGCGTTGGCGTATTTCTGGAATTTGATGCGTTGCTGCACATCCTGATAATACAAATCAAATTCGTTGATGTGGTGGTTGGCGCCATACTGCTTGTTGTAATCGGCAATAATGGCTTTCAACGCTTTTTTCTTGGCTTCGGGCGCTACTTTGTTGTCTTCTTTTTCCTGTTGCAAGTCTTCCTGCAATTGCTGTACGTCCCTATTGCCTTCGGCGGGCGGGGAAAACACGCAGGCGATGTTTAAGCGTGGGAACGCTGGATCTTCCTTTTGTTTTGCGGCCTGCGCCTGTTTGAATAATTCGTAGTATTCGATGGCATCATTAATAGAGGCCGTGGCAAAAATGGCATTAAATCGCCTGTTGTTTGTGGCGGCATCGTGTTTGTTCAGGATGGCGTTCACAACAGCCATTTTGTGTTGAAGGCTCGCTGGGTCAATTTTTTTATCGCCTTTAAAATAATCAATGTGGAAACGCAGGACGTTCCGGTCGTCAATGGCATGGGTGATGGTGTAGGCGTGCAACTGCTTTTCAAAAATGTCTTTGGTCGTTATGTAAGAGCCAACGGTGCCATCCACTTGTTGGTAAGCGGCGTTCTCCTCAAAAATGGGCGTACCCGTAAACCCAAACAGTTGGGCGTTGGGGAAAAACGCCTTGATCGCCTTGTGGTTGTCGCCGAACTGCGAGCGGTGGCATTCGTCGAAGATGAAAACGATGCGCTTGTTTTTTAAGGGCTCTAAGCGTTCCTTAAAAGTTGGTTTGCCTTTTTCCGACTTTTGTTTGTTCCGCTTGCTGTTTTCATCCAGTGCCAGGCCAAGTTTTTGAATGGTGGTAACAATCACCTTGTTGGCGTAATCCTCCGACACTAAGCGCTGCACGAGGGTTTCGGTATTGGTATTTTCCTCGACGCAACCTTCCTGAAATTTGTTGAACTCCTCCCGGGTCTGGCGGTCGAGGTCTTTGCGGTCCACCACGAACAGGCATTTTTCAATATCGGGGTTGTCTTTCAGCAGCGTGGAGGCTTTGAACGAGGTGAGCGTTTTGCCGCTGCCCGTGGTATGCCAGATGTAGCCATTGCCCCGGTTCTGGTGGATGCAGTCCACAATGGCTTTCACCGCATAAATTTGGTAAGGGCGCATTACCAGCAGTTTTTGCTCAGTGGCCACCAGCACCATGTATCGGCTGATCATCTGGGCGAGGGTACACTTGGACAGGAACTTTTCGGTGAACTCGTCGAGATGGGTAATTTTTTTGTTGTCCTCGCCGGCGAAATGATAGACGGGCAGGAATTGCTCGTCCGCATTGAAATTGAAATGCTGGTTTTGGTTGTTGGCGAAGTAGTAGGTATTGGCGCGGTTGCTGACTACAAAAAGTTGCAGGAAGCACAGCAGCGAAGTCGAGTAGCCGTTGCCGGGGTCGTTTTTGTAGTCCACGATTTGCTGCATGGCCCGCCGTGCGCTGACATCTAAGGTTTTGAGTTCGATTTGCACCATGGGGATGCCGTTCACCAGCAAAATCACGTCGTAGCGGTGGTGGCTGCTTTCGGTGCCCATCCGCAATTGGCTCACGACTTCAAACTCGTTTTTGCACCATTCTTTGATGTTGACCAGCGTGTATTGCAGTGGCGTGCCGTCCTCTCGTTGAAAGGTGTTCCGTTCCCGTAAGCTTTTGGAGGCCAAAAAAACGTCAGCGGTGATGATTTCATCCCGCAGGCGGGCGAATTCGGAGTCGGATAAATGAACGCGGTTCAGGGCCTGGAATTTTTCCCGAAAGTTCTGCTCCAATGCCTCCTTGCTCCGAATATCCGGGCGAGGGGTGTATTTTAGTTCGGTTAACTTGCCGATTAAAGCGTCTTCAATTTCTCGTTCTTTCGTCATTGGATGTCCTTAGGTTGAGATTCAAACCTGCCTGGTGGGTTACAAAAGTAAGCGTTTTTAGGGCATTTCTATTGCAAAAACTGCAAAAACTTGTTCGTAATATTATTTGCAATCTGATTCGCATGTGCATATTTCACGTATTCGCTTTCGCATCTATTCTTCGAAAATTTTTTTCATTCTTTCGATCTTATCAGATGTCGCACCTACAAGATTCAGTTTAATGTGATAATACATATCTCCTCTATATCCACTCTTATCTTCTAAAAAACCTCTTTCCTTTATCCTTAAAACATGATTAGTCTTAATTTCAGTTGGAATTTTTATTTTGACATTTGAATCAACTGTTGGCACGACAATCGAAGTCTTCATTGACAGGATATCCCAAAAATCTAATTCAACAACAAAATGACCATCAAATCCTTTCTGAAAAATATTCCCTTTTTCAGTAAAAATATAATCGTATCCTTTTTCAAATGAGACTTCCCTTCTTTCTTCCAAAATCGAAATTAACTTCCTCATGTTTTGGTTTTCTTCGTTTAACCGAAGTAAAGTTTTACCAAAATGTTCATCAGAGAATATGGGCTTTACAGCATTCACTAATTCTATTTTAATTTTTTTATAATCATTTTGCAATTGATTGTATCTAATTTTCTCATACTCTAATTCTTTTTCTAGTTTAGCTATTTCTTCCTCTAGCGCTTTCTGTTCTTTTTCATTGTCTAATTTGGATATTTCAATTTTCTTTTCATCAATTTTAAGCAAATAGAAACCTATTCGGTCATCAGACTCCGTTATCGCATTTATCAGTCTTGAAATTGAAAAATCACTTTGATTAGTAGCAACTATTCCTTTATTCGTTAACAGAATTTCATCATCAGGAAGACGAATCGAGCTGTTGTCGAAACTGTTAAGAAATTCGTTAAGTGACAGGAACCTGTAAGTAAAGTTGTTTTCTAATTTTTGAATCTCTTCTTGCGGTAAAATATTGTTTATTATTTTTTTTCTTATACTAAAATATTCATTAGATAAAATCACCAGTGATTTTGCAAGATCAGATTCTTCAAGGTTATTATGCACAATAACCTTATTGAAGTATTTAAGGGCTTCATTCTTCCTATCCTTACTCAGAAGTGACCTAACATGATTTTGTATAGTAGAAATATTGTTATTTTTCATGTTATTTTTTATGGAAGAGAATTATGTTTTATAGCACCATTAAATCTCAATTCCCCGCTCGCGCAGCATGTTCACCGCTGCACAGCACTGTTCGTTCACCGGATAACCTTAATCAATACGGCGCCGCTCGCGAGGGTTTGCAACCCGAAACGCGCTATGACTTCCCATAAGCGCCAGCACCCAAAACTTCCGCCTCAATCATTGCCCCCATCCCTTCTTTCGTGGTTGCTGCGGTCAGCCAGGCAGAAATCAGGCGTTCTGCAAGGGCATAACTTTCTTTGGAGAGCGCCAGGTCTATGACCAATTCTGGTATGGGCGCCGGGATTTCCGGTAATTCGATGGAATCCAACCAGGCGCTGACGTCAAGCTGTTCTCCCTGTGGCGCGACCTGAATGATGCGTACTGCACGGTTGAGCGTTTTTTCCCAGGCATCGAAGATGGGGTTCCCGTCGTAGTCTTTCCGCCCGCTGCGGGTTGTCGGATTCAGGTAGGGAACAAACTGCAAGCGCCGCTCCTGCGCCAGGCCGGAAAATAAGCGCTGCCAATAGCCTTGCACGAGGTTATAGACCTTTTTGTTTTCTAAAAAATTTGCATAAAGATGGTGTACCATATTCTGCTTTATTTGAAACCGAAGACGATGAACAAAACGAACAACGCTATCGCAATAAAAGCCGTTCCTGCCAATATTTCAATATCAACCCGAATGTTTTGAGTTTTTCTATTGCGAAAAGATTTTTTCTTCACCGCGTCAGCTCCACCCTGAATATTTTGAATGTAACGCTCGGCCTCTGCAAATTGATCCGTCCGATCCTGAAATTCTTTTTTACTAAGCTTGCTTCTAAGCTCGGATAGCAATAACAAACCCTCGCTTTTGGTTAGCGGTTCATCCTGAGCCCACTTGACGGATTTTTCTAACTCGCCGCCCTGTGCCTGAATTCGGCCACGGTGTTTCTTTTCGGCCATGTCATTGGTTTTAGAGCAAATATACACTCTAAACAATAATGCTCCAACAATATTTTTACTGGCTTGTTTTAAATAAATGTAATTCGCCCCAGCCTTCTCCTCCCCTCGTCAAAACCGGGCAGCTCACCAGGATTTTTAACCCGTTGCGGCCTGTCTTCTGCCCCGACTTGTGGTCGGGAAGACCAGCGAGCGAAGGTCATCCCGCCTTACTTTTTATCGCGTCACACACACAAATTCACCATCCTCCACGTGCCGCCAACCGCGCCAATGTTTCATCCTCCACCTCCCGACACCCAATCCCAATCACTTTCCCACCCTTCAATCCCTCCCTCCTGCGCATCACCTCCTCCTGCTGAGCTTCCGTCAGTTCAAAGAGCGCTTCCTGTTGCTTTTCTTCTTCGGCAATGCGTTCCAAAAGGAAAGTCATCAACTCCAGCCGCTAGAGTTTCTGGAGCTTCAGGACTTCTATTTTCAGTTCATATAAAGACATGGCTATTGAACGTTTATTGAGCAAAGTTAAGATAACCCGCTGCGACAGCAACCCGCTTGCATCAAATCTTCCCAGCCTCGTCAAAATTGTGCAGCTCGCGAGGGCTGTCCTTCCCGCCAGCGAATCTCCCGTTGCGGCCTGTCTGCTAAAGGTCATCCCCTGCTCCCTCGGATTTACCTTGCAATCTGTTGCAGGTTTTTCATACTCAGACATACACAAATTTATACTTTATTTTGCATTAAACATCCAAAGCATGGACGCAAATTATCGCAACTGGATCGAATTCATAAAAGCCATCACCCCGCCGACCTCACGGTTCTGCAACCAACCCCTCACGGCAATCTACTGCTTTGGGTGCAAATTGCCGGCGAGCGCGTCCGCATCATCCACGAAGTAGATTCCGATTTCAGCTTCCGGATCGAACGATTTGAAGGCGCCAACGGCGAAACCGGCGATGAATTGGTCGTGGATGTCGGTGCGCAGGAAGAAGAACTACGGCTGGCCCGCAATGTGGTGGAGGCGTTTTTGAAAAGGCGGCTGGGGTTGCAGAAAAACAGAGTCCTGGACTGCAATTAAATTACCCAACATTACACACCCAAAATATTTGAAAATTTAGAATCGCTGAATATCTTTGTGCCGTGTACATCATACAGCATCTGTAAAATAGGTACATTGCCTTATTCAGGACACCGCATGAAAGTCCAAAAATCCAGACAATGTCTGGAGAAATAAGTTGATTTGCAAATCCACCCAAAACAAGGTCACCATGGCAAAAAATAAAACAATTGTCGTAAAGGGAAACGAGATCACAATCTTTCAGGGCGTACTATCAGATTATATTTCGCTAACCGATATTGCACGGTATAAAGATGCGGAACATACCGATTCTATTATCCAAAACTGGTTGCGTAATAGAAACACGATTGAACTTTTAGGTTTTTGGGAGTTAATGTATAACCCAGATTTTAAACCCCTCGAATTCGAGGGGTTTAAAAAGCAAGCCGGACTTAACAGCTTCGTAATGACCCCTAAAAAATGGATAGAAAGCACCAATGCAATTGGGATTACCTCCAAATCGGGCAGATATGGAGGGACTTTTGCCCATAAAGACATCGCTTTTGAATTTGCTTCGTGGATTTCAATTGAGTTTAAACTCTACATCATCAAAGAATTCCAACGCCTCAAAGCCGACGAAAACGACCGCCTCAAACTTGAATGGAACCTCCAGCGCACCCTCGCAAAAGTCAATTACCACATCCACACCGATGCCATCAAAGAAAACCTGATCCCCAAAGAATTAGATCAACAACAAGTCACCTTTGTATACGCCAACGAAGCCGACCTGCTCAACATGGCCTTATTTGGAATGACCGCAAAAGCATGGAGAGAATCCAACCCCAATGCAGAAGGAAACATCAGAGATGCCGCTACACTTGAGCAATTAGTGGTGTTATCTAACCTCGAAAGCATCAACTCCGTATTGATTCATCAGGGATTGTCCCAATCAGAACGATTGGTTCAACTGAATAACATAGCGATTACCCAAATGAAATCTCTGGTGAACAGCAAACAAATACAGCAATTGAAATAAGCGTGTGAAGGCCATCTCCGCTTTATTTTCTACTGGAACATTTATTGACCAAATTTAAGATAAATCCCTTCTCCAGCCTCCACCGTAGCAACTCCCCCTCCGGGGCCAGGGGGCTAAACCTTCTCCAACCTCACCACCACCACCTTATACTCCGGACACTGCGCAATACTATCGTGCACATCCGACGTAATGTTATTCACCAGCAGCTCCGGAAAATGGAACGTCGTGCTCAAAATACCCGGCTTCACTTCGTCGGTGATGTGCGCTTTGCTGGGCACTTCGCCGCGCGGGGAGATCAGGCGCACCATATCGCCCTCTTCGATGCCGTTGTCGCGGGCGTCTACGGGGTTGATGAGCAGGAGGTCTTCGGTGACGATGAGCACGTTGCCGGTGCGGCGGGTCATGGTGCCGCTGTTGTAGTGTTCGAGGACGCGGTTGGTTGTGATGATGTAGGGGTATTCGGCGATGTGGTCGAGTTCGGGCGTTTCCACGTAGTCGCGGAAGACAAATTTCCCTTTACCGCGTTTGAAGGTGTCGGTGTGCAGGATTTTGGTGTCCTGGCCGTCGGGCGCCACGGGCCATTGTTTGCCCTGGGTGCCGAGTTCGTCCCAGCGCACGCCGGCGAAGAAGGGCACGATGTCCGAAATTTCTTCCAGCATGCCTTTAGCCGTGTAAGGGGCCTGTGGGTAGCCGAAGCGGTTCATCATTTCCACGAGGATCTGGCCGTCGGGTTTGCAGTCGCCGATGGGTTCCACCACGCGGTTGACGCGCTGGATGCGGCGCTCGCCGTTGGTGAAGGTGCCCTCTTTTTCGAGGAACGACGCGCCGGGCAGCACCACGTCGGCCAATTTGGCGGTTTCGGTCATGAACAGCTCCTGCACCACCAGAAAATCCAGCGCCTCTAAAGCCCGGATCACTTTTTGGGAGTTCGGGTCGGACTGCACCACGTCTTCTCCCACGATCCATAGCGCTTTCAGCTTGCCTTCCAGCGCTGATTCGTACATTTCGGGAATGGTGAAGCCAATTTTATCGGAAACGGGCCGTCCGTAAAAATCGGTGAATTTTTGCGCAATGTCCGGGTTGGTGACGTCGAAATAACCCGCCGCCTGGTAGGGCTGCACGCCCATATCGGCCATACCCTGCACGTTGTTTTGGCCGCGCAGGGGGTTCACGCCGCAGCCGGGTTTGCCTACATTGCCGGTGATCATGGCTAAGTCAGCAATCAGCATCACGGCGTAGGTGCCCTGGTAGTGTTCCGTGACGCCGAGGCCGTGGAACGACATGGCCAACGGCGCTTTCGCGTAAGCGATGGCCGCCTGGCGCACCTGCTCGCGCGGGACGCCGGAAACGGCTTCAAGTTCATCAATATTGAGCTCCAGGATATTTTTTCTGAAATCTTCGTACCCTTCCGTGCGGCTGGCGATAAAATCTGCATCCTCCAAGCCTTCCTGCATGATGTAGTACAGCATCATGTTCAGCACCGCCACGTTGGTGCCGGGGCGGAGTTGCAGGTGGTGGTGGGCGTATTTGGCGATTTCCGTTTTGCGCGGATCCAGCACGATCAGGGTTTTGCCCTTCATGGCCTGCTGCTTGAGTTTGGCGCCGGTGACCGGGTGCGCTTCGGTCGGGTTGGCGCCGATGATCAGCATGCAATCGGTGAGTTTTACATCGGCGATGGAGTTGGTGGCCGCGCCGGTTCCGAACGTGCGCTGCATGCCGAGGGCCGTGGGTGAGTGGCAAACGCGGGCGCAACCGTCAATGTTGTTGGTGCCGATCACCGCGCGGATGAACTTCTGCATCAGGTAATTTTCTTCGTTGGTGCAACGAGCCGAAGAAATGCCGGCAATGAAATCCGGGCCGTTTTCCTGTTGGATGCCGCTCAGTTTTTCATAAATATAGTCGTACGTTTCTTCCCAGGTGGCCTGTTCAAACTGCCCGTTGCGCTTGATGAGCGGGTGCCGGAGGCGGTCCGGGTGCTTGTAAAACGCAAAAGCATAACGCCCTTTGAGGCAGGTGTGGCCGGAATTGACCTCCGCGTCGAAAGGCGCCTGGATGCTCATCACCTTGTCGCTCGAAACTTTCACGGCGAGGTTGCAGCCCACGCCGCAGTAGGTGCAAACGGTGCGCACTTCTTCCTGGGCGGTCACGGCTTTGGACTGATACACGTCGGAAATGGCGGAAGTGGGGCAGGCTTGCGCGCAAGCGCCACACGACACGCAATCGGAGCCAAAAAACGACTCGTTCATGCCTTTGATGATCGTGCTGTCGAAGCCGCGACCGGCCACGCTGAGCACCAATTGGCCCTGCACTTCGTCGCAGGCGCGCACGCAGCGGTAGCACATGATGCACTTCGACAGGTCAGAGGTCATGTACGGGTGGCTGAGGTCTTTTTTGCGGTCCAGGTGGTTTTTCCCTTCCGGGTAGCGCACCTTGCGGATGCCCACTTGCGCGGCCACGTCCTGCAGCTGGCAATTGCCGTTCACTTCGCAGGTCAGGCAGTCGAGTGGGTGGTCGGTGAGCACGAGCTCGATGATGTTGCGCCGCAATTTCAGCACGCTTTCCGAATCCGGGTAAATCATCAGCCCTTCTTCAATGGGCGTGTGGCAGGAAGCCACGGTTTTTACGCCGCCGTTCCCTTGCCGGGCAATGTCCACGCTGCAAACCCGGCAGGCGCCGAAAGGCTCCAGATTGGGCGCATCACAAAGGGTCGGCACGTAGTTTTCCCCCAAATGGCGCTTCAGAAAGGCCAAAATGGTTTCGCCGGCGCGCATTTCGTACGCTTTGCCGTTGATGTAAGCCATTTTTGTGGTGGTCAGGACTTCCGGTTTTGCAATGGTAGCAGTCATGGTCATAACGGTTGTGCGGTAGACGGTGGACGGTGGACGGGCTGTTTACCCTTCACCGGCTGTCGTCAGCCGCCTATCAATTAAAATATTATCGGTAGATGGTGGACGGTAGACGGTGGACGGTCTGTTTACACTTACTCGGCTGTCGTCCACCGTCTACCTTGAAACTAGGGACGTTAGCCGTGCCGTCCACCGTCTACCGTCTTCCGTCCACCGCCTCAAAATATGGTTCCAACTCTTCTTTAAAATACGCCAACGCATTGCGAACCGGCAGCGGAATGCCGCCGCCTAAGGCGCAAAGCGAACCTTTAGCCAACGTTTCCACGAGGTCGTTGAACAGGTCGGCGTTCACTTTATACTCCTCGTGTTGGGCTTTGTGCAGCATTTCCTGTCCGCGCACCGAACCGATGCGGCAGGGGAAACACTTCCCACAGCTTTCGTGGGCCGTAAAAGCAAACAAGTGTTCCAAATATTTGACCATCGGATACGACTCGGGAATGCCGATGATGGAGGCGTGGCCGAGCAAAAATCCGTTTTGTGCAAACGATTCAAAATCAACGGTCAGGTCCGGGATTTTGTGCATGGGCACCAAGCCACCCAATGGGCCACCGATATGCAGCGCCTTCACCGGTATACGGAAGCCGCCGCCGAGGGTTTCCACCACTTGCGCGAGGGGCGTGCCCATGTCCACTTCGTACAAACCAGGCCGGTTGAACGAGCCGTCGAGCGACAGCAGTTTGGTGCCGCTGGAGCGGGAGGTACCAATGGCTGCGAACGCTTCGCCGCCGTTGACTAAGATATAATACAGGTTGGCTAAGGTTTCTACGTTGTTCACCACGGTTGGTTTGCCAAACAACCCTTCCTGCGCGGGGTAGGGCGGTCGCACCCGAACCTCGGGGCGTTTGCCTTCGATGGATTGCAGCAACGCGGTTTCTTCGCCGCAGATGTAAGCGCCCTGGGCTTTGATGAGTTTGAACTGGAAACTGAAGTTGCTGCCCAGCAGGTGGTCGCCGTTCAGGCCGGCTTCGGTCAGGGCATGGATGGCTTCCTGCGTGGCGGCAATGGATTCCGGGTATTCTGCACGGATGTAGATGACGCCGCGTTCGGCGCCGGCAGCGTATCCGGCGATGAGCATCCCGAGCAGTACCGCGTAGGGTTGGTGCTCCATCAAATAGCGGTCGGAAAACGCGCCCGGATCGCCTTCGTCGGCGTTGCAGACGATGAAGCGGGGTTCGCCGGGAGCTTTGCGGCAAGCGTCCAATTTAAACGCAATCGGGAATCCTGCTCCGCCCCTGCCCCGCACTGCGGCGGTTTTGAGGGTTGCCAGCAGGTTTTCCGGCGGCGATTGGAGCATCTTAGCAAGCACTTCCCGGCATTCGTTCAGATCCGGAAAAGGCGCCGTCAGGATGGGCGTTCCCAAAGCAGCTACGTGGTAATGATCCATGCCGTCGTGCTGCGTACCTAACACGATGGCGGCAATATCTCCGGGT
>JALHRK010000142.1 GCA_022841505.1 Saprospiraceae bacterium | reverse complement strand
TTCCACAAGGCGCGTATAGCTGGCGCGCCGACATCACTTTTGTGGACGGCAACAGCAAAGTTTTCATTGGGAGCGTGACATTATTGCGATAGTCGTTTTTTTTACACCTGCAACACCCGATGCAAAATCTTGTTATCAGCATTTTATGTCAAGTTAAAAACTCTGATAAGCTTGAGTATATTTTTAAGAAAAAATAAAATATCAAAACAATGCCAAAAACCACCTTCACTACCTTACTCTTCCTGTTTCTCGTATCAACCCTCACTGCTCAGGTTAAAGTGGGCTTCCAATACCTTCAAACCGGTCAGTTGGAATTAGCCAGGACTGCTTTTGAAAACCAGACAGGGGCAGCCAAGTATGCCGCCGCTGCCCACTACGGCCTGGCCTGCATTTATGCCGAAAGCGATGCGCGCATCCAAACCAGCCTGGAAGCTTACCGGAATATGGAAAAGGCACAGGACTTGAGCTTAAGCCTGTCTCCGGGTAAAAAGCGCAAATGGATCAAACAAGGCTGGTTGCCTGCTGATAATATGCGTGGCCTTGATAAAACTATTCAGGACAGCTTGTTGGTGTGCTTGAGTAGAACCGATCAATTGGCTGAAATAGACTCAGTACTCGTTTTTTTGGAAGCCCGAAAATCACGAAAGCTCAAGGCAAAGAGTAAAGAAGAACTCGAAAAGGCCAGGTTGCGCAATGTCTCCTGGGCCTTGAGATCGGCAAATGACTACCACACGCTCCATTCCCTGGCTACCCGGCATCGCCAAACCATCGTACAGAACAATTTTTTGTTTTCCAGCGATCTTGATTGGCGCATGATTAACGCTTTTCTCCGGGATTACGGGGAACACAAATTAGAGCAATTTGTAAAGGAAAATCCGGATCATTACCTATCCAAAGATTGTTGGATTCCACAGTATATAACGGCAGTCAAAAAGGAATCGGTCAGTAGTTTACTGGATTTTCTTAACGACTATCCGCACAGCATTTTGGATGAATTGGCGATGTTTTGGATAGAAGAGAATGGATTATCCGAAAAAGGGAGAGCCTCTCTGAATGAACGTCAGTTGCAACAGTTGGAAAGCATCGAAGTGGGAAATGCCTTGAAATTTAAACTGGTTCTTGATGCCGGTTTGGATAGCAGCTTCCATCAGGATGCCCTTGATTATATTAAAAATGGCGCTCCTGCCCGGCGTACCCATCATTTGATGGAGCGCGTTTTGCAAAAATATCTTAAAACCAAACAGTGGAAATTAGCAGAAGATTTGGTCGTAAAATGCCAGCCCTTGTTTCCTGATGTGCAGCCCACAGATTGCCGTACCGCTTACAATTTTTACAGCAACAAACAACCCTGGTTCAATACAGCCATTCCAATTTTGCAGCGTCCGGCAGAAGGCATTGAACTTTGGCCGGTGGACGGGCTGAACACTGAGAAGGGAGATGAGTTCTCGCCGGTGATCAGCTCGGATGGAAAAACAATTTATTTTGCCGGCGCCGGAAGAACGGACAACATCAAAGGAGAGGACATTTTTGTGGCAACCTGGCAGGGTGGACGATGGTCGCAACCCGCTTTGGTGGAAAAGCTCTCCGGAGAAGCCAATTTTGTGCCCCTCTCGCTTACCGCTGACGGTCGGGAGATGCTGGTTTTCTTTAATGGTCAGCTCCACCTGAGTCAAAAAACAGTTAGCGGATGGAGCGAACCACAGGAGCTTACCGGGCTTACTGGCGCTTTTACATGGATCGGTCGGGCGGTTTTTGCCGACAATGGCCGGGTCGTAATTATGGAAGCATCAAAAAAATTGAACGAAATAGACCGGGCATCCAACACAGATATTTTTGTTGCGATTAAAGACCAATACAACAAATGGGGCGAACCGTTTTCCATTGGTACAATGATCAATACGCAGAAACAGGAACGAAGTCCTTTCCTGCACGCCGATGGCCGAAGCCTGTATTTTAGCTCTGATGGACACGATGGCCTTGGAAAAATGGATGTTTATATGGCGACACGGCTTGACAATACCTGGAAAAATTGGACTGAACCGGTCAATATGGGCAAGGAAATCAATTCGCTTGAGGACGAATTGGGCTATAATTATGCCATCAGCCTAAGCGGAAAGATAGCTTATCTGGCCTCCGCTGAAAAATCCACTGACCGTTATGATATCTATGCTACCGGCCTGCCATCGTTTGTGAAGCCCGAACCTTTTATGGTCATCACGGCTCTTATAGAACAGGAAGGGAACACGCCCCTGCCCGTAGTTGCCAAAGACGCAACCGGCAAAATTGTTGGCCGGGCCTTCCCCACCCCCGACGGCAAAGTGGAAATAACCATCCCGGCAAATGTGCAAGGGCCGGTGTCCATAGAATCTACCAGCAAAACGAACGTGTTTACGCCCATTGTTGTGCCGGTTGACAGCAGCACGGAAGTAGTAGCCGTTGAGCGGCCACTAAAAATTTACAACATGAACGAGCTTGTCAGTGGAAAAAAGAGCATTCAGTCCCAGGGAATACTTTTTGAAAAAAACGAATCCCGCCTTAGTAATGAAGCTGTTGTTGAATTAAAAGCCATATACAACCTGCTTAGCCATTTAGACTTATTTATTGAAATTGCTGGCTTCGCAGACCCCGATGGCAGCGACAGCTACAACAAAGAACTTTCTCAAAAACGAGCGGAAGTCGTGCGGGAAAAACTGATCGAACAGGGGTATCCGGCAGACAGGATAACTGCAGAAGGCTACGGAAAAAAAACAGATGGCGCCCGCCAAATGTCCGAAGCGGAAAAGGCGGATTGCCGCCGGGTAGAGGTGCGGGTTAAAGGAAAAACTGCGCGGGAATAGCGAACAGGGTAAGGCTGTCCCCCCTCACACCTGCAACACCCCCGCATTAAACCTTTCCACCGGCGCATTATTCGCCGCTTCAATCCCCATGGATATCCACTTGCGGGTATCCAACGGGTGGATGATGGCGTCTACCCAAAGGCGTGCTGCAGCGTAGTAAGGCGTGGTTTGGGTATCGTAGCGCTCACTGATTTCGCTCAGGAGTTTTTGTTCGTCTTCCGGCGCAATGACTTTGCCCTGGGCTTTCAGGGTGGAAACCTGGATCTGGAGCAGGGTTTTTGCAGCTTGTTCGCCACCCATTACCGCGATGCGGGCCGTGGGCCAGGCCACAATAAGGCGCGGATCGTAGGCTTTACCACACATGGCGTAATTGCCGGCGCCGTAGGAGTTGCCGATGACAATGCTAAATTTTGGAACCGTGGAATTGGCCACTGCATTCACCATTTTTGCGCCGTCTTTGATGATGCCGCCGTGCTCAGAACGCGAACCAACCATAAAGCCGGTAACATCGTGGAAAAAGACCAGTGGGATTTTTTTCTGGTTGCAATTCATAATGAACCGCGCGGCTTTGTCTGCCGAATCGGAATAGATGACGCCGCCAAGTTGCATTTCGCCTTTGGCGTTCCGCACCACTTCCCGGTTATTGATCACAATCCCAACGGCCCAACCATCTATACGGGCATACGCGCAGATGATGGTTTTACCGTAGTCTTGTTTGTAATAGGTCAATTCGGAGTCGTCCACTAAGCGGCGAAGTACTTCCACCGTCCGATAGGGTTTGGTTGGACTATCCGGGATGATTCCGAGGATTTCTTCGGGATTTTCTTTGGGTGGTTTGGGCGCCGCGCGGTCGAACCCGGACTTGTCGAAGTGCCCGAATTTATCAATGAGGGTGCGGATCGTACTTAAGCAAGTCGGATCATCGGGCATTTTATAATCGGTGACGCCGGAAATTTCGGAGTGCGTGGTGGCGCCGCCGAGCGTTTCTTTATCCACTTCTTCGCCAACGGCGGCTTTTACCAGATAAGGGCCTGCTAAAAAAATGGAGCCCGTTTTTTCAACAATCAGGGCCTCGTCGGACATAATCGGCAGGTAAGCCCCGCCTGCCACACAACTGCCCATAATGGCAGCTATTTGGGGTATGCCCATGCTCGACATTCGGGCGTTGTTGCGAAACATGCGTCCGAAATGTTCTTTGTCCGGAAAAATTTCATCCTGCATCGGCAGGTAAACCCCCGCGCTGTCTACCAGATAAATAATGGGCAGGCGGTTTTCCATGGCAATTTCCTGGGCGCGCAGGTTCTTTTTCGCCGTTATCGGAAACCAGGCGCCTGCTTTTACGGTAGCGTCGTTGGCCACGACCACACACTGCCGTCCTTTTACATAGCCAATCACCACCACCACGCCGCCAGCAGGGCAGCCCCCGTGTTCTTCGTACAACTCGAACCCAGCAAAAGCGCCGATTTCAATAAAAGGGCTGTCCTTGTCCAGCAAGCCTTCAATGCGTTCCCGCGCGCTCAATTTGCCTTCCCCGTGCAGCTTTTCGATTTTTTTTGCGCCGCCGCCCTGGTTGATTTTATCTAACCGGTAGCGCATTTTAGCAACCAGCAGTTTCAAATGATCTTCGTATTGACTCTGCGTCAAATTTATTTTGGACATATTTTGATTCACTTTTTACGACATGAAAACATTGCTGGTAAAAGTAAGTGATCCATGGTCAAAAAACAAAACCTTCATAAAGGTTTCCCTATATGAAGGTTTTGGTGAATCGCTTTGTTGCGATAATTGTCGGTTCAACCCGATTTCGATTTATCTGAAACGAGACGTCTTCTGCTTGCGCTTCTGCTTGAACTCGTTAGCGCCTTTACCTTCGTTGCCCGTTGGAGCGCCCATGCGAATCATGGCGCAACGGAAACCGATGGTGCGGTCGCCTTTGTCTTCTTCTTTGAAGCGGCGCGTGCCCGGCGACAGCCAGTAAGCGCGATCCGCCCAGGAACCGCCTTTGTGAACACGGGCTTTATCACTCACTAAGGTGTGAACACCGAAGTCGTAAAGCGCCTGAGATTCTTTATCGCCGTCCTGATAGTTATAAACCTGGCCACGCTTGTAGTTGTCGCGGGTAGAAGCTTCTTCATCCGTAACATACTCGTAGCGCACGCGACCAAGGCTGTCTTTTTCAATCGGACGACCATTTTCGTCCAATATTTTTTTCTGGAATTTGCTACCGCGATAGGAGTTCAAATCGTGGTTTTCAGCATCCGAGAGCGTAAGGCTCGTCAACGGACGATACAGGTCAAGCGTCCATTCGCTCACGTTTCCAGCCATATTATAAAGGCCAAAATCATTCGGAATGTAAGACCGTACCGGCGCAGTAGGACAAGCGTTGTCGTTCAGTTTGCCTGCCATACCCATGTAGTCACCGCCGCTGCGCTTAAAGTTAGCCAGAATCTGGCCCTGATACTTGTCGCGTTTCTGGTAGCGCACGGTATTACCGTCCCAGGGATAAAGGCGGCGATCGGAAATCAGTTCATCCTTTTCGCTCACTTGATTGCCCTGAAGCCCTAAAGCAGCATACTCCCACTCGGCTTCGGTCGGCAAGCGGTACTCCGGAAGCAGAATTCCATCCTCAAAACGCACAGGGCGTTCGCCGCCGGTGCGCAGGTCTTTCAGGTTCTTGCGAACGCTACCCTGGTACTGGCCATAGAGGTAAGCTTCTGAATTGAAGTTGTCGTCGTCCTTTTGCTCCGTATTCGGATTGAGGATACCCTTTTCAATCAGGATCATCTCATTTACGCGGTCGGTACGCCATTTGGCATAATCGTTGGCCTGAAGCCAATTCACGCCAACCACCGGATAATCTTCATAAGAAGGGTGGCGGAAGTACGTTTCTACCAGCGGTTCGTTGAACGCAAGTTCTTCGCGCCAGACCAGCGTATCCGGCAGCGCCTTGAGGAAAACTTCCGGATAGGATTCTCCGAAAACCCGGGTTATCCAGTAAAGGTATTCCCGGTATTCGAAATTGGTAATTTCCGTTTCATCCATATAAAAGGAAGAAACAGTAATACGGCGAGGGACGTTGTTCCAATCGTAGGTTACATCCTGCTCGGTAACACCCATGGTAAATGTACCACCCTCGACGAGGACGAGGTTAGGCCCGGTGATCTGGCCATCATAATCCAACTTTTCAATGCCACCCCACTTTTGATCGTTGAGTTTCCAGCCCGTCGTAGATGAGCGCTCTTTTTTACTGCATGAGCTCAATACAACAAGGGCGAATCCCAAAAGGATGACTCCTGACTTCAACAGATTTTTCATTACCCTGAATAGATTTGGTTTCGAGAAATGACCGACAAATATAGTGAAAAACTGATTCTCCAATAACGCTAAACGGTTTCATGCACTTTTTTCGGGTACTTTAACATTTGGCGACCCTTCAATTGAACATTTTGAAACAGTTGCTATAGCGGGCCGCGCGCTTTTTGCGCTGCAAGATACGGCTATCATCCAGATTAATGGTAAGGGCTATTTCGTGGGTTCCTCCCGTGCCACCGGGAGCAGAAGCCAATTCGGAAAGGGTGATGTCGTAACTGTAGCCCATGCGCAGGATGCCGTGGCGGAAGCCCAGCATCATGATGGCGGCATCGGCATTGCTGAGCGCATGGCGATACCAGAGGCCACCATAGAATTTGCCGAAGCCTGCATAGGAACCAACATTCAATTGCCCGAACGGCCCTTGCTTAATAAACATGACATTCGGGGATATAAACGCGCCTTCATTTTGATTATTGCCCTGCCCCAGTTCAAATTCCATCCCCGCGTGAATCGTCAGGCGCATCGGCGCGCCGGCATTCAGGTTTTCGTTCAATTGAAGAAAATTTTCGTTCGGCGAGTTCAGGTGTTTTAAAGAAATCCCGCCGTACATATTTTTAGCATAGATCAGCAAACCCGCTGAAATATCTACCGCAGTTCTGCTCAGCGATTCCGGGCGACCTTCGTTGGATGGATCTACAGGGCCATTGATGGGGTCGAGTTGATCGCCAAAAACCAATTTGTCCCAGTTGATCGAAGTTTGAATGAGCCCGGCTTCCACGCCAAATTTAAAAAACAGATCGTCCGATGCCTGAAGGCGGTAACCATAAACCGCGCTGAAGCGGTTGGTTTTATAAATGCCGTCTCCTGCATTGTCGGCCATCACGATGACGCCGATTCCGCTGTTGAGCGATTCGAGGGTCTGTTCGTACGCTGCCGCATAGGTGGAATAAGCATTGGGCCACGCCGACCATTGGTTGCGGTAGTTAAAAGTAAAACGCGGCGCTTCGGTTACGCCCGCAAACGCCGGGTTGACGTGCAGGGGCGCAGCAAAGAACTGACTGAAAACAGGATCCTGGGCATACAGGCTCGTAAAAATGGCCAGCGCGCTTAGTAATAATAAAGGTAGTCGTTTTATCATAGCCTTGTTACATGGTGTATCCATCAGCGAATATAGAGAACTTTCTCAACCCCGTATCTAAAGCTTATAAATTATGAGACGTTTGTATTATTTCAGACATTGTTGAGGATTGCTTTCTTAACGTACTTTGCATTGCGAAAAGCAACTTAGTCCGCTGTATGACTTAGATAAGCGTTTCACATCTGTTAACAATGCAATACTGCAAAAACCATAACGTTTTGCTAACGGTTAAGCGAAATTCGGAGATAGCCTCCAGATTTTATAAATGCCACGCCATTATGAAGCAACAAATTACGACGACACTCCTGTTATGCGCCGGTCTGTTCACCCTGACAGGAAATGCACAAACCATGCTCCGCGAGCAATTTGTCTGGAAAACCGAACCGATCGTTTTCCAGGTTGGCGAAGACACCTACGAACGCTGGCGTTTTGAAGGTGGCTCCAACAGTGATGAGCGGCCAAGTCTGCCTTTTTTAGTGCGCACATTTCCTGTGCCTTCCAATGGAACCTTGCGCGTGGAGGTGGTCAGCGCCTCCTTCGAACCCTTCGAGCGCAGGCCTTCCCCCGACGATGTTTTTTTGGGCGCGCAGCTCAATTTTGAAACCGTTGTGGAACGCGACCGAAATAAATTTTCCGGAAGGCTCAGCTTTGTTCCCATCATCAAAAACGGCGACCGCTATGAACGCCTGACCGCGGTGCAATTGCGGGTGGTGCATGTCCCCGCTGTTGATAATTTTGCCTGGCGTGGCCCAACCGGCACGGAAACTTCGGCACTAAGTGACGGGGACATTTATCAGTTTACGGTTGCAGACCGGGGAATGTACAAACTCACCTATGACTTTTTGAAAAATTCGCTCAAAATTGCCAACCTCGACAATCTTGACCCCCGAACTATAAAAATATTTGGCAATGGCGCCGGGATGGTTCCGGCTTTTTCAGAAGACGAACGGCCAGACGACTTAGTCGAAAACCATATCCAGGTTGTTGGCGAGGAAGACGGTAAATTTAATTCGGGCGATTACATCCTGATCTATTCGGATGGCCTGAACAAGTGGCGATACGACGCCGCTGCCGGTGAATTTACCATGGAAAAACACCTGTATGACACCCGGAAATCTTATTTCCTGAAAATCAGTGCCGGAAACGGCCTGCGCATTGCCCCTCAAAGTTCACTTGGCAACACCGCCTACAACTCAACGTCCTTCAACGATTATGCCCGCCTGGAAGAAGACAAGCGCAACCTGTTCCACGAGTGGACAAACCAGGCCCAGGGTTCCGGCCAAAAATGGTACGGCGACAAACTAAAAGTATCGCGCGAACTGCGCTACGACAAACTGTTCTCTTTTCCAAATATAGATGCTGCAACCCCCGTAAAAATCAGGGCAGAAATGGCGCTCCGAGCCAGAGCGAGCTCGCGGTTTACACTGGAGCTCAATGGCCAAAGCTTTCAAAGCTCCCTTGCCAACAGCGTTTCAAGCTCCTTTTCAGGAATCAATTTTAACCTGAACCGCTACGCAAATATTGCAACCATTAACACAACGGCGACGTTCACCCAAAGCAATTTTGACGCCTTAGTGAGTTACCCGCATCCGCAAAATCAGGACGACCAGAGCGAAGGCTGGTTAGATTATATTCAACTCAATGTGCGCCGGGCGCTGAGCATGGACGGCAACCAAATGCTGTTCCGCGATGTGCAAACAACGGGCTTTCCCAACGCTACCTTCACCTTGTCGAATGCAGGCAATTCGATCGCGGTTTGGGACATCACCGATCCGTTACGCCCCAAACTTCAGGAAACCGTCCTCAGCGGCAACCAGTTGAGTTTTGGCGTTGCCACCCCAACTTTGCGCGAATTCGTTGCTTTCAATACCAATACCGGTTTCATCACCCCGGAAGCGGTGGGCAAAATCCCCAATCAAAACCTGCACGGCATTACCCGGGCAGATATGCTCATCATTTATCACCCTGATTTTGAGGCGGCTGCGCAACAATTGGCGCAACACCGCAGCAGCCACAGCAACCTGAGTGTTACGCTCGCGCCTATTGAGCAGGTATACAATGAGTTTTCTTCCGGCGCCCGCGACCTGGCAGCCATTCGCGATTTTGCCAAGCTGATCTACGAACGCGACGAAAACTTCCGTTATCTGTTGCTGATTGGCGATGGCTCTTTCGACGGACGCGATGTCTACGAATTAGGCGGGAATTTTATTCCGGTCTTCGAGCGGGAAGCGCTCGACGCCTTGTCTGCGTTTCCAACAGACGATTATTACGCCATTTTTTATGGTACGAACCGCGATAACTTAGTTTTGGGTTCGCTCAACGTTGGACTGGGCAGGCTGCCCGTTAAAACGCCGGAAGAAGCCCAGGCAGTCGTTTCCAAAATCATTCAATACGACGTCAACCCTGCTGCTTATGGCGATTGGCGCAACCAGTTGGTCTTCATTGGCGACGACGAAGACAGCAATCAGCACATGGGCGATGCCGATGAAATTGCCAATAAAGTCAAAACCAGCTTTCCTTATTTCAACATCAACAAGCTGTATTTAGATGCTTTCCCACAGGTCAATACGCTTGGCGGCGACCGCGTCCCAGCGCTGACAGAAGCCATCAACAAGGCCATTTTTAAAGGCGCCTTAGTGATGACTTACCTCGGACATGGCGGCCCAAAAGGCTGGGCACAGGAACGCATCCTGAGCATTTCGGACATCACCGCCTGGGATAACGATCAAAGAACGCCATTGCTGGTGACGGCGACCTGTACTTTTGCAGGTTTCGACGATCCTGCTTTTGTTACGGCAGGCGAAGAGGTCATTTTGAATCCGAAAGGCGGCGCGATGGCTTTGATGACGACAACCCGCGCTGTGTTTGCCAATTCCAATGCCGACCTTACAGAAAAGGCCCTGTTCCGGTTATTCCAGCCCGTGGATGGTCACGCGGCTTCTTTGGGAGAAGCCATGCGCCTTTCCAAAAACACCTTCACTTCAGATGCCAGTGTAGCGAATGCCCGAAAGTTTGCTTTGTTGGGCGATCCGGCGCAGCAGATCGCGTTGCCTGAATTTCAGGTAGCCACGACTTTTATTGATGCGCACGATGTCTCAGACAATCAATTGGATACGCTCAGGGCCCTGCAAAGGGTTACGGTTAAAGGCGTGATTACGGATGCAGCGGGGCAAGTGCTTTCCGATTTTAATGGCACGGTTTTCCCTACCGTTTATGACAAAGTGCAGAGCATTACGACGCTTGGCCAGGACGACGGGAGTATCGTGCGCCCTTTCAGCCTTCAAAAAAATGTGCTTTTCAAAGGACGGGCTACGGTGCTGAACGGACAATTTACGTTCACCTTTGTGGTGCCGAAAGACATCAATTACCAGTATGGCCGGGGCCGGATCAGCTATTATGCAGCGGATACGGATGCGGCAAAGGATGCCAGTGGTTTTTACGACCGCATCGTCATTGGCGGCACTTTCCCGGGCGCGCTTGCGGATGACCAGGGGCCGGTTGTTGAAGTATTCATGAATACGGAAGATTTCGTGTTTGGCGGCATCACCAACGACAAACCGGTGCTTTTGGCAAAACTGCAGGACGACAATGGCATCAATGTTGTTGGCAACAGCATTGGCCACGACTTAGACGGCGTTTTGGACAACAATACCCAAAATACTTACCTGCTCAACGACTTTTACGAAGCGGAACTCGACGATTATACCCGGGGAACAGTACGCTACCCCCTGGCAAAATTGGCAGAAGGCCGCCACACCATGCGGGTAAAAGCCTGGGATGTGGCCAACAATTCGGCGGAAGGGTATACCGAATTCATCGTCGCCAATTCTGAACAAATCGCGCTGGAACACGTTCTGAACTACCCCAATCCGTTCACAGACCGCACTTGCTTCCAGTTCGACCACAATATGGCCGGCCAGGAATTGGACGTGCTGATTCAAATTTATACTGTTTCCGGAAGGCTGATAAAAAGCTTAGAGCATACGATGGTTTCAGATGGCGCCATGCGACTTGGCGACTGCATTGAATGGGATGGTCGGGATGATTACGGCGACCGGCTTGCACGCGGGGTTTACTTGTATAAAGTAAAAGTGCGCAGCCGCTTAACCGCCAATAATACCTTGAACGGCGAAAGCGACTTTGAAAAATTGGTGATCCTGAAATAAGAGCTTGTTTGGGTTTCCATGATTGACTTCGTCGAATCTTCGATTTGAGCGAGAGCGAGGAAATTTTGTTTTAGACGAGGCGGATTGACTACGTCGAATCTTCGATTTTTGCAGACATAGCCGGCAGCTATGGCGAAAAAATCCAACATTGAGGGCGGCAAGGGTGACTAAATGTCACGCTTGCAACCGAAACTCGCGAAGCGAGACTAAAATAAAATTTGCCGCTCGCAGCCAATTGATGGATTCCCAAACAAGCTCAACGAGACGATTTGCCTTAGATTCTAAAACGATAAAACGACAAACCTCATGAAGAGCAGGTTACTTAAAATGGCTGTTTTGACTGTATTCGCAGGCATTTTCTCAACAGCTTCCTTTGCGCAATGCGTAAAATATCCTGATGGAAAGTACTACAACCTGGATGGAACGCCTTGTACCAATACGGTCGTAACAGCAGTTCCATTTTTGCGCATTACACCAGACGCGCGCTCCAGCGCAATGGGAGATGTCGGCATCGGCCTTTCGGCGGATCCCAACGCTATGCATTTCAACGCTTCCAAATTGGTGTTTGCTGAGCAGGAAGTCGGCGTTTCGGCTACTTACACGCCCTGGTTGCGCTCCCTTGGCCTTTCAGATGTTTACTTAGCCTATTTGACTGGTTATGTCAAATTAGACGAGTTTCAAACGCTGGGCATGGGCCTGCGGTATTTTTCGTTGGGTAGCATCCAGTTTACGGACACCGAAGGCCAGGAATTGCTGACCGGGCGGCCCAATGAATTTGAAGTCGCTTTCGCTTATGCGCGGAAACTGAGCGACAAACTCTCGGCAGGCATCACCGGTAAATTCATCTACTCCAACCTCGCCGCAGGGCAGCAGTTGGAAGGCGGCGAAACCATCGAAGCTGGCGTGGGTGGCGCGGCAGACATCTCCTTTACCTATATAACGCCCATCAAAACGCGCAATGGCGACTCCGACCTGACCATTGGCGTAGCGTTCACAAATATTGGTTCGAAAATTACCTATACCAAATCCATTGACCGGGATTTCATTCCCGCTAACTTCGGACTTGGCGCTGCGTGGACCCTGAATTTAGATGATTTCAACAGCATAACCTTCGCAGGCGACCTCAACAAGCTGATGGTGCCTACCCCTTGTCCGGGTGGTCCGGATTGCGATGTTGACCCGCAGGATGGGCGCTTAGACTACAAACAGCAGTCTTCGGTTTCCGGCATTTTTTCTTCTTTCAGCGATGCGCCGGAAGGATTCAACGAAGAGCTTCGGGAGTTGATGTACTCGGTCGGGGTTGAATACTGGTACGACAAGCAGTTTGCGGTGCGCGCCGGCTATTTCCACGAACACGTACAAAAAGGCAACCGCAAGTTTTTTACGGTTGGTTTGGGTCTGAAATACAACATCTTCGGGATGAATTTCTCTTACTTAGTGCCTACAACCAACCAGCGCAACCCGCTTGACAATACGCTGCGGTTCTCGCTGCTGTTTGATTTTGGCGCCTTTGAGTCCGATAACTAAAAAGCGTCCATTCAGTAGTCCCATGTCTGCTCTTTAGAGTTCGAGAGCAAGGCATGCGAAGGCCCGTTTCGACTTCGCTCAACGAGCGGTCATTGAGCGAAGTCGAAATGAACGCAGCTATCGGACTATAAAGACAGACATAATAAGCGAAATTTTGATCCTCCTGAAATAAATCCTATGCTTTCGACGTAAAGAATGCGGCATGTTTTTTGATGAGAAAGGTCGTTTGACCCCACTTACTGAAACATTTCAGCGCTAAGCGCGTAACATCTTATAATTTTTAGTCTAAACTCACAAAGTGTATCTCATGAAGAGCTGGTTACTTAAAGTTGCTATATCAGCAGTATTTGCAGGAGCTTTTTCAATCGCCTCCTACGCGCAGTGTTATGAAGGCCCGGATGGCAATCTATATAATTTGGACGGTACCCCGTGTACCAATACGGTCGTAACGGCCGTTCCATTCCTGCGCATTGTTTCAGATGCGCGTTCTGGCGCCATGGGCGATGTTGGTATTGGCCTTTCGGCGGATCCCAACGCCATGCATTTCAACGCTTCCAAATTGGTTTTTTCCGAGCAGGAAGTGGGCGTTTCGGCTACTTATACGCCCTGGTTGCGCTCCCTTGGCCTTTCGGACGTCTATCTGGCGTACCTGACCGGCTTTTACAAATTAGACGAATTTCAAACGCTGGGCATGGGGCTTCGGTATTTTTCGCTGGGCAGCATCCAGTTTACGGACACCGAAGGCCAGGAATTGCTGACCGGGCGGCCCAATGAATTTGAAGTCGCTTTCGCGTATGCGCGGAAACTGAGCGACAAACTCTCGGCAGGCATCACCGGTAAATTCATCTACTCCAACCTTGCCGCAGGGCAGCAGTTGGAAGGCGGCGAAACCATCGAAGCCGGCGTTGGCGGTGCAGCAGACATCTCCTTCACCTACAAAACGCCCATCAAAACGCGCAATGGCGATTCCGACCTGACCATTGGTGTAGCTTTCACGAATATTGGTTCAAAAATTACCTACACCAAATCTATTGACCGGGATTTCATTCCGGCCAACTTTGGACTTGGCGCTGCATGGACGTTGAACCTCGACGATTTCAACACCCTCACGTTCGCAGGCGACCTCAACAAGCTGATGGTGCCGACCCCCTGCCCTACCGGCACGGATTGCGACGTTGACCCGCAGGACGGCCGCCTGGACTACAAACAGCAGTCTTCGGTTTCCGGCATTTTTTCTTCTTTCAGCGATGCGCCGGAAGGATTCAACGAAGAGCTTCGGGAGTTGCAATACTCTTTGGGTGTTGAATACTGGTATGACAAGCAGTTTGCGGTGCGCGCCGGCTATTTCCACGAACACGTACAAAAAGGCAACCGCAAGTTTTTTACGGTTGGTTTGGGTCTGAAATACAACATCTTCGGGATGAACTTCTCTTACCTGGTGCCGACAACCAACCAGCGCAACCCGCTTGACAATACGCT
>JALHRK010000141.1 GCA_022841505.1 Saprospiraceae bacterium | reverse complement strand
TGCTCTTCCGATCTGGCCACGCAAGGGGTGCGCGTCATTCGTTTGGACGACGATGATTCAATTGCAGACGTAGCCGTTGTGCCGCATACAGAAGAAGAAGAAAACGGGCATGGGATTGAGGAGGCGGAAGTGGAAGGTACGGAGCCTACGGAGTAGTTTGAAGGTTGAAATTTTTGAAGGTTAAAGGATAAAGTAAAAAGGTTAAAGTAGGATATGCATTCCATAATGATGCGGAACCTTTACTTTCTACTTTAACCTTAATTCCCCCTTTAACACCCCGTTCCGAATATTTTAACAAAAAAATGGATGACCCGGTAGGGGTATCCTCGTCTCATTTGCGAATTTTATTTAACACAAACGTCTTCAGATCATGAAAAGACTGTTTTTTGGTTTAACAGTTATGGTGCTCTTTGCAGGGACTGCCCAGGCACAAGATCCTAAAAAGGAACTTAAAAATGCCGGAAGAGCGCTTTCAACCTACTATTTGGATCCATCCAACAACAAGGCCAAACTCAAAGAGGCTGTAGACGCCGTTGAGGTGGCAACTGGCTCAGAGATGACCAATACGCTGGCGGAAACCTGGATCAAAAAAGGGGAAATTTACAACGAAATTGCTACGCAAATCGTCACGGTCAAGCAAGTGGGATTGGGCAGCGTGAATGATTTGCCGAAAGTTGAAAATCCAGCGCTACAGGCAGCGATGGCTTTTCAAAAAGCATTGACTTTGGCTCAGAAAAGCTACGAGAAAAAAGACGTTATGAAAGGTTTGATGACTGCACAACCGAATCTCTACAACATGGGCATTTACGCTTATGAAGATAAGGCTTTCGGCGCCGCTTTCGACCATTTCAATGCGTTGATTGAGACCCATGAAACGTTGAAAGCCAACGACCAAAAAAGCTCTTTGGATACGCCTGAGGCTTACAACGACCAGCTTTACATCACGGGCCTGGCCGCTTTGAATGCGGAAAAAATAGCTGAAGCAGGCACCTATTTTGAAAAGCTGTACAGCATGGGGTACGATAAGGCGGCCATTTACGAAGCAATGTACAAAATGAAGATGCCTGCCGATGTAAAGGACGAAGCCGGAATTGCAGCCGCATACAAATTCCTGGAAGAAGGCCGTAAAAAATACGGAGACGATGTATCGCTGCTGTTTGCGGAGATCAACCACTTCCTGAAATTGGGCAAGCTGGATGAACTGATCAGCAAACTTCAGATAGCGATCGAAAAAGAGCCAGATAACATCTCCCTCTACACGACGCTGGGTAACGTTTTTGACAACCTCTACCAGCGCGAGTATGCAGCCGGCAACAAAGCTAAAGCCGATGAGTACTTTACCAAGGCTCTTGGCTACTACGAGCAATCACTGCAGAAAGACCCGAAATATTTCGACGCCATTTACAGCGCAGGCGCCTTATATTACAACAAAGCAGCTGCTATGACGCTGGAATTGAATAAATTGGCCGATGACTACACGAAGGATGGGCTGAAGAAGTACAACGAAAAGAAGAAAGATATCACTGCACAGTTCGATCTGGCTCTGCCTTACTTCCAGCGTTGTGAAGCTTTGAATCCAAACGATATCAGCACGCTCACGGCCCTGAAGGAAATCTTCGCCCGCCGCGACGATCTGGAAAAATCGAATGAATTCAAGCGCCGCCTCGAAGTGTTAACCGGTGGTGGAACCAATCCTGAGTCCTTTTTCAAAGGATAAGAAGATAAAATAACGCCTTTCTATTGGGGAGGTGCTATGACAAAAGGTGACACCTTTACGAGGGTGTCATCTTTTTTTGTGCCTGAAAACGAATGTTTTGGAATGCCTTTGCAGGAAACAATCGCGAGCAAGGATGCGAGGAAGTGTTTTACATCATTCGAAAATATGAACCAGGGGTTATTGTGATGTTTTGGACTATCAGGAAGACAAAAAAACGTCTTATGAAACGCCCGTGTCTCCGCTTTTAAGAGGACAACTGCATCAAACCCCAATAAATAAAAAAAGCCACCCGGAACAACTCCCGGATGGCTTTTTATTAAGGTGACACCTTTTCAAAAGGTGTTACCTTTTTCACGAAGAAAGAAGATAGAGGTAACACCTTTTTAGAAAGGGGTCAACTCTTTCACCGCTGCCTTCGGGAAAATTATTGATTCACTTTAATCTCTGGTGAAGCTGCAGCACCGCCAGCTACTTCGCCAGTCAGATAAAGGAACGTCTGCGGCGGGTTGGTGTTGGCCGTGATCGTTACTTTCTGGTTGCGTTTGCCACCTTTGCCTTTAGAATCAAATTCTACCGTTACCTGGCTGCTTGCGCCCGGTGCGATCGGCTCGCGCGGCCATTTTGGAACCGTGCAACCACAGCTGCCTTTTGCGTCAGCAAATACCAACGGCTCAGAGCCTGTGTTTTTAAATTTGTAGGTGTGGGAAACTTTTTCACCATCCTGAACTGTACCGAAATCGAATGTGGTTTCTGCGAATTCCATGGTAGTGGTTGGGCCAGTTGGTGCCGGAACTGCAGAAGGATCCGGAGTTTGTGCAGCAGGGTCAACAGCAGCATTCGGGTTAGCCGGTTGAACACCCGTATTTTCGATGTTCTGGCGGGCAGCATCACGAACGTCGCTGCTGGAGTTTTGGCAGCTTGCCAGTGCAACCAGCACCGCTACAGCCATGATTGACGTTTTGAAAGTCCTCAACATATCAGAAGTCATTTTTAAGTTACAAAAAATTAGTTGCCGAAAAGCGGCGCAAAATTAACAGATTCTATTCATAATTTTACACCGCTGGTCCTGCAAAGATATTGAGAAGGCTAAGAATGCCCTGTTAATGGGCATTCAATGATTGTTAACGAGCTGTTAATGCTTGAAAACCAGCCGCATCGCGGGTATTTAGACAGCATTCAGCGGTCAATCCGCCTTTTCGAGCTGCAAAAACGCCATACAGGATATCGCCCATTCCTTCTTTGCTGTGCGCATCGGGATTGATGCTGAGCAGCACACCTTTTTCAAGCGCGTAAGGAATCCAGCGCCAGTCGAGGTCGAGCCGGTAAGGGCTTGCATTGATTTCGATGGCTACCCGGTTGGCAGCACAGGCGTCAATTACTTTTTTATGGTCAATAGGGTAACCCGGACGAGAAAGCAGCAGCCTCCCGGTGGGGTGACCCAGAATCGTCGTATAGGGGTTTTCAATGGCGGCCAACAAACGGCGGGTCGCTTTTTCTTCGTCCATGCGCAGGTTGGAATGCACAGATGCAATAATGAAGTCAAATTGCTTCAACAACCCTTCTTCATAATCCAAAGCGCCATCATTCAGGATATCGCTTTCGATGCCTTTAAAAATGCGGAAAGGCGCCAGTTCCAAATTTAGTTGATCAATTTCGGCCATTTGCTGCAAAACCCGCTCCGGTTGGAGGCCGTTGGCATAAAAAGCCGCTTTGGAGTGGTCCGTAATTCCGATGTAATCGTAACCGAGCGCTTTGGCATGCAGGGCCATTTCGCGCAAGGTATGCTGCCCGTCGCTGTAAGTGGTGTGGGTGTGAATAACGCCTTTAATATCGAAGGCTTCTATGAGTTTTGGCTGCCGGGGCATACTTAATGACCAGGCTTCGCTGCGCAATTCCGGTTCGATGAACTCAATTCCTGCCTTTTCAAAAACAAGGCGCTCTTCCGGCAGGTCTTTAAAATCGAGACCAGGAAACCGGGCAACAAAAGCTTCCAAAAATTCGGCGCTGCCGGTGAAGCGGAACAATTTGGATCCGAATGCTGAAGCCGGGCAGTGAAAAATCGAAACCGGCAATGCTTCTTCTGCGGTTTTTCCGCTGATGCCATACTCCTGCAAAGCCGTTTCCTGTAAAAATGGCAATTGGAGCAGCGCTTCTTTTTCACCATCCCATCCCAACAGGATCTCTACTCGCTCCACAATGTCTTCGCAACGCCGCATTGCGCCACAAAGGCTGACTTTGGCTTCCGGAAATTGAGCGGACAGTTGTTGCACTAATTTCCTTGCGGTCGGGTACAAACTGCCATAGTGGAATTTGTCTTTCGACCGCAGGAAGTACTCCAACAATTTCTTTAATTCTTCCTGTGATTTGGCTCCAAAACCTTTCAGTTCGATGAGCCGGTTTTCATTCACCGCATACAAGAGTTCACCAGCAGTTTCAACGCCGAGTTCTTTCCATACGGCCAGCACTTTTTTAGGCCCGAAGCCTTTGATGGTCAGCATGTCCTGAACGCCTTCGGGCGTTGTGGCCTTGTATTTTTCCAATGCCGCCATCTGTCCGGTATTCAGCAATTCTCTGATTTTGGCAGCAATGTTATCGCCTACGCCTTTGATCGCTGCAATTTCTGCATCGCTCATTTCGGAAAGGGGGCGCTCTGTTTTTCGAAGCGAGACATAAGCATTGCTGTAGGAGCGAATTTTAAACGGATTTTCCCCGTGCAACTCCATGATGTTGCCGAGCAGCTGAAATGCTTTTGCGATCTCTTTATTACTAAGCATAATATTGACTTTTGCCTACCAGCATTAGGTCCCGATGGGACCGGCCGAGTGTTTCGCAGCTATAGAGATAGACATTAATTAACCCTGACTTTATCGACTTTCGCTTCTACAATTTCCTGTATGGATTCCGGCAGCGCCGACAATAAATCGAAGCCGGTTTCCGCTTCGATGTCGTCAATTGAAACCCGGTAGTCGTACCAGGGTTTGGAATTGGCGCTGTTTTTATTTTCGGTCCACACGGCAATAATCCGGGTTTCTTCATCCACACGGTCTAAATCGTCTACGCCTTCCGGAATCACAACCAGCACTTTCCAGATATAGCGCGGCACCGTAACCCTTCCACTCGCAATTTTTTCCCGATAGCCTTCATCGCCGGTACCACCTTTGCCGTGCACCCCCATGATGGTGTACACCTCGTTGCCCCGATAGGCTAATTCACGGGAATAAGATTCCATGTCTGCCCACAAGCCGCTGTTGTGCTCGGGCGCCTGTGGGATCATGTTGATCATGTAGAACGTTGCCGAGTTGTCGGATTGCGTCACCGTCCGGTCGGCGGAAGGGCAATTGTGTCCGCGGTTGAAACCGGTGAGGCTGAAATTGTAATCGTAATAATCCACCTGGTACCAGCCTTCCGGCAGGTTTTCATAGGCCCGGAAATCATCCTGCCGCGGCGCCTCGCCCATCCATTGCTCGCTCAGGTACCAACTGACCCAGTTGGGCGTGCCTTTGGAGCGGCTGTAAGACATTACGTATTGGGGCAATTCGATGAGGTAATTTTCTTCTTCTGCTTCTTCAGGCTGCGCGTCACTTGGGTTACCCATTAGTAAGTGGTCATAACGGCTGTCTTCCGTTTGGGTAGGCGCGGGCTCTTTTTCACAGGCTGCAAACAGCAATGCGAACAACATCCCGGTCAATGCCGGCAGGCGTTTTTGTATCATGTTCAGGCGTGTCAACGTTTTTCAATATAAGCACAGCGGCAAATGTAATAAAAACACAGCTTGTTTTTGAAATAAGTTATCGTCTTGCTGTGCTATACAAATTGTTACCTTTTGACGTTTTTCGTCAGATGCCGTTCGGCGCGTTCGAACCGGAGGGTTTCATAATTGCCGTCGCCAAAAAAGTCAAAACGCACAATGTTGTATTGGTCTGAAAAAGCGGCCATCAGGATTTCGTTGCGCAGGTCAATGGCGTAGGAGGGAGCGGGCGCGAGGCTTTCGCCGGAAAATTCCACCATCAGCACGACGTCCTGCACTTCGGATCGTACGTGGGTTAGGGAAATGGCGCTGTTGTTTACTTTTAAATCGAACTGCCGCCGCACAAAGTCAGCAATCAGGCGACTGTTTTCCGGGGTAATTTGGGTTAAGGTCAGTTTTTTGCCCGTTTCTTTTTCCAGAGTGGCCTGGAGGTCGTCCCAAAAAAACTTAAATTTCAGGGTAAATCGTTGGTTTGAAGCATGGTACTTGACATCGCATACGCACATTTTCAGCGGGTGCGCAGGCGAAAAGGCCGTTAATGACAAAAAAACAAGCAAAAAGAAATAATGCTTCATATGCATGCTAAATCTTCACAAGCGTTGTCCGCCAACAAATGCGCCCTGCCACTTCTATTTCCAAAAAATATGCGCCTGATCTCAGAGCGGTTAAATCGGTTTCATTGGCGGTAAGCCTTTGAGTCAAAATCAATTGTTTTTCTGTGTTGTAAACCTTCAGCACTGCGCCGCTCAAATTTTCATCCGTCAAAAAGCGGAAAACGCCACTGCCGGGGTTTGGTGCAATCTGTATGGACTGGCCAATCGCAACGCTTCCTGCATTCACCGGCATGTTTACGACCACTGCGATCGGATCCGAAACGCGGGATGCTCCGTTGTTATCCACCGCATTGGCGGTGATTTGATAGTTACCGGCAGGCACATTGGTCCAATTGTAAACGTAGGGCGGGCCATCATCGTCCTCGCCAATCTCATTGGCATCGGCAAAAAATTCTACCCGTGCAATGCTGCCATCCGGGTCGGTGGCAGTTGCGATGATGGTAATGTTCGCCGGAGCAATGAATGTCGCATTGTTTTCCGGGCTAAGGATACTGACATCGGGTTGTACGTTGACCAATACAATCACATCCACAGGAGCTGAGGTACTATTGGCTCCCAGGTTGTCTGTAGCTTTGGCAGTCAGGGTATGGATGCCTTCCGGTGCATTATCCCAGACAAAAGTAAATGGCGCCCCGTCGGTATCTTCAAACAGCTTTTGGGTGCCGTTGTAAAATTCAACCAAGCCTACATTACCATCCTGATCAGCAGCTTCAGCGACAATCGTGATGCTGGCCGGTGCAATGAACGTCGTATTGTTCACGGGTTCTGTTATACTTACTCCAGGTGCGAGGTTGCTTTGTTCAAGGTATAATTGAGCCACATCGGCGTCCGGAAGCGCGCGTTCCCAAAGGATCAGTTCGTCCAATTCGCCGTCGTGCAGCCAGTTTTCGTTTTCATCCACATAAGATCCGATCCCAAACCAATCGCTGGCCAATCCTGCATAAATAATATCGCCGCTTTGGGCCGTCGAAGTTGATTTAAGGACGCCGTTCACGTAAAGCTTCATGGAAACGCCGTTATACGTTGCCGTAAGGTAATACCATTCGTTGAGGGCAAAGTTTTCTGTATCCTCCAGATAGGTCATTGTACTGGTGTTTTCAGAAACCAGCGCAAAAGAAAATTTTTGCGATCGCGTACCCAATACCCAGCCGCGTTCGTAGGAACCATTGTCCTGAAGGCAGCCAATGAACCCGCCCCAGGTATCCGCGGCGGCCACTTTTACCCAACCGCTCACGGTGATTTGGGTCACCGGCAGCCCCTGACTCGCAGAAGCGCCGCTTCGCACCACAATGGATTGCGTATTGTTGAACCGGGCCACCTGCCCGCGCACGGGTTCATCCTGTGGGAAAGTCACCCCGCTCACAGGTACAACCCCGTCGTTGCCATGGCCGGTTTCGTCGTAGGCATCGCCGTTGAAGCGCCACCAGGCAATGGGTTCCAGCGACAGCGGGATATTTCCGTTTTGTGCATGAAATACTAAAGGTTCACTCCAGTCGCTCCATTCTAAATTCCGGTCGCGGTATCGAACGCGCAGCCAGTTTTTGCCCTGAAAAACCTGGGTAGAATCAATGGTCAATTGAAAAATATCTACGCCCGCCATTTGGTCTATGGGCGACCAATAAGCTGCACTTTCGATTTGGAAATAGTCTTCAAAATCGCGTTTGACATTCAAAATCAGGTCGTTTTCAAAATCGCCTGAAGCGCCTGCCAGTTCAAATTCGGTGGCGTTGTACAATTCACCTTCCGATGAAAAGTAATCCGACCCTTCAAAGGTATAGGGCAAAACGACCATTGTGTCAGCCGGCGGCAGCAGTTGCGGTTGTGCGGGCTTTTGTTTGCCAAAGTAGCGATGGAACTGATCAATTAATTCGTTTTCAATCACATATTCCTGGTTGCCGATGGAATAACACTCCACGTCCATCGTGCCGGCATCCAGGTCAATGTCCAAAATTTGGTAGGTCCAGACGTCAAAAGAACGTTGGACATCGGGGTAGTTTTGCTCCGGATTTTCATTCCAGTTTTGGATGAGTCCGCCTCCGCCGCTGATGACTTCCCAAACTGCTGAATCCCGGTTGGAGCCCCTTGCGTACATGTGCGAGTGGCCGGAAGTGTACATGGCGGTTTTTTCAGAGTTGCGCAAAACCGGGATGATCTGGTCGCGGATGTATGCTGAACCATCGGAAACCCAGTTTTCGCAGCGCAGCGGGTGGTGTGCAGTGCCAAATATCCATTTCACATCGGGATCCGCGTTGGCAGAGGTCATCACATTCGATAACCATTGGGTCTGACTGCTCCACCATTCGTTGGAATTCAGCATACAAAACAAAACCGAGCCAACCCGAAAGGCGTAATAATGTTCGTCGTTGGCCCCTGCAATTCCATTGTAGAGCAGGTCTGAATCGTCGTATTCAAAATGCGGAAAAAAATTGGAAAGACTGCTGTTCTGGTAGTATTCGTGGTTGCCGACGACCGTCATCGTCGGGATATTCCCTGACAAATTGCTCAAAGGGTCGAAATGCATCGAAATGTATTGAGACAGGATGCCCGCGTCCACGTTGTCGCCCTGCTTGAGGATGAGGTGAACCTGGTCTTCGAGTACAGGGCCGTATTTTTCAGTCAACTTTTCTTTGGCTGCCTGGAAAGTCCGTTGGGCAGTAACGGGATGTTGCGTATCGCCCACTACAAGGATGCGTATATGGCCGTTGGCAGTCGCCGGATTTTGATAAGTGCGAAACCTGAAAACGGCAGAAGTGTCCGTGCCCGTTTGCACCTGATAATAATAAGGTGTATTGGCTTGCAAGCCGCTTATTTTCACCCGGTGCCAAAGGTAGTCGGCTGCAAAGGTATGCAGGTCGCCCGTTGCGGTGTTGGTGAGCGCATCTGGAGCATCGCCCCAGCGCACGGTGGTTTCTGTGCCGATTGTGGTGCGCCAGCCGACCCAGACCGAATGGTCGGTGAGCGATTGCAAATAGGGCTTCAACGTTTGAGAAGACAGCAAAGCACTTTGCAGGAGCATGGCCGGCAAAAGTACTAATGCAGGTAAGCATCTGTATTTCATGTAACGTATTCGTTGCTTGCAAGGATCCTGCATCACTCCACGCCAACTGCGTGCAGTACTTCCGTTTTTTTGAATTTGAACTCTTTGGCTGCTTTGACAAAAGAAACAAAAAGCGGATGCGGGTTTTCTACCGTGCTTTTCAGTTCCGGATGGAATTGGACGCCGATAAACCAGGGATGGTCTTTTAATTCCACAATTTCTACCAGGTCTGAAGCCGGATTGATGCCACTTGGAATAAGCCCCGCTTTTTCAATTTGTTCGCGATAAGCGTTGTTGAATTCGTAACGGTGCCGGTGGCGTTCACTGATTTTCAGGTGGCCGTAGACGTTGTGGGCTTTTGATTTGCGGCGCAGCTCGCAATCGTAGGCGCCAAGGCGCATCGTGCCTCCCTTGGCGGTAATGCCTTTTTGTTCAGGCATCAGATCAATGACCGGGTTGGCTGCCTCCGGATCAATTTCAGTGGAAGTGGCATCGGCAATACCCAGCACATTGCGCGAAAATTCAACCACTGCGCACTGCATGCCGAGGCAAATGCCAAAAAATGGAATATTATTTTCGCGGGCATACTGGATCGCCTTGATCTTTCCAGCGATTCCACGCTCTCCGAAACCGGGTGCGACGAGAATCCCGTCGAGTCCTTCCAGCCTGCGTGCCAGCGTTTCTTCATCAACGTCTAATTTTTCCGAGTGGATGGCATCCACTTTCACCCTGCATTCGTTCATAGCGCCAGCGAGCACAAAGGATTCGTAGATGGACTTATAGGCATCCTGTAGCTCATTGTACTTGCCAACTAAGCCAATTTTGACTTCCTGCGTTGGAGACTTTAGTTTGGTGAGGAAGGTTTTCCAGGCACGCAAATTGGGTTCCTGCTTGTCGGGCAGCCGCAGTTTGGAAATGACGGTTGTGTCTAAATGTTCTTTTAACATGAGCATCGGCACGTCGTAAATGCTTTCTGCGTCAATGGCTTCGATGACGGAGCCGATTTCCACATTGCAAAACAGGGCCAATTTGCGCCGGATGTCAACACTCAACGGATGTTCTGTGCGGCAAACCAAAATATCCGGTTGGATACCCGTTTTCTGCAATTCTTTAACCGAGTGTTGTGTTGGCTTGGTTTTCAGCTCTTTAGCTGCATTCAGGTAAGGGATCAGGGTGAGGTGAATCACAATGCAGTTATCGCGGCCCAATTCCCAGCGCAACTGGCGCAAGGCTTCCAGGTATGGAAGCGACTCGATGTCGCCGACCGTGCCCCCCAATTCAGTTATGACAATGTCGTACCGATTTTGGCTGCCCAGCAGTTTAGCGCGGCGTTTGATCTCGTCAGTAATGTGTGGAATGACCTGAACGGTTTTCCCGAGGTAGTCGCCGGCGCGTTCTCTTTCAATGACGGTTTGATATATCCGGCCCGTCGTAACGTTGTTCGATTGTGAAGTTGGCCGGTTGAGGAATCGCTCGTAGTAACCGAGGTCGAGGTCCGTTTCTGCGCCATCGTCGGTCACGTAACATTCGCCGTGTTCGTAAGGATTGAGTGTGCCCGGATCAACGTTGATGTATGGGTCAAACTTTTGGATGGTGACGGAGAATCCTCTTGATTGAAGCAATTTTGCCAATGAAGCGGAAATGATGCCTTTACCCAGCGAAGAAGTAACGCCCCCCGTAACAAATACGTACTTTGTCATAGTTTGTTTGTGATGTTGACTTAAAACATCGGCGGGCGGATGCCAGCTCGCAGCCGGTAACTGAAATACTTCCGTCGCCTTCGTATCATTACGGGACGTAAAGGTACTTATATCGCTTCAGCATTCGTTAATTTTTTTGTAATTTCATTGGAGAAACGCAATTATACTTCGCACACCCAAGTTTTGTGCATGTTTGCGAAATTATGCGTTTCCATATTTGTGGTATGGGTATAAAGCCTGCGGAGTTTGTACCTTTGCATTAAATGAAGAAAACATAACAACCATGTCTATGACTCGACAACTTGCCCTGTTGTTGCCGGCAGCTTTCCTTACAATCTCCCTGTACGGCCAGCAAACAACAGTTTTTACAGAAGCCAACGAAGCTTACAAACGCGGCGCCACTTTCCTGGATCAGTCGCTTTTCGCTAAAGCCCAGCAGGAATTTAAAAAAACGATTGAGCTGCTCCGGCCCGTCAACGAGCCGCAGGCCGAATTGCTGCGCACAAAAGCCGAATTCTACCGTGCCAAGTGCGCGGTGCAGCTCAATGCGAAAGACGGGGAAAAACTCATCCTTGATTTTATCCGAACCCATTCGCCCGACCCCATTTCCAATGAAGCCTTGGTTGAGGTTGCGAATTATTATTACAACACCGACCAGTACGACAAAGCCATTGAATATTACGCCAAAGCGCCTTCTTCCGGCATGACTAAGGAGCAACGCACGGAAGTAAAGTTCAAAACCGGCTATGCCCATTTTGTACAAAAGCGCTTTTCTCAGGCAAAGACGAGCTTCAAGGAAATTGCCTCCATTGAAGGGGAATATTACGAACCCGCGAACTACTACCTCGGTATGTGCCAGTTCTTTGAAGGGAACTACAGCGAGGCCATCAAGCAGTTCCGGATCGTAGAGAAAAAAAATAAGTACAAGGCTCAAATCCCTTACTACATCGCGCAGATTTACTTCGCCGAACGGCAATACGACGAGCTCATTAACTATGCCGAAGCAAAGGTCAACGAACGCGGGGTACAGAATTACAAAGAACTGCGGCAATTGTTGGGCCAGGCGCATTTTGAAAAGGGCAATTACCCGGAGGCGCTGGAACACCTGGAGTACTATGCCGCGAACACCGGCAAACTACGCCCGGAAGAGTTCTACCAATTGGGCTTCACGCAATACAAAACCAACAATTATCAGAAAGCCGTCCAAAGCTTTAAAGAATTGGCCGGCCTCGATTCCAAGCTGGGACAAATGGCCATGTACTACCTCGGCGATTGCTACCTGAAGCTGAATCAAAAAGCAAATGCGCGCACTGCCTTTGGCAACGCCAAGCGCATGGCCTACGACCCGCAATTGTCGGAAGACGCCTTGTTTAATTACGCCAAATTAAGCTACGAACTAAAAGATCCGCGCGAAGCCATCACGGCGCTGCAAAGCTTCAAGCCGACCTCTAAATACTACAACGAAGCGCAGGGACTCATGGGGGACATTTTCCTTAGCTACCGCGATTATAAGCAGGCAATGGAAGTCATTGAAAAAATCCCAGAATCCAACCGCACCCCGCAATTGAAAGAAAGCTACCAGAAAGTGGCCTATTTCCGTGGGTTGCAATTGTTGGGTGAAAACAACATACCGGAAGCCAAAATCCATTTTGACAAGGCGATGAAAAATCCGGTGGATCCCCGCACGAAAGCCCTGACCATTTATTGGCAGGCCGACATTGCCCACCAACAGGAGCAATACCCGCAAAGTACTAAGCTGATGGATCAGTTTTTGACCCTTGCAAAAACGCTGAGCAACCTGCCTGACGAATCTTCGTTGTTCACGGCCAACTACGTTCAGGGCTACAACTACCTGAAGCAAAATAATTTCACGGCCGCGCTTGGTTTTTTTCGCGAAGCAACCACCGGGATCAAGCGGAATAAGAACTTCATCAACAGCACGGATGTGAAAAACAGGGTGCTCGGCGACGCAACGATGCGCGCGGGCGACTGCCACTTCAAACGCAACCAGTACAACGAAGCGGTCAATTATTACGATGAAGCCATTGATTCCCGCTACACCGGTTATGTGTACGCCATTTACCAGAAAGCCATCATTGAGGGGCTTCGCGGACGCACGACCGATAAAATTCTGGCGCTGGAACGCATCCCGAATGAATTTCCGGATTCGGAATACGCCGATGATGCTTTGTTGCAGTTGGGGGTCACGTATCAGGAAATGGGCCAGTTGAGCAAAGCCATCGTGCCGCTGCGGAAGTTGGTCACCGATTATAAAAACAAATCAGACCTGGTTGTGCAAGCCCTGTTGCAATTGGGCTTGGTGAGTTACAACCAGGGTAGCCCGGAAGCGGCCATCAACTACTACAAGCAGGTGTTTTCCTATAACCCAGCTCCAGGCGAAGCAAGTCTCGCACTCGCGGCGTTGGAAGAAATTTACGTCAGGGACCTTGGCAGAACGGATGAATATTTTGCTTTCCTCGAAACGGTGCCTGGTTACAAAGTGGACAGCGCTTCCAAAGACTCAATCAACTTTAAGGCAGCCGAATCCCAATTTGAAAACGCCAATTACAGCCGTGCCATCGAATCCTATTCCGATTATATTCGAAAATACCCGAACGGGCGCTCCATCCTGATGGCTTATTACCACCGGGGCGAGTCTTATGCCGCCCTGAAGCGCTACTCGGAAGCGCTGAAAGACTACGAATACGTCATTGGCCGCGGAACCAGCGCGAACTATGTAAAAGCCTTGGAGAAAGCGGCGATTATTGCATACAACCACGAGCAGAATTTCAATAAGGCTTTCGACTTATACTCGAAAATGGAATCCGCTGCCACGAGTGAAACCATGCGGTTTGAAGCGCAATTGGGCGCGATGCGCAGCGCATACCGGATTGGAAATACCCAGGCCGTGTTGAGTCTGTCGCGTAAAGTTGCGAATAATCCGAGTGCAACGGCTGCACATAAAGCGACTTCCAATTTTTACATCGGAAAAATTTCTTTCGACCAGCGCGATTACGACAACGCCCTTTCGGCGCTCAATGAGGTTGTACGCCTGAGTGATAATGAACAAACCGCTGAAGCCCGCTATCTCATTGCCAATATTTACTACCTCAAACGGGATCTGAACAGGTCGCAGGAGCTTTGTATCAACGCCAATAAGGAAAGCTCAGCCTATCCTTACTGGGTTGCCAAAAGCGTCATCCTGCTTTCGGATATTTTTGCGGACAAGGGCGATTTGTACAATGCCCGTGCAGCTTTGGAAGCCCTTTTGGAAAACTACGACGAAGACCCCGAGCTGGTCAACATTGCAAAGGCAAAATTGGCTAAAATCAACCAGCAATTGAACCAGTCGAGCCGATTGAACCGCGAGACTGACTCTAATATTCTGGATTTAGACCGGGGGAATTGAATCAGGGCAAAGGGCAAATTGCCAAGGGGCAATGAAATCGCACCGCAAGTATATTGTGGAATTAACATCATCAAAACGAATCAAAAACATGACCAGGATAAAAATAGCGCTGTTGTTCGCAATGGTTGTATCCATTTCCGGGCTGCTGAAAGCTCAAAAGGATTTGCCTTCGGGGCAGGTGGATGTAGTGAAAAACTTTGAGGCGCACTTGCTTGAAACTGAAAAAATCGGGTTGAAACCAAGCTTGCCGCAATTGGATACCGCAACACGCAGGCAGAAATACGACGTGATTCCCAAAAATT
>JALHRK010000140.1 GCA_022841505.1 Saprospiraceae bacterium | reverse complement strand
TACATCTCCGAGCCGTCCTTCGGCGCTACAATCAGGCTGTCGAAGCGGCGTGAACCGGTTCCGGCAGGAATGCGCTTGCCTACGATGACGTTTTCTTTCAGACCGGCTAAGTAGTCGCGCTTGGCGCCGATGGCGGCCGTGCTCAACACCTTGGTCGTTTCCTGGAAAGAAGCGGCTGAAATCCAGCTGCTGGTGCCCAAAGAAGCTTTCGTGATCCCCAGCAACAATGGGCTGGAGGTTGCAGCAACGGCGTCGCGGTAGCCAACCAGTTTTTTGTCGTTGCGGCGCAGGAAGGAGTTTTCTTCCCGAACCTGGCGCAACGTGACCAACTGGCCTGCTTTGAATTTCGTAGAGTCGCCTGGGTCTTCAACAAACTTTTTGTCAAAAATCCAGTCGTTTTTCTCTAAGAACTCGTATTTGTCCACCGCTTCGCTTTCGAGGAAGCTCGTATCGCCCGGATCTTCGATCTGCACCCGGCGCATCATCTGGCGGACGATAACTTCCATGTGCTTGTTGTTGATCGTAATACCCTGTGAGCGGTATACTTCCTGAACGCCATTCACCAGATACTGCTGAACCGCAAACGGGCCTTTGATGTTGAGGATATCCCTCGGTGCAATCGTGCCGTCTGACAGCGGCGTACCAGCCCTCACGAAGTCGCCTTCCTGAACCAATACGTGCTTCGACAAGCCGATCAGATACTTGCGGTCCTGGTTGTCTTTCGCGGTTACAATCACCTCGCGGTTACCGCGCTTGATCTTACCGAAAGAAACCACCCCGTCAATTTCCGAAACGACCGCCGGGTTGGATGGGTTACGCGCTTCAAACAATTCTGTTACCCGCGGCAAACCACCCGTGATATCCTGGATCTTACCCAGCTTACGAGGAATCTTTACAATTTTCTGTCCTGCGATGATGTCTTGCCCATCTTCAATCGAGATGTAGGCGCCCACCGGCAGGTTATAGCTGCGCAACGTTTCGCCATCCGGACTTACAATGTGGATGATCGGAATTTTACGCTTGTTTTTAGGTTCGATGATGACCTTTTCAGCATAGCCGGTCTGGTCGTCGCGCTCAATCCGGAAAGTGACGCCTTCTTCGACAGACTCGAAGCGGGCAATCCCCATAAATTCCGAAACGATTACGGCGTTGAACGGATCCCACTCGCAAAGGAGCTGGCCGCGAGAGATCGTATCGCCTTCCCGCACACGCAGGTTGGAACCGTAAGGAATGTGATGCGTACCGAATTGTTTGCCGGTTGCGATGTCCACCATCCGGATTTCACCGGTACGTGAAAGCACAACCTGCGCTTCATTGCCCTCGTCATCCGCAACTTCTGTCGTCCGAACACCGTCGAACTCGATTCTTGCGTTGAATTTGGAAATGATTTCGGATTCCGTTTTTGACATCACCGCCACACCACCCACGTGGAAGGTACGGAGGGTCAGCTGGGTACCCGGTTCACCGATAGACTGCGCTGCGATGATGCCGACTGCGTCTCCGTTTTCAGTGATCCGTCCGGTTGCTAAGTTTTTGCCGTAGCACTTGGTACAAACCCCGCGGAACGTTTCGCAAGTCAATACCGAACGAATGGTAATCGTTTCAATCCCTACCTTCTCAATATAGAGGGCAATCTTCGGATCAATGTACTCGCCCGCTTTGAGGATCAACTCCTCGGTTACCGGGTGGAGTATATCGTGCAATCCGAAACGGCCTTCAATTCTGGAAGACAGCGATTCGATGATTTTTTCATTGTCTTTCAGCGCCGCAGTTTCAATACCGCGCAGCGTATGGCAATCTTCTTCAACGATAACAACGTCCTGAGAGACGTCCACCAAACGACGGGTAAGGTAACCGGCGTCGGCAGTTTTCAAAGCCGTATCCGCCAAACCTTTCCGCGCACCGTGGGTAGAGATGAAGTATTCCAAAACCGACAATCCATCCACGAAATTCGAGAGGATCGGGTTTTCAATAACCGCACCGCCCGTATCGCCGGATTTTCTCGGCTTGGCCATCAGGCCCCGCAATCCGCACAACTGCTTGATCTGCTGCTTGGAACCACGCGCGCCAGAGTCGAGCATCATGAACACTGAGTTGAAGCCTAACTTGTGGGCTGCCAATTCGCGCATCAATGAGTCCGTGATCCGGTTATCCGCATACGTCCATTTGTCAATGATCTGGTTGTAGCGTTCGTTGTTGGTAATCAAACCCATGTTGTAGTTCTCCCACACTTCATCCACTTCAACCTGCGCTTCTTCAAGCGTCTGGAATTTAATGGATGGTGTAATGAGATCCCCAAGGTTGAACGACAAGCCGCCCTTGAACGCCCACATAAAGCCCATGTCTTTGATGGCGTCGAGGAAGTCGGCAGTCACAGCAAAGCTGGTGCGTTCCAGTACATCGCCGATGACGTTCTTGAGGTTCTTCTTCGTCAGCAACTGGTTGACGAAAGGCAGGCCGTGCGGCACCGCTTCGTTGAAGATCACCCGGCCTGTGGTTGTTTCTAAGAGTTTGGTGACAATTTTACCGCTTTCGTCTTCCACCGGCACGCGCACCTTGATGGTTGCGTGGAGGTCCAACTGGCCTTCGTTGAAGGCGATGGTCACCTCTTCAGGCGAGTAGAACGCGGTATTTTCACCTTTTACCTTAACTTCAGCCGTAGAGCGTTTTTCTTTCGTAATGTAGTACAAGCCCAATACCATGTCCTGAGAAGGCAGCGTAACCGGGGTACCGTTCTGCGGGTTAAGCATGTTGTGCGAAGCCAGCATCAGGACCTGAGCTTCCAGAATTGCAGCCTGACTCAGCGGCACGTGAACGGCCATCTGGTCACCGTCAAAGTCGGCGTTGAACGAGCCGCACACCAATGGGTGCAACTGGATGGCCTTTCCTTCGATCAGTTTCGGCTGGAAAGCCTGGATTGACAAACGGTGCAGCGTTGGAGCACGGTTGAGCAATACCGGGTGTCCTTTCAGGATATTTTCGAGGATTTCCCAAATGATGGAATCCTTGCGATCTACCAATTTTTTTGCTGATTTAACCGTCTTGACGATGCCGCGCTCGATGAGTTTGCGGATGACAAACGGTTTGAACAGCTCTGCTGCCATGGCTTTCGGGATCCCGCATTCGTGGAGTTTGAGCGTAGGCCCAACCACAATAACCGAACGGCCAGAGTAGTCTACCCGCTTACCCAAAAGGTTTTGGCGGAAACGGCCCTGCTTGCCTTTCAGAATATCGCTGAGCGACTTCAGTGCGCGTCCACCTTCTGCTTTCACAGCGTTGGATTTACGCGAGTTGTCAAACAGCGAATCCACAGCTTCCTGAAGCATGCGCTTTTCGTTCCGCAGGATAACCTCCGGCGCTTTGATTTCCAGCAATCGCTTGAGGCGGTTGTTGCGGATAATCACGCGGCGGTATAAATCATTCAGGTCAGAGCTGGCAAAACGACCGCCATCCAAAGGCACCAAAGGGCGCAGTTCTGGTGGCACCACCGGAAGGTACTGGATCACCATCCATTCCGGTTTGTTTTCCATGCGCGACATGCCATCGCGGAATGCTTCCACTACGCGGAGGCGCTTGAGGGCTTCCGATTTGCGCTGCTGCGAAGATTCGGTTGCCGCCTGGTGGCGCAGGTCATAAGACATTTGATCCAAATCCATGCGCATGAGCAGGTCGCGAACTGCTTCCGCGCCCATTTTAGCGACAAATTTATTTGGATCGGTATCTTCCAGCAAATGGTTGTCTGCCGGCAGGTTGTCAATGATGTCTAAGTATTCTTCTTCCGAAAGCAGGTCCATTGCCCCAACGCCGTCGCCGCCTTTGATGCCCGGCTGGATGACGATGTAGCGTTCGTAGTAGACGACTGCTTCTAATTTTTTGGAAGACAAACCCAGCAAATAGCCGATTTTGTTCGGCAGGGATTTGAAAAACCAGATGTGTACGACCGGTACCACTAATTTGATGTGGCCCATGCGCTCGCGGCGCACTTTCTTTTCAGTGACCTCCACCCCGCAACGGTCGCATACAATGCCTTTGTAGCGAATACGCTTGTATTTGCCACAATAGCATTCATAATCCTTCACCGGACCAAAAATCCTTTCGCAGAACAAACCGTCGCGTTCGGGTTTGTAAGAGCGGTAGTTGATGGTTTCCGGCTTCAGTACCTCGCCATAAGAGCGCTCCAGAATGTCATCGGGAGATGCCAGACTCAGGGTTATGGTATCGAAGTCGGATGATAAAATATTGCCCCTTTTTTTAAAAGACATATCACGACAGGATTAGATCGTCGCTTGCAACGCTTCCCAAATTGGCAAGCGCTGCAAGCGGCGGGTTAGAAATTTACTCGAATTTGATGTCTAATGCCAATCCGCGCAATTCATGCACGAGTACGTTGAACGACTCCGGAATGCCTGGTTCCGGCAGGTTGTCGCCCTTGACAATAGCTTCGTATGCCTTCGCACGACCATTGATGTCGTCCGACTTGATCGTTAACAGCTCCTGCAGGATGTGTGATGCGCCAAATGCTTCGAGCGCCCAAACCTCCATCTCGCCAAAACGCTGACCACCGAACTGCGCCTTACCACCCAGCGGCTGCTGTGTGATCAAAGAGTATGGCCCGATAGAACGCGAGTGCATCTTGTCGTCCACCATGTGCGAAAGTTTGAGCATGTAGATTACGCCCACCGTTGCACGCTGGTGGAAACGGTCGCCGGTTTCGCCGTCGGACAGATAGGTTTGACCCAGGTCCGGCAGATCTGCCTGTTGGATGTACTCCGCGATTTCGTCCCGGGTAGCACCGTCGAAGATCGGCGTTGCAAAACGCAAGCCCAATTTTTCGCCGGCCCAGCCGAGTACCGTTTCAAAAATCTGGCCCAGGTTCATACGGGAAGGTACACCCAGCGGGTTGAGTACGATGTCCACGGCAGTTCCGTCTTCCAGGAACGGCATATCTTCGATACGCACGATTCTGGAAACAATCCCTTTATTTCCGTGGCGACCAGCTAATTTATCCCCTACTTTCAGCTTGCGCTTCTTGGCGAGGTAAACTTTTGCCAGTTTGAGTACCCCTGCGGGCAACTCATCCCCAATGCTGATGTTGAACTTCTCCCGCTTATAACGACCAACTTCTTCGTTGTATTTGATGCTGTAGTTGTGCAGCAACTTGGCAATCAGTTCGTTGATCTTCGCATCGTCCGACCAGTTGCTGTAATCCACCGTGGTGTAGTCCACTTCGCGCAGCAAATCCTGCGTGAATTTGGTCCCCTTTGGCACAACCGAATCTCCATAGATGCTTTTCACACCCTGTGAAGATTTGCCTTTCAGCAAAGTCAGCAATTTGTCAATCAATACGGTCTGAAGCTGGTTGACTGCTACCGCGTGCTGGTCATCGAGGCGCGTCAGTTGGTCTTTTTCCTGTACTTTCTGGATTTTGTCCTTTTTCGTACGACCAAACATCTGCTTGTCAATGATAACGCCCTGGATAGAAGGCGGCGCTTTCAACGAAGCGTCTTTAACATCGCCAGCTTTATCGCCAAAGATGGCGCGGAGCAGCTTTTCTTCCGGTGTCGGATCGGTTTCCCCTTTCGGCGTAATTTTACCGATCAGGATATCGCCTTCTTTCACCCAAGCGCCGACGCGGATAATCCCGTTCTCGTCGAGGTCTTTGGTCGCCTCTTCGCTTACGTTCGGGATATCGTTCGTCAGTTCTTCCTCGCCCAGCTTCGTATCGCGCACGTCCATTTCGAAGTGCTCGATGTGAAGCGAAGTAAAGATGTCTTCCCGTACTACACGCTCCGAGATTACAATAGCATCTTCAAAGTTGTACCCTTTCCAGGGCATGAAGGCCACTCTCAGGTTTTGGCCCAGCGCCAGTTCACCTTTATCGGTTGCGTACCCATCGCAAAGGATGGAGCCCCTTTCCACGCGGTCGCCTTTGCGGACGATCGGTTTCAGGTTGATACACGTTCCCTGGTTGGTGCTGAGGAATTTAGTCAGGTAGTACGTCTTTCTGTTGTCTTCGAAAGAAACCAATTGTTCTTCTTCCGTGCGGTCGTAGCGAATGCGGATTTGTGTCGCATCCACATATTCCACCACGCCATCGCCTTCTGCATTGATCAGCATCCGGGAATCGCGCGCCACTTTATCTTCCAGGCCGGTGCCTACAATCGGCGCACCCGGACGAATCAGCGGAACTGCCTGACGTTGCATGTTCGAGCCCATGAGGGCACGGTTGGCGTCATCATTTTCTAAGAACGGAATCAACGATGCGGAAACCCCTACAATCTGGTTAGGCGCAACGTCCATGTATTCAATCTCTTCAGGCCCCAGTACCGGAAAATCACCGTGCTCGCGGCACTTGATACGGTCCGTCACAAAAGCGCCGAGTTCGTCCAATTCTGCATTGGCCTGGGCGATCCGGAAACTATCTTCTGCTTCCGCAGAAAGGTACTTCGCGCCCGAGACAATGTCCACTTTCCCGTCATTCACCTTGCGGTAAGGCGTTTCAAGGAAGCCCATTTTATTGATCTTGGCGTGTACGCAAAGCGTCGAAATCAAACCGATGTTCGGTCCTTCCGGCGTCTCAATCGTACAAAGGCGGCCATAGTGCGAATAGTGTACGTCACGTACCTCGAAGCCGGCGCGTTCGCGGGACAGACCACCCGGTCCGAGTGCAGAAATACGCCGCTTGTGCGTGATTTCCGAAAGCGGGTTCGTTTGGTCGAGGAACTGCGACAACTGGCTGGTTCCGAAGAACGAGTTGATGACTGACGACAGGGTACGCGCATTGATCAGATCAATTGGCGTGAAGACCTCGTTGTCGCGTACGTTCATCCGTTCGCGGATGGTACGTGCCATACGGGCCAGACCCACACCAAACTGAGCGTACAACTGCTCCCCTACCGTGCGCACACGGCGGTTGCTCAAGTGGTCAATGTCATCAATTTCAGCCTTTTGGTTCATCAGGCTGATGAGGTAAGTGACGATAGCGATGATGTCCTCTTTCGTCAATACCAACGTCTGATCCGAGATGTCGAGATTCAGCTTGCGATTGATCTTATAGCGGCCTACTTCCCCGAGGTTGTAGCGCTTATCCGAGAAGAACAACTTCTCGATGATCCCGCGGGCTGTTTCTTCATCGGGTGGATCTGCACCGCGTAATTGGCGGTATATATATTGCACCGCTTCCAGTTCGGAACTGGACGGGTCTTTTTGCAAGGTGTTGTAAATGATCGAAAAATCCTGGTCTATGTCTTCTTTTTGAAGAATGACCATTTGGGCGTCGGATTGAAGAATCAGATCAATATTGTCTTCTTCTACCAAAACGTCGCGTTCGAGGATAATTTCGTTCCGTTCGATGGTCACTACTTCACCGGTGTCTTCGTCTACGAAGTCTTCCGTCCAGGTGCGCAGTACCCTTGCCGCCAACCTTCTACCGATGGCATTTTCCAGTGCCTCGCGGGTCACCGGAATTTCATCAGCCAGGCCAAAAATGTCCAGAATCGCTTTATCCGTATCGTAACCGATGGCGCGGAGCAGCGTTGTTACCGGAAATTTCTTCTTGCGGTCAATGTAGGCATGCATCACCGTGTTGATGTCGGTTGCAAATTCCATCCAGGCGCCTTTGAAAGGAATCACCCTGGCAGAATAGATTGCAGTACCGTTGGGGTGGAAAGTTTGTCCGAAGAAAACCCCTGGTGAGCGATGTAATTGAGAAACGATAACCCGTTCAGCGCCATTAATCAGGAAGGTGCCTTTGGGGGTCATGTAGGGAATGTTCCCTAGGAACACATCCTGCACGATGGTTTGGAAATCAATGTGTTCCTCGTCGTTGCAGGACAGGCGCAGCTTGGCTTTCAGCGGAACGCTGTAAGTAAGGCCGCGTTGCATACATTCTTCGATGGAATAACGGGGCGGATCAACGAAATAGTCCAGAAACTCCAGCACAAAAATGTTTCTGGCGTCTGTGATGGGGAAGTTTTCCTGGAATACCCGGTAGAGGCCTTCATTGATCCTGTTTTCAGGCGTTGTTTCCAGCTGGAAAAACTCCTGAAACGACTTGATCTGGATTTCGAGAAGATCGGGGTATTCAGAAGAGAGCCTGATTTTGCCGAATTTTACTCTTTTGGACCCGGTTGTTTGTACGATACCTTTTGCTGTCATTGAAGGTAGAATTTTTTATGAGGCAAGTTCCACAGTGCGCGCTGCATTGCGAATGCTTCTTACCGGTGAATCGGACAACAAGATAATGACGCGGGGCGTCGAAAAGTTCAATGAACCCCCAAACAAACCCGGCCATTTTATGCTGAATTGCGTCCTTCGACACAATTAAAGACAACAATAGGCTTAACGGGTTGGCGAGCCAATCCGTTAAGCCTCAATGAAAAAGTTAAGCTAGTAAAGGTTTGAATAACCTAAACATCCCAACGAATTAATGAAAAAAGCAATTACTTGATCTCTACTTCAGCACCTGCAGCTTCGAGGGCCTTTTTGATGGCCTCAGCTTCGTCCTTAGATACGCCTTGTTTCAGCGGAGCCGGAGCGCCGTCAACAAGATCTTTTGCTTCTTTCAAACCTAAGTTGAGCAGGTTTTTCACTTCCTTCACAACGTTGAGCTTCGATGCGCCTGCTGATTTCAGCGTTACGTCAAACTCGGTTTTTTCAGCTGCCGGAGCTGCTTCACCACCACCACCAGCGGGGGCTGCGATTGCTACTGCTGCTGCTGCCGGCTTGATGCCGTAATCATTCTCAAGAATACCGGCCAGTTCGTTCACTTCTTTAACGGTGAGGTTTACCAGCTGCTCAGCAAATGCTTTCAAATCTGCCATTGTCAATTAATTTTTGTAGTGTACGATAAAAATATCGTGCGCTTTTGTAAAAGCTTGGAAGCCAAATGAATTATTATTGCTCGCGATCTCCGAGCGTTTTCAACAGTCCCATGATCGTAGTGCCCCCCGATTGGAGTGCGCCAACTACATTTTGTGCCGGTGACTGCAACATGGCGATTACTGCGCCAATCAAATCTTCTTTAGACTTGAGATTGGCCAACGCCTCCAGTTGATCATCGCCGAAGTATACATCCGTATCAATGTACGCAGCTTTGATTGCAGGTTTTGTAGCGCCTCCTTTTCTGAAGTCTTTCAGTAATTTTGCAGGCAAACTGGCTTTATCCGTAAACAGGATCGCCGTTTGGCCTTTCAGTGCCGGGTACAGGTCAGCAAAGCGCTTATCTTCAGGAAAAGACTCCAATGCTTTTTGGGCTAAGGTATTTTTGACGACTTTCATCTCAATACCGGCCTCAAAAAAAAGCCTTCTCAACTTATTCACCTGCTGTACCGTCAGTGTAGAGGAGTCTGTCAGATAGAAAAATGGCGTTTGGCCAAACTTCTCTTTCAGTAACTCGATGTTAACTGATTTTTCAGTCTTCGTCATCTTATAAATAGATTTGAAGCTTATTTAATTTCTTTCGTGTCAACCTTGATCCCAGGACTCATCGTACTGGCGACCGTGATAGACTTCATATACGTGCCCTTCGCAGCAGAGGGCTTCATGCGCTGAAGCGTTGTCAGCAGTTCCATCGCATTGTCCTGCAGTTGTTCCGGTGAAAAAGACACGCGGCCTACAGAGGCATGGATGATCCCGAATTTGTCAACGCGGAAGGCAATTTTACCGGATTTTACATCGGCTACTGCTGCGCCAACGTCCTGCGTTACCGTTCCCGTTTTGGGGTTTGGCATCAGGCCGCGTGGACCGAGCGTACGACCAATTTTACCGACTTTCGCCATAACCTGCGGCATTGCGATGACGACATCAATGTCCGTCCAGCCGCCTGCGATTTTGTCAATGAACTCATCGAGTCCGACATAATCAGCGCCTGCTGCTTTGGCTTCGTCTTCTTTGTCCGGTGTGCAGAGTACCAAAACCGTTTTGGTTTTACCGGTACCGTGTGGGAGGCTTGTCGTGCCGCGAAGCGCCTGATCCGGTTTCCGTGGATCAACGCCAAGGCGAACGTGGAGGTCAACTGAAGCGTCGAATTTAGCCGTATTTACATCGCGGACTAATTTCATGGCTTCAATGACCGTGTGCAGCTTCTGCGCGTCAACTTTGGCGTCAACGGCTTTCCGCTTTTTTGCAACTTTCTTTGACATGATTCAAAATTGTGAGGTGATAGCATCCGCCAGATTCGCTGATATGCGGCTCTGAAGTGCGGACTCCCTTCCCGATTAATTAATTCTCTTCCTCAGGGCTGCCCCAGGGAGGTGTGCCAGAGATCGTAACCCCCATGCTGCGCGCTGTTCCAGCCACCATTTTCATGGCAGATTCAATCGTGAACGCGTTCAGGTCGGGCATCTTATCTTCTGCAATCGCACGCACCTGATCCCAATCTACCGATCCCACTTTTTTGCGGTTCGGTTCGTTAGAACCCGCTTTAATTTTAGCAGCTTCCAGCAATTGGATGGAAGCCGGCGGCGTTTTGATTACAAAGTCAAAAGACTTGTCCTTGTACACCGTGATCAACACCGGCAAAATTTTACCGGGTTTCTCCTGTGTCAGCGCGTTGAAGCGCTTGCAAAACTCCATGATGTTCACACCTTTGGAACCCAATGCAGGGCCGATCGGCGGGGAAGGGTTTGCTGCTGCGCCCTTCACCTGGAGTTTGACATAGGTTTCTATTTCCTTAGCCATTTTAAATTCGATTTACTCAGTCTTTCTCTCTGATTTAGGGAAGCTTCTCCGAACCGATAGCGCGGTACAAACCGGCCAGAGAACTAAACCCGGCAATTAAGACTGCTTTTCAACTTGCATGAAGTTCAATTCTACTTCCGTTCCGCGCCCGAATATCTTTACGATTACTTTCAGTTTCTTCTTCTCTTCGTTCACTTCCTGAATATCGCCGATAAATTCGCTGAATGGCCCGTCAATAATTTTGACGGTTTCGCCAACAATGAATGGTTCGATCAGCGCTTCGCCGGAATCCTGGCTTTCATCTACCTTACCCAGCAAGCGATTGGCTTCAACCGTTCGCATCGGGGTTGGATTTTCTTTGCCAAGAAAGTGAATGACATTGGGGATATTGGCAATTACCTGAACCATCTCGGGAGAAAACCGCTCCGGATTTGCCTCCACTAAAATATAGCCCGGCAGAATGTTGCGTTCAGAAATGACCTTCTTTCCGTTGCGAATCTTGTATACTTTTTCAGTAGGCACAAGCACCTGTGTGATGAACTCCTCCCAGCCGGAACGCTGGATCTCCAGATCAATCCGTTCTTTGATTTTTCGCTCTTTCCCACTGATGACCCGGAGGGAGTACCACCTGTTGCTGCTTTCTTCAGACATCGCTTCGGTGAATTAATAAAGGGTTAACCCCGCTTAATGGTGAATTATTTAGGGTAAATCGAATCCGTAACAAATTGGGCAAACGCGTCCATGCCCAAAATAATCAGGGCAAGTATGAGTGAAGCGACCAGTACAACAACGGCACTACTTTGTAAATTGGCCCAGGTAGGCCACGTTACTTTGTGCACCAATTCGCTGTAACTTTCCTGTAGATAAAGTTTGATTTTTTCCATCGCTTGCCTATTGGCAATTTATAAAGATTAAGATGCACGGGCGGCAGGAATTGAACCCGCAGCCTACGGTTTTGGAGACCGTCGCTCTACCAATTGAGCTACGCCCGTTTATGCGAAAAATCGAGCACCTCCTTCAACGGAAGATGCTCAATTTTTTGCAAATCCGAACTTAGCCACAAAAATTGCAGCTATGCCCGTTATGAAAATTAATCCAAAATCTCAGTAACCTGACCTGCACCAACCGTACGGCCACCTTCGCGAATAGCGAAGCGAAGACCTTTTTCCATGGCGATGGTGTTCAGCAATTTTACTTCCAAAGTCAAGTTGTCACCTGGCATTACCATTTCCACACCTGCTGGAAGCGTTACGTCACCCGTAACGTCTGTGGTACGGAAATAGAACTGCGGACGGTAACCGTTGAAGAACGGCGTGTGACGGCCACCTTCGTCTTTGCCCAGTACATACACCTCACATTTGAAGTGTTTGTGTGGCGTTACTGACTTCGGCTTGCAAATGATCATCCCGCGACGGATGGCTTCTTTGTCAATACCACGGAGCAACAAACCAGCGTTGTCACCAGCTTCACCACGATCGAGCAGTTTGCGGAACATTTCCACACCTGTGATCGTAGAAGTCAGCGGCTTTTCGCCTTCTTTCATCATACCGATGATTTCAACAGGATCGCCAACGTTGATCACACCACGCTCGATACGGCCGGTTGCAACCGTGCCACGACCTGTGATGGTGAATACGTCTTCAATCGGCATGAGGAAATCTTTATCTACAGCGCGTTCCGGTGTCGGGATTTGGTTGTCAACTGCATCCATCAAGTCTTCAATTGCCTTGATGCCTTCAGCCGTACCTTCCAGTGCCTTCAGTGCAGAACCCTGGATAACCGCAGCGTTGTCGCCATCGTATTTGTACTGGCTCAGCAGTTCGCGAACTTCCATTTCTACCAGTTCCAACATTTCAGGGTCGTCAACCAAATCAACTTTGTTCATGAAAACAACGATGTTTGGAACGCCTACCTGACGGGCAAGCAGAATGTGTTCACGTGTTTGAGGCATCGGGCCGTCGGTCGCAGCAACTACGAGGATAGCGCCGTCCATTTGGGCAGCACCCGTTACCATGTTTTTAACGTAGTCGGCGTGACCCGGACAGTCAACGTGTGCGTAGTGACGGTTTGCCGTCGCGTACTCAACGTGCGCTGTGTTAATGGTAATACCTCTTTCTTTCTCTTCCGGGGCGGCGTCAATTGAGTCGTAGTCCGTCTTATTAGCAAGACCTTTACTAGCGAGAACGTAAGTGATAGCAGCCGTTAGCGTAGTTTTACCGTGGTCAACGTGGCCAATAGTCCCTACGTTTACGTGCGGTTTATCCCTCTTAAAAGTGTCCTTAGCCATCGGTATTAATTTTTGACGTAAGTTTAATGATGAAAAAAAATGTACTGACGCATGGAGCCAATGAGGGGGATTGAACCCCTGACCCCTTCCTTACCATGGAAGTGCTCTACCCCTGAGCTACATTGGCGCATTCGCTTTAAAAAATCAGCAAGCTTACCTTGCTTTTTCTTGTCGGAAAGCAGGTTGTAACCCGTTTTTACGAGATACAAACCCGCTTTCGCGATTGGAGCGGAAGACGAGGCTCGAACCCGCGACCCTCAGCTTGGAAGGCTGATGCTCTACCAACTGAGCTACTTCCGCAAATTATGTGTGGGGGTGATAGGATTCGAACCTATTCAGCTGAAAGCAACAGATTTACAGTCTGCCCCGACTCTCCGACTTCGGCGCACCCCCGCGCACTCAAAAATTTTCAAAAGGCTCCTTGAAATTCAGTCATTTGTTGGCCTTAGCACTTGTTAGGGATTCCCAAACAAGTTCTTGATGAGCCAGCGGAGGGACTCGAACCCCCGACCAGCTGATTACAAATCAGCTGCTCTACCAACTGAGCTACGCTGGCATTTGAAACGCCGTATACAAGGCGCCTGGAAATGCCAAAATGCTTGAAATTCAAGTGTTGAAGCCTATTCTTGAGATCATTTTCTCAAAAGCGAATGCAAAGATATGACTTTGCTACAAAATAAAAAATGTTCCGAATTTTTTTTCTTGCTTTTGTTTCAGAACCCCGTTTTCGGGGGCGAAGGTAATCTTTTCGCGCCTATAACCATAGTCTTTTAAAAAAGATTCCCGGAAATAAACGCCCCGGCTCTAACTATGATGATTAGCAGCGCCCGGTATGACAAGAAAGGAGTCGCACCCTGACTGTGGCAGAGACGTGGAAGACGCTTCGAATACGGAGACCGTGGAAGAGAAGCGTGTTCCAGACAGCTGTGGGCTCCGCCTGCACGTACTATTCTTGTGGGCTTCGTCCGATTTTGGAGTCTGCGCACGCGAGGGCTCCGCCCTTATACAGGAAAGGCAAGCGGGTTAAAGTTTTGAACAATCCGAATAAAATAAGGCTGTCCCAAAAAGCAACGCTTTTTGAGACAGCCTCACAGAACGTCTTGCAAAAATGGAAAACGCTATTCGCTGCCCACCTTAGATTTCTCTTTGTATTTGATCAATTGGCGCTTGAGCGCATCAATGGCCTGGTCTATGGATGCCTCAAAAGTTTTACTGCTTTCTTTGGCAATGATGATGTCTCCGGGTACACTTAGGCGCACCTCCGCAATTTTATCTTTTACCTGACCTGAGTTTTCAAGTTTGAGCACGACATGCGCTTCAATGATCCGGTCGAAGTACTGATCCATTTTACCCAACTTCTTCTCAATGAACTCTATCAGTTTGCGGTCCGCTTTGAACTGAACTGCTTCCGTGAATACTCTCATAAGACTCTTTTTTACAGTTAAGAAATAATACATTCATTGGGCGGTTCGGGGGTCGTCCGTTTTGGCTTTGGGGTGCGCTTTTTCGTATACGCTTTTTAATTTTTCGATTGAGTTGTGCATATAAATTTGTGTGGCCGCAAGGCTTGCATGGCCCAACAATTCTTTGATTGCATTCAGGTCTGCGCCGTTGTCCGATAAGTGGGTGG
>JALHRK010000139.1 GCA_022841505.1 Saprospiraceae bacterium | reverse complement strand
CGTGAAGAAAACAGCGGCCGAGCAGATCCTGCAAACGCAGGAGGCAACTGCTCAGGAAGTTGCGCGCATTCGCGAAAACGGCGCATTGGAAAAAGAAAAAATAGCGGTTGATCTGGCCGAATCGCGCCGGAAAATTGCTGAAGAAAAAACGCGGCTGCTGGAATCAAACGCGGCTGAAGTTGCCCAGATTCGCGAAAATTTGGCTCGTGAGAAAGAAGCTGCCGCCACGGAAGTAGCCAACGCCCGCAAACGCGCCTCCGAAGAAGTCAACCTGACACAACAACAAGTTGCTTCCGAAAAACAACGGGCAGCTCAGGAAACGGACGCCACTCGTCAGCAATCTGCAGCAGAGGTGGCTGCGGCCCGTGAAAAAGCGGCGTTGACCATCCAGGAAATCAACAAACAGGAAGCAGATAAAGTCGCTGAAGCCCGCCAACGCGCCGAACAGGAAAAGCAAGCCATCGGGAAGGAAGTGGTAACGGCAAAAGAACTTGCAGCACAGGAAATTACCCGAATTCAAACGGAGCTGGCCGCTGCAATCGCCGCTGCCAAGGCCAAAGAGGCAGAAGTGCAACAGGCTTCTGCGCAGGAAGTTGCCGCAGCCCGTACCCGCGCCCAGGAAGAAGTGAAAAAAGCGAGTGAAATGGCCGCAGCACAAGTCGCCGAAGCCAATAAAAATGCCAGTGCAGCTAAGGACCAGTACGTCACAGAAGTGGCAACCACGCAAAAAACTGCAACAGACCGCATCAAACAAATCCAGGAAGAAGCTGCCAAGGCCGTCCAGGATGCAAAAGCAAAAGAAAGCGAAATTAAAAACGCAACTGCCGGAGAGGTAGTCGCTGCAAGGGAGCGCGCAGCCCAGGAAATCACGGCTGCACGCGAAAATACGGCGCGCGAAATTGGCAAAGCCAAAGAAGCCCTGGCCCTGGCTCAACAAACTGCCGCCAATCAGGTGTCGGAAGCAAAAAAACAATCGGCGGACATCATCAACCAGATCCAGCAGCAGGAAGCGGAAAGTGTGCGCTTAGCCCGCGAAAAAGGGGCTACTGAGCGCCAAACGGCCGCCAACGAGGTCGCCGCCGCCAAAGAACGCGCTGCCGCTGAAATTGCTGCAACCAATCAGACTGCAGCGAACGAAGTAAAAACGGCGCGCGAAAATGCGGCCAAAGAAAAAGAAGCTCAGGCCCTGGCGGTACTAAAAGCCCGGGAAGATGCTGCCGCTGCCATTTCCAAAACCAGGGAAACAGCTGCTGCGGAAGTGGCCGCCGCTCAGAAAGCGGCCTCCGATGAAATTACGCGCGCCCGGACAGAAGCAGAGAGCCGGAAAGCTGCCTTTGCAAAAGAGGTGGCTGACGCGGATGCTTTAGCAAAAAAAGAAATTACTGACATGCGTGCCAAAGCGGCAGAAGAAGTCAAAGTAGCGCGCGAGGCCAGTGTTGTTCAGAAAACGCAGTACGCTAAAGAGGCAGAAGACGCCCGCAAATTGTCGCAGACTGAAATCACCGCTGCCCGCAAAGAAGCGGCTGATGCGGTCTATCAGGCTCGCCAGCAATCTACCCAGCAGATTACAAAAGTGAAGGAAGAAACGGCTGCCCTCATTACGGAAGAGCGCGGTAAAGCAGACGCCGCTAAAAAACAGTTTGGAGAAGAAGTCGCTCAGGCGCGCAAAGACGCAGACGCAAAAGTTCTGGAAGAACAAAAGCGGGCTGAAACGATACGGGTGCAAATTGCAGCAGAAAATAAAAAACTCGCCGACTTGCAAGCCCAGGTAAAGGCCGCCGAGGACAACCTTCGCCGCCTGCAGGCGGAAGCCGAAAAGAAAAAAACGGGGAGTAATAACTAATGTCTGTTTTTATAGTCCGACATGAAAATCAACCCGGATCGCTTAGATAAAATCCGCAATCTTGCGGCCCGCCGTCAGCCGGATCTCACCGTAGTACTTGAAAATGTACAAGACCCGCACAACATTGGCGCGGTGTTGCGCACCTGCGATTCTGTGGGCATCAAAGAAATTTATGTTTTGTATACCGATCCTGACCTGGCGCGCCACTTCATGGCGGTTGGGAAACGGACTTCAGCTGGCTCGCGCAAGTGGGTAGACGTACACCTGTTTACCCACGCAGAAACCTGTTTTGAACGCGTAAAACAGCGCTACGGCAACCTTTGGAGCACCCACCTCTCCGCCGATGCCTGCAGCGTGTACGACCTGGACTTAGCCGAATCCGCGGCCCTGCTTTTTGGCAACGAACAACACGGACTTTCCGAAATGGCACTCTCGTATTCCAGCGGTAATTTTGTCATCCCGCAAATGGGGATGGCGCAAAGCCTGAATATTTCGGTGGCTTGTGCGGTTTCGTTGTATGAGGCTTACCGACAACGCCAGGTGAAAGGGTATTACGACCAACATCCGGGCATGCCGGAAGAGGCACGCGCCGCATTGCTTGAGGACTACCTTGCCCGGCATGCCACGCAGGAGAGCATGCGGATTTTTCGGCAAGATTGACCTACCGCACCACCACAAATTTTTTCGCAAACGCCTCCCCGCCGTCCGTACGCAAAGTCATGATGTACACCCCAGGCGGCAGGTGTTGCACATTAAAAATTTCGATCGGATCTTCTACTTCATCAATTTTGCGGATTGTCATCATTTGGCCAAACTGATTGTTAATCGTGATGGTCAAGGCTTTACCTAAGAACCTATTATCCATCTCCACATTTATCAGGGCTTGGGTTGGATTGGGGTAGATAATATACCCGGACGTACCATCTCCGGTGGGGAACTCTCCGGTCGGAACATCTCCGCCAGGCGTTACAACCGTCGAAGTTGAAGGGAGCATGCTTACATTAGAAAATGCCCCTACGGCTAAAGAGTCCGGATGCGTACTTTCGGCAAACAAACCCGCATCTATGCAGGATGGCATGGCGAGGTTGGTGGAGAAATGTTGTAACCAATTAACCCCGTCACTTGAGCTATAACCAATAAAACTATTGCCATTGCGTACGATGCGCAGCCATTTATGGCCGGTTGTGAAGAATTGCTGCGTGCTTTTTGGTCCGTTGGTCGTGTTCCGAACCTCCCGGTAAACGTATTTGCCCTTCTTGAGTTTTAAAGCGACCATTCTTGAACCTGGTGCTTCACTTTCCCGGAATGCAATGCCGGCAAAACCGCCATTCGCAATGCTGTTCACTTTGGTGGTGATGGTCAAGGTGTCGCAGAAATTCTGGAAAGCGAAGAATTGTTGGTCATTGGAACCCGAAGGTGATGCGCCTTCAGCACTGATGTCAATCGTACGCCCACAATGGTTGTTGATGGCTGTTCCTTGTAGGCCGCCAATACTGGTGGTTGTCCAGGGTGTGGTGAGTGGTTCTTCACATACGCAGGAGACGTCCATATTAAAATCGCCGTTACTGAAATTTGATCCACTGACCAGAATGAAGTAATTCAAACCGGGCGAAGAGAGGAAACTGACCTTCGACTGCGATCCGCAGGCATCGTCATTGTTGGCGACGCAGAGGAGACTGTTGTTGCACGTGCCACTGTAGACATGCACCTTTGTATCGAAAGTCGAGGCGCACAGGTCAAGTGTGATCAGAGAGCCGTCTCCGGGTAGCGTATACCAGATGCCGTTGCCGGGAGCCAGGCCGGATTGGCCATCACAAGCGCCCAGGCTGCTATCAGACAATGCGCCTGTTGTGTTGCCGGTGATGGTGCTTCCGCATGCTATCGGGACAGCCGTGGTGCAATAATCGTTGGACAACGGAATGGCAAAGGTGATGCTTGTGAAATCACTGTCGTAGCAGGAACATTGAGAACGCAGGCAAAAAGTGTATTGTATATTGGTCTCTAATCCGGAAAAACTAACCGAGTTGCCGGTAGTCGTTTGCACTGTTCCAGTTGAACAAGAGCCGGAGGTGCTCAATACATATTCATAACTTTCCACGCCGGCTGTTGCCGGCCAGCTAATTGTGGCTTCAGTACCGTTTATGCTCACAGTTGCTTGACCAATAACATTCGGGCATTGGGCGCCACCAATTAAAGAAAGGGTGAAGTCCGTTTCGTTGCCAGGTGAAGAAATTGGGTATACAAAAAGGTAATATTCTTCTCCGGCAGTAGTTAACCAATTCACCTGGGAGCCGGTGGTACAGGCGCCCTCATTGGCTGTCACACAAACCAGCGATCCGCACGCTCCGGAATATACAGCTATACCGGTGCCGGTGTTGCTGTTAACACAAGTATGTATCATCACCGGATTGCCATCGCCTACCATGCGATACCATAAGCCTCCATCTGTATATTGATCTATATTTACCACACAGTCGTTGTCAAGCCCGTCTGTTGTAGCACCATAAAAATCCCCGGTAATGGTAGCATTACAGCCACCAATGAGCGTAGCATCCGTACAGTAGTCATTAATCAATTGCTGTTTCAGACAGATGCTGAAAGCAACACTGTCTGCTAATGAAGAACCGAAGGCACGTAGGTAATAAGTGGTATTGCCTGTAAGGTCGGTAATGATCCCGTTCTGATTGGTATTATAGCATCCAATCGGAGTCAGCTGATCACAGGAGGGGCCGCTAAGAATTTGAAACCTGCACTGGCCAATGCCAGGGGCAGGACCTGAAATAATGCTGCTTTCATACCGCAAATGCTTGGCATTTGGCGGGGTCGTAAAGGTAAACCATACGTCATTGGGGCCGGCCGCTCTTGCGGTATTGGCAATGACGGTAGAACAACCGCCGTCTGCCGGGATTGCAGGAAAGGCGGTGGCATTTTGGCACAAATCATTGATGGGCGTTGATCGAAGACAGAGCGTAAAGTTAGTAATAGGGTAAATAACATCGTCTGGATGCGCGCGCAAATAATAAGTAGTGCCACCGACGAGGCCGGTAAAGGCGCCGAAAGGTTCATCGTAGCATCCTATGGAAGTAAGATCGGTGCAACTGCCGCTAAATATTTCCAATAAAGGCGCGTCAAAAAAAGAAACACCGGGGAGCTGATACCAGACGGTTTCCGCATGGAGCGGGGTAGTGAAAGTGTACCATACATCTGGATAATTTAAGTTCATGCAATCCGGAACTCCTGATGGCGAAGCCTGCAACAGGGAAACATTCATGGCAGCACAACTCCCATCTGGTGGCAACTCAGGAAAGGCAATGGCGTCAGGACAATTGTCATTAGAAGGGGGAAGCCGTAGACAGATATCAAAAGTAGTCTCATTATGTGGTGAGTGCTCTGCTTTGGTATAGACCCGCATATAGTAAGTTGTATTACCATTTAGACCTGTAATGTCGTCTGCCGGCAGGTCATAGCAGCCAATGGAAATCTGATCCCCACAGGAGTTGCTGAAAATTTCGAATACCAGATCCTTAAAAGATTCGTGATTAAAAAAAGCAAAAATATTGGTGATTTCGTACCGCAGAGAGGTTATCCCTGGAGGTGTGGTAAAAGTATACCAGAGATCATCGTCTTCAACTCCAACGCAAGTGGGGGAAGCACTTCCGGTGGCACCTATTGTAGAAGCGGATACACTGGCGCAACTGCCGTCTAAAGGAATAGCCGGGAAAGAAATCGCGCCGGAACAATTGTCATGAAGCGGTAACCTTTGCAGGCAAAAATCAACCGTATTATGTCCATTATAAGGGGTATAAGCACGCAAATAATAAGTCGTATTATCGCTAAGGCCGGTAATCAGACCAAAATCGAGGTCAACAAAGCAACCGATCGGAGTAAGATTGTTGCAACTATCGCTGAAAAGCTGAAAATCCAGGGCATCATCACTGCCCGTTTTCATGAAAGCCAATGTTGTGGTATTGGCTGGTGTAGTAAAGGTGTACCATACATCGTCGTCCTCTGCGCCTGCGCATGCAGGATCAAGCGTGCCTGTGGCAAATTTTGTAGAAATACTAAGTGTAGCACAACTGCCATCTGCGGGTATTGTGGGAAAAGCAATCGCGCCTGTGCATTCATCATTAACAGGCAATAGCTGCAAACAAATATCGAAACTGCCTCTGCTGGTAGCAAAACCATAAGCGCGCAAGTAATAAATCGTACTTCCGCTGAGGCCGGTAATGACGCCTATAGATGGATTATAACATCCTATGGAGGTCAGGTTGCCGCATTCACCACTGAATACCTGCAATACCGGGTCAATGCTACCAGAAGTAGAGGTAGTATACCCCAGACTAGTTATTCCAGGTGGCGTAGTAAAAGTGAACCAGACATCATCATCTTCAGAGCCTACACAGGCCGGATCACTTGTACCGGTAGCGTATGCTGTTGAAGCGGAGACACTGGAACAACTTCCATCTAAGGGAATATCGGGAAATGCAAAGGCCTCATCACAATTGTCGTTCATGGCCCGCACTGTTTTTAGGCATATGGAAAAAGTAGAATTCGTTTCGTTTGCCCAGGTATAAGCGCGTAAGTAGTAAGTCGCACCGCCTGTGAGGCCAATTGTATTTTCTTCATCAAACTGCGGATCGTAGCATCCCACATGGATCAGGTTGCCGCATGTGCCGCTGAATAGTTCCAAAATAACATCTGGGTCGCCGGAAATCGGAAGGATTTCGTAAGATAGGAAGCCCACGCTCTGCGGCATGGTAAAGGAGAACCATACATCATCGTCTTCGGAACCTGTGCAAGTGGAGCTTAGTGTACCGCTTGCAGCTATCGTGGAAGCCGTCGCAGAAGCACAATTACCATCTAAAGGCAGATCGGGAAAGGCAATTGCACCTGAGCAGTTGTCATTGGGTGGCGGCAAACGCAGGCAAATATCAAATATAGAGGCAGTGTTGCCTGCCAGGCCATAATAAACACGCATATAATAGGTCGTGTTGCCAGTAAGGCCGGTAAGCAGTACCCTTTTGCTGGTATAACAACCGATTGAGGTAAGACCGGAACATTCATTGCCGCTAAATAACTGGAAATAAATAGTGTTGGCGTTGACGCTGTACAAAAGCGAGGTGACGCCCGGCGGTGTGGTGAAGGTATACCATAGATCGTCGTCCTCTGTCCCTGTGCAGGTAGGGTCGGCTGTGCCCGTCGCATTGGCTGTACGAGCAGCCACTATAGCACAACTGCCGTCAGCAGGTATGGAGGGAAAAGCAATGGCGCCCATACATGCGTCGTTTGGAGCGGCTGCGCGCAGGCATATATTGAATTCATTAGTAGTAGAAGTGGAATAAGCGCGTAAATAATAAATTACGCCGCTGCTGAGTCCTGTTATGATACCTGCGTTATTTTGATAACAGCCTAAAGAAGTAAGGCCGGAACAGTCACTGCTGAGTACCTGAAATTTTTTTTCATTGTTTATTTGTTGCATTTCATAAAAAAGATACGATACGCCCGGAGGCACGCTGAACGTGTACCACAGATCGGCATTTTCTATTACACTGCAAGATGTGCCGTTAAAGTCGCTTGGAGTTGCATTAAATCTGGAGAAAAATACCTGCACACAATCACCGTTCAAAGGAAAATCAGGCAAGGCAAGCGCACCGGAACACTCATCATTGACCGATGCAGCTTTCAACGATAATTGGAATATACCACCCACGTTGGCAAGTCGGGTATAAATACGCAAATAGTAAGTACTATCGCTGTTGAGATTGGGTATGAAACCGGTTAGGGTAGTATAGCAACCAATGGACGTAAGGTTGCCACAGACTCCGCTAAAAAGCTGAAAATAACTTTCATCATCCCCCGTTATGGGCGTATAATTGTACAGAAGTGTTGCCACCCCCTGGGGTATCGTAAAAGTAAGCCATACATCATCATCCTCTGTGCCCTGACAAGTATTATCAGGGGTTCCCGTAGCACCAAAGGTTGTAAATGTAGCCGTAGCACTACTGCCATCTAAAGGAATATCAGGAAAAGTGAGCGCCGCAGAACAATTGTCATTGACAGGGGGAGGCATCACCCGGAGGCATAATTGAAAAGTAGAAGCCGCGCCTGCCGACTGGGTATATACCCTCAGATAATAAGTTGTTCCTCCGTTAAGTCCGGAAATGATGCCACCTGCAACAGGATTATAACACCCGATTGAAGCCAGCCCATTGCAAGTACCCTGAAAAACCTGAAAAGCGCGGCTGTTATTTCCCGAAATATCAGTAAAATTATACGCAACGGAATTTACCCCTTGCGGCGTGGTAAAAGTGTACCAGACATCGTCATCTTCGGCTCCTGTGCAAGTGGCATCAAGGGCGCCCGAAGCACCTGTGGTGTTGACTGTTACGGTGGCGCAACTGCCGTCTGAAGGCAGTTCAGGAAAGGTAGTGGCTCCTGCACAATCATCATTGGCTGGTTGAAGACGCCCTCCTAAACAAAGATTAAAGATAGAAGTGACTCCTGCGCCAGAAGTAAATGCACGCAGGTAATAGGTGGTGTTGCCGGTAAGGCCGGTAATGGTGCTGCTCTCCGCATTATAACACCCTAAAGAGGTGAGTGCGCCCGGGCAAGTACCTGCATACACCTGCAAATAGCGATCATCACTTCCGAATACATTGGTCATACCGTAGTATACCGCCGTAATTCCGGGAGGCGTAGTAAAAGTGTACCAAACGTCATCGTCTTCTACGCCTGCGCAGGTGGGGTCGTTAGAGCCTGTCGCGCCAATGGTAGAGATGGTGGTAATAACACAACTGCCATCCGGGAGGATGGAGATAGGGGTAGCTCCCTGGCAGGCATCATTAGCTGGCTGTGAGGGTGTACGCAGGCAAATGTCAAAAACCGAATGGACACCAACTCCTTTGGTGAACACGTACATTTTATACAGGGTATTGGCAGTCAAGCCGGTGAAAGTGCCACTTTCCGCATCGAAACATCCAACGCCTGTCGTGCAATTGCCTTGGACCAATCCCAAAATCATATCTGTACTACCTGAAATGGGGGTAATGTCGTATTGCAAGGTTGTTGTTCCGGGAGGAGTGACAAAACTGAACCATATATTATCATCAGGGGTGCCTCCACAGTTCAAAGAAGTCGGGCCACTTGCGTTTATCGTATTAGCAGTAATTGTAGCGCAATTTCCATTGGTGGGAATGGCTGGAAAAGCAATCGCCCCGGCGCACTCGTCATTCGGCAATTGTACCCGCAGGCATAGGTCGAATTTAGTAAAGGCATCTGAATCATACGTATAAACCCTCAAATAATAAGTCGTATTGGGTGTCAGGTCACTGAAGTGGCCGCTATCTTCGTAATAGCAATCCAGGTGAATCCATTCGGTACAATTGCCGCCGTACAACTGCATCTCGTAATCCGTACTGCCTAAAAAATTGGTGTTGGTATAAAACAATTCGGAGATACCTGGAGGCGTAGTAAAAGTAAACCATAAGTCGTCGTCTGCTTCCCCTCCGCAGAGGGTACTGCTGTTGCTATTGCTCGCATTGACTGTATTGACGGTAACGGATGCACAATCGTGATCCAGAGGGATCTGAGGAAAAGGCATGGCCTGGGCACAGTTGTCGTTGGCAGCCGGACGGCGAAGACAGATCTCAAAGACACTTCCCTCCTGGTTATGGAACTTATAGGCTTGAATATAGTAAGTCGTATTTCCATTAAGACCGGTAATGACCCCGTGCGTTGCATTATAACAGCCCATAGAAGTCAGGCCATTGCTACAGGTTCCCTGGTATACTTGAAACTCTTCGGCAATAAGTCCGTAACCTGAAATATGGACAAGGTCGTATACCAGGTACGTCGTGCCTGGCGGGGTAGTAAACGTATACCAAATATCATCAACGTTCCAATTGCCACAAGAAAGATAGAAATCGTTCTCCTGAATTGCATGAACGGTGGAACCCGTTACCGCAGTGCAACTGCCATCTGCCGGAAAAGCCGGAAAGGGAATGGCGCCTGTGCAAGCATCATTTAGGACAGCCGGGATCATGCGGAAGGTGCCCGAGCAAATAGATCCGAGAAGTGCAGCATCAAACCAGATGTAATAAGTGACGCCTGCTGTCAAATTGACGGTCAATACTCCGGGCGAATTGGTAGCAACGAAACTTCCTACACAAATCCCTCCTTCTGTAGGACATCCATCATAGACAAAAATGGACCTGTTGGCTATTTGCTGATTATAATTTATCCAATAAGCACCTGACGAAGATGGGGTAAAGCTATAGAGCGCCTCGTTTCCTATTTTGTAACTGTTTGAAGTGGTGCCACACACAGCCGGCACTGTTGCTGCGCTGAGGTCGTTGCTCGTCCCGCAAACCAACGTCTGGTCAATTACCGGAAATGCCGTAATCGGAATCGCATTCGCGCAAGTAGTCGCCCTTAGCGGGGAAACGAGCAATAATAAAGATGAAACGACAGCCGCGTAAATAAGAAAAATGTTCAGGTTCTTCATTTGATATCAATTATAATAATCCATTCAGACAGATGCGAAATTGCGCTGACGAGCAAAGGTTTTACGTCAGAAAATTTGTCAACAACCAGAAAAATTTCCTGACTTTGACTGATTTAAAAAATGCTTCAAAGTAAAAAGAATACCCGTTCGCTTAGGAAATAAATGACGAAACCCCGGTTTGACTGTGTGAAACCCGGTTTTGACTGAGTAAACGAAAATAATTTCCGCTCGCGCGATGGCTCCGCCTCGCGTGTACTATTCGCCGGGCTCTGCCCGGCTTTTACAGGCCTGCCAACTGAAAGTTGGCGGCCACATCATCGCCCCCGCTCACGCGATGGCGGTAGCTGAGCTGGCGGCTGAACGCAGTCGAAGTCAAGTCGAAGCTCCGCCTCGCGTGATCTATTTGCCAGGCTCCGCCTGGCTTTTACAGGTCTGCCAACTGAAGTTGGCGACCACCTTACCGCATAAACTCCCAAGCCGTCTGGTAAGCGCCTTCATTTTCGCAATAGCGCAAAAAATCTTCATAAAAGGCATGGCCGCCAATGGTTGCGCTGTCGCCCACCACAATGAGCTGGAGGCGGGCGCGCGTCATGGCCACGTTCATGCGGCGGTAATCGCTGAGGAACCCGATTTCGCTTTTCATGTTGGAACGCACAAGCGAGAGGTAAACAACATCTCGCTCCTGGCCCTGAAAGGCGTCTATGGTGTTGATTTCTAAAGGAATGTTGGCTAATCGTTCATCGAGGGCAACGTTTTGCTGCATCCAGTTGACCTGTTCCCGGTAAGGGGAAATGACGGCGATTTCCGGCAACGGGTGGTCGCCATGGGCATCAATGAGTTGGTACAGGTGTTCGCAGAGGATTTGGAATTCCTCCGGATTGAACCGGCTTTGGTAAGCCTCATGCAGTTGCTCCTCAAAACCACAGCCCGCCGTATCCAAAAACACCAACGGCACATTGGCATCAATGGGTAATTTTCGGCCGGCCACAGAAGCATGCGCAATCAAAGCATTGTTGTAAAATTTAAGGTTGGAAAAACCCATGATCACGGCGTTCATGCGGTACTGCACGTTGAGCAAACTGGAGCGATCCAAACGGCGCAGGCATTTTTCGAGCATGGTTACGTCGAATCCCTGCCGCCGGGCTGTTTCCGATTTTACGGTGGGCGGCAACTGAAACGGGTCACCGGTAAGCACCACTTTTGAAGCTTTGAGGATGGGAATCCAGGTGGCCGGTTCCAGCGCCTGCGCCGCTTCGTCAATGACGACGGTTCGGAATTTGCGCTTTTCCAGCACCTTATTGGCGGCGCCCACAAGGGTGCAGGTAATGACGTCCGCGCCGTCCAGAATCTGATCCAGCAGCCGCTCTTCCATTTGGTTGGCCCAGGCCATCAGCTCGCCCGCTTCCTTAAAAAGTTGCTTGCGTTCGTCGTGTTCTTCCCGGCCAAATTTGCGCCGGAACCGCTTCGCTTCGCGCCGCAGTGCATTGGCTTCTACCTTTACTTTTTTGATGTGCTTACTGTCAGGGTGCTGCGCCATCTGCACCTCCAGCGTATGCCGGACCATCTCTTCGTCTACCCGGGAAATATTGCCAATGCGCACCACCGACAAGCCTTCGGCGGCAATGCGTTCCGTGAGCAGGTCGGCTGCGGCGTTGCTGGGCGCGGTCACCAGCACGGTGTTTTCGGTTTTGCACAACAATTTGACAGCCTGAACCAACGTGGTTGTTTTACCCGTGCCCGGCGGCCCGTGGATGAGGGCAATGTCTTGCGCTGCAAGGACTTCCCGCACCGCTTCGGATTGGGAACTGTTGAGCGAAGGGATATCAAGTGCGGAATTAATTTCGGAAAACCGAGCCTTTTGCTTGCCCAGGATCACATCGCGCAGATCCGCCAGGCGGTCGTTTTTGGCGTTCATCACACTGCGCAAGGCACGCTCCATCTCAAGATAAGTGCGTTCGTCAAACAACAAATCCACCCCAACCTGACCGAGGGTAGCCCATTCCGGCACGTATTCTGCATTCAGGATGATGTGCATTTTATTTTTATCCACAAAATGGATAATGCCGCTGATTTCGGGCCTTTTTGCCCCGGCCTGCTGGGTAAACAAGCTCACCGTTTTGCCGGCCCGGAACTGGTGCTCTTTGATTTTATCGGGCTTTTCCACCACCACAAAGGCCCGGTCGCCTACGGAAAAGCCTGTGCGAACCACGGCCACCGGATACCAGCAATAACCCTTTGCAACGCGCTCGGCCAGCGGCAGGCTCTGAACAAACCGCCGGTGTTGTTCAAAATCTTCTTCTTTTTCGATTTTAAGGAGGGCAAGCAATTGCTCTAATTCACTCAAGGCTTCTGATGACATACCGGCTGAACTATCTGTTGAATGATTTGTATCTACGAATGTACAAGGATAAATTGGAACCGTTGTTCGTTGTTCGTTGTCCGTTTGACCTGGCAACGAACAACGGCGTTTCTCCCGAACGAACAACGATCAACAGACAACGAACAACGCCCTCCAATAACCAATAACCAGTAACCAACCACCCATGGCATTAGCTTTTAAAGATCAAGTATCCGCGCTCCGGCATTTGCCAGAATTTTTCAAACTCATCTGGAATACAAATCCGGGAATGGCCATTGGCAACATTGGTCTGCGCCTCGTGCAATCCGTGATCCCTTTGGCCACGCTTTATGTCGCCAAAGAAATCATTGACGAAGTCATCCGGTTGGTCGAGGTCAAAGATGCCCAGTTTACCTGGCTCTGGACGCTGGTCGCCATAGAAGCTGCGCTGGCCATCGTATCTGACCTGATCAGCCGGGGCATTAACCTGCTCGACAGCCTGCTCGGCGATTTGGTCTCCAACCGCACTTCGGTGGAACTCATGCGCCACGCGGCCACCCTGGATTTATACCAATTTGAAGACTCGGAATTTTACGACAAATTAGAACGCGCGCGCCGTCAGACCACAGGCCGCACCGTGCTGATGTCGCAGTTGCTCTTCCAATGCCAGGACATCATCACGCTGTTGTTTCTGGGTGCGGGCATCGTGCTGTTTAATCCCTGGCTCATCCTGATTTTAATCGTGGCGGTGATTCCATCCTTTCTCGGGGAAACCCATTTCAATCAGGAAAGCTATTCCCTGACCCGCGGCTGGACCCCCGAGCGGCGGGAATTGGACTACCTGCGATTCATCGGCGCCAGCGACCAAACGGCAAAAGAAATCAAGTTGTTCAACTTAGCCGACTTTTTGTCCAACCGGTTCAGGGAAGTCTCCGACCGGTATTATTTTGCCAACCGGAAATTAGCCATCCGACGGGCGGGGTGGGGGAGTCTGTTGTCCGCTTTCGGCACCTTGTCTTACTACGGCGCTTACGTTTTTATTTTGTTTCAGGCTGCCGGGGCGGTCATCACCATCGGCACGCTTACTTTTTTGTCGGGGTCGTTCAACCGCATGCACGGGCTGCTTCAGGGCGTGATGACCCGTTTTTCCCGCATCGCAGAAGGCGCCTTGTATTTGCAGGATTTATTTGATTTTTTTGCCATCAAACCGGAAATCATTTCACCGCCGGGTGGTTTGCCCTTTCCGGCAAAAGTGCAGCAGGGATTTACGTTTGAAAACGTGAGTTTTAAGTACCCGGGGAACGCACGGTGGGCAATTCGCGACCTTTCTTTTCATCTGAATAAAGGAGAAAAGCTGGCGCTTGTTGGTGAAAACGGCGCCGGCAAAACGACCTTGGTGAAGTTGTTGGCCCGACTTTACGAACCCAACGAGGGCCGGATTTTATTGGACGGTGTTGACATCCGGAGTTACGACCTGGAATCCCTGCGCCGCAATATTGGGGTGATTTTCCAGGATTATGTGCGCTTTCAGCTAAAAGCCGGAGAAAACATTGCAATCGGAGGCATTGAATCGGTAGAAGACATGTCGCAAATTTACGATGCTGCCGAAAAAAGCCTGGCCAATACCGTCATTGATCAATTGCCGGAGCGCTACGAGCAGTTTTTGGGCAAGCGGTTTGCCAATGGCACCGAACTTTCCGGCGGTCAGTGGCAAAAAATTGCGCTTGCCCGCGCTTACATGCGTGATGCCCAGTTGCTTATCTTAGACGAGCCTACGGCCGCATTGGATGCCCGCGCAGAATACGAGGTTTTTCAGCGTTTTTCAGAACTCATTGAAGGCAAATCTGCGGTTTTGATTTCTCACCGTTTTTCCACGGTTCGCATGGCCGACCGCATTTTGTTCCTTGAAAACGGACAATTGCTGGAAATT
>JALHRK010000138.1 GCA_022841505.1 Saprospiraceae bacterium | reverse complement strand
TAATTTTCAACAAAGGTAGGCGGGAGGGAAGCGGAAGGAATTGACTTGCGTTCCTGTTGAGTGTGATCTTTGTCACATGACCTATGGTGTAAAGTCATTCCCTGAGTAGAAATGATGAAAGGGGCAAAGGGCAAAGAGGCAAGGGGCAAATTGGCAAGGTGCAATTGTTGCTTTTTGCCTGCTTGCCAATTTGCCTACTTGCCTTTTGCCTATTTTGTCGCCAAAATTTCCAGCAACTGCATTCGGATCATTTTCCAGTCGTCCGCCAAATTGAGCGTTCGCACCGCAATTTGATGTCCAAGTGTGTCGGGATAATCCACGTTGATGTCCTGGCCGGCGGTGGCATACAGTAAAATGCCTTCGGCGGATGCGCTTTCAGCATTGTTTGGAGTGACTTGATGTTTAAGGTAGGAAAAGACCTGGCTCAGGTGGTCGCGGTGCAATTTTTCGATGCCGTAGTGCCTGGCCAGAACGTCTTTGTAATATTTGGTTTCCAAAATGATTTTTCGGCCTTCAAATTGGAGGGTCATGTCCGTTTGCATTCGGGGCAACAGCGCTACGGCTTTGGCGTCGGTCGCAGCCGATTTCCAGGCAATGTTTTCGCGGAACACTTTGCAGGAACCCGCCAATTCTCTTTTGTAAAAATTGCGCACAAACGCCTCGAAAAGCCGGCCCATTTGATCATCGTCGCGCAGAAAATCCCTGAATTGGTATTTACCGGTGCGTTCATTGGGCAGCAGGTTGTCGTGGAGCAATTCGCAGATTGCAATCAGAAATCCATAAAAACGGTTATTTCGGTGCAGACGCACCTGACTGAAAACCGGTTTGGTCAGCAAAATTTCATGCACTTCGTGGAAGCGCAGAGACAGGTTTCCGGCAGCTTTTTTTACGTCCCGGTCGAGGGCATCCACCCGACTCAGTCGGTTCAGGGTGGTTTTCAGAATTTGATTGTGCAAGACATCGTGGTCGAACACATCATAACGGCAAACGGCTTTGCCCTGAAGCATGGCCAGTCCATGCAGGCTTTCGCCAACCAATAATTTTCCTTTGATCGCAGGCATGCACGCCTCCTGCTCCCGATAGCTCCGATCTAATCCTTTTTTGAACAGGTGCGCCGTGCCGCCAACCAGCAAATGCGCCAGCAAATCGAGCGGCGTGGCGCAAGCGTCCGCATTCACCTGCGTGAAACGGCTTTCCGGCAGTTTGTCCCAGGCATAAGCGAGGAGGTAGTAGATGTTGGCAACCGGAATTTTCATGTATTATGTTTCAGTAGCAGGTTCTTTTTTTTACCACATAGACCACATAGAGATATTCACATAGGACACATAGCACAGGGAAGCCGCCTATGTGTCCTATGTGAAAACAACTATGTGAACTATGTGGTAAAAAAATTATATAAATCCTATGTGGTAAAAAACCACAAAGCATCAATCAATTCACCAGCTTTATCGGTATTATCAAACCAATACTCCCGCAATTGTGGCGCAATTTCCCACTCAATGATGCTGTTGTACCAATCTTCCGGCGAAGCCCAGTCGGCTAAGTTTTCCAACTGGCAGAAATAGCTGTGGCCAATGAGAAAACCTTTACCGAGGTTGGGGTCGTCTTCAATGACGCGATTAACGCGCTGAACGTGCTGAATGATGCTGGCAATCAGGTTTGCCGGAATGCCCTTTTCCAGCAAATGCGCTTCGAATCGGGGCCCAAATTCCGGCGCCAGTTCAATGAACGCAAACCGGCGGCGCAGGGCGTAATCTACCAGTGCCAGCGAGCGGTCGGCGGTGTTCATGGTGCCAATAAAATAAAGGTTTTCGGGTAAATAAAAAGTCTCGGCGCCTTCCGAATACAGGAGTGGCATTTGGTAGGCTTCGCCGCGTTTGTCCGCCTCGATGAGCAGCATCAGCTCGCCGAAAATTTTGCTCAGGTTGCCCCGGTTGATTTCGTCTAGGATTAAAAAATAATCGTGTTCGGGGTCGTCCTGCGCGTGTTCGCAAAATTCATACAATACACCTTTTTTGCGCCGGAATTTCCCAGCCGCATCGGGCCGGATGCCCATGATGAATTCTTCGTAGCCGAAAGACTGGTGGAATTGCACGGTGCGCACTTTCGCCGGGTCTTCGCTGCCAGTCAGGTAATGGGCAAGCCGCCTGGCGACAAAAGTTTTTCCCACGCCCGGCGCACCCTGCAACACGATGTTCTTTTTATGTTTTAATGCCCGCGCGATTCGGTCGAAGGCCTCCTCGCCCATGAACAGGTCTTTCAGGGCGTCGGATTTGGTATAGGGTTTGGCGACCGTGCGTTTTCTGCCCGCTCCGTATTGCGCCGCTTCTTCTTCCACCATATTTACGGCATTGTTCGGGTGTTCTTCTGCGGTGCAATACATAAAATCCTGCGTCAGCAAAGCCCCGTATTCCCCGGTGAAGTGAATATCCGGATCCAGCAATTTCCGATGGATGAGCAGCAAATCGGGGTCTTTTTCCAATTCGGTTCTTACAACCGCCGCCAATTCCAGATACTGGCGGACAGGCCGGAAACGGTTGGTCGGGCTGCTTTTTTTTACAACGCCGTCAAACTCCACCAACCGCGCAAAATCCTTAAACATTTCAAATTTATAGAGCGGGTATTTGTCCGGAAACCGAAGTCCGAGGTAGAGCATAATGGCGCGGTCGTCCTGAAAAGCGCTCCTGCCAGGGAACGCCTTTTCCCCAAGTGCATCCATTTCCTCCCGGAAGGTCAGCGCCCGCTGCTCCAAATCCTGCGTTTCATCAAACAGCAGTTTGAACAGCGACAGCACTTTTTTGCCGTCGTAACGCGCCAGTTCGAGCAACATTTTTTTCAGAAAAAACTGATTCCCTGCCCACAGGTTATTCCACCGCGCGCTCAGGCACCGGTCGAGCATACTGGCCACATTCCGGGCGCGTTCGTTCCAGTTGTCCTGAAATTTCCGCGCCGCCTCCCACTTGTACAATTCGTCGTAGTCAGGCGTTGTGATGAGCTGCTTGTAATCGGCGATGTAGGCTTGGAGGAGGTGGAGATTGATTGCCATGTTGGTTCGTTAGTGCGTTAAGGTACGAACTTTCTTAATTTCGCATATTCCGAAGGTAACACCTTTTTAGAAAGGTGTCACCTCCAGCCCCTCAATCTTCAAATCAACTCATCTTCAAATCCCCCAAAATCCCCCTTTCAGCGCGATACCCCCACTCCATCAAATCCCGCATCTTTGCTTCAGATTGCAACACTGTGTACAATCACGCAAACCAATCACCCGGCTATGAAAAAAATACTATTGGCGCTGTGGCTATGCCCTGCCTTTATCGGTATGGGCATCGCCCAGCCTACTGTGCAAAACGAGACGTACCAGTACACCCTCGACCTGAAAAAGGTGCGCAACGACCGCATTTCCGTGGAGCTGATTTGTCCGGCCATTGACCGGAATACGCTCAATTTCAACTTTCCAAAAACGGTGCCCGGCACCTATTCCGTAGACGATTACGGACGCTACATCCACAACTTAGTTGCAGAAGACGCCGCCGGCAACGCGCTGACCGTGAATCGCTTGGATAGCAACCGCTGGCAAATCAGCAACGCCGCAACCTTGTACCGCATCCGCTACGATGTGGAAGATTCTTTCGACGCGGCGGGGCGGCACGCGGTGTTTGAGCCGGCGGGCAGCAACATCGAGGAACGCGCCAATTACCTGATCAATACCCATTGCTTTTTTGGCTATTTCGACGGCCTCGCGCGGGCGCCTTTTCAGGTCAGGGTTTTGCACGATGCCGATTTTTACGGCAGCACCGCGCTGACGGACGCCGACGCTTCTGCCACTGAAGATTTGTTTAAGCTGGCTTCCTACAACGAATTGGCCGACAGCCCGATGATGTATTGCCGGCCCGACACCGCCATCGTGCAACTGGGCGAGATGGAAGTCCTCATCAGCATCTATTCACCCAACGGCATGATCAAAGCCGACTTTGTCGCCAACCATTTCAAACCTTTGCTGGACGTACAGCGCCAGTACCTTGGCGGTAAAATGCCGGTGAAGCGCTACGCCTTCCTCATTTATGTGTCTGACAAACCGAGTCTGTCGGGTGGCTGGGGCGCGCTGGAACACTCGTTGGCTTCGGTCTATTTCATCCCCGAACAGGCGCAGGAACAAGCCATTAAGTCGCTCAAAGACGTGGCGGCGCACGAGTTTTTCCACATCATCACGCCGTTGTTCATCCACGCAGAAGAAATCCATAATTTTGATTTCATTGACCCGAAAATGTCGGAACACCTGTGGTTGTACGAAGGCGTTACAGAATACTGCGCCCACCACGCCCAGGTAAAATACGGCCTGACAACGGAGGAAGAATATATGGGGGTGCTGCGGAATCAGATCAACATCAGCCGGCAATATTTCAACGACACATTGTCCTTTACGGAAATGAGCCGGAATGTGCTGGACGAACACCATAGTCAGTTTGGCAACGTGTACCAGAAAGGCGCCCTGATCGGGATGTGTCTGGATGTCAAACTGTTGGAGCTTTCGGGCGGTAAATACGACCTGCAAAGGCTGATGCGCGATTTGTCCAAATTCTACGGCGCGGAAAAACCGTTCCGCGACGAAGAATTGTTTCCAAAAATTGCAGCCCTCACCTACCCGGAAATCGGCGCTTTCCTGAAACGCTACGTGGCCGGCAAAGAGCGGTTGCCGTTGTCGGAAGTATTGGCTGCCGTGGGCGTGCGGTTTGAGTCAGTGCAGCGCCTGAATAACTTTTCCCTTGGGGGCATCGGGCTGGGTGCCGACCTTTCAATCATCAACGTTTCCCAGATGAACGCCGTGGGCAAGCAATTGGGGTATTTGCTGAACGACAAAATTGTGCGCATCAACGGGAAAGCCGTGACGCCGGAAAACTTCCAGGAAACCGTCCAGGCGCTTTACGCAAATGCAAAGGTGGGCGATAAATTGAAAGTGAGCGTGGAGCGGGAAGGCGCCAAAGGCCGCAAAAAAGTACACCACCTGAAAGGAACGATGCAAAAAATAGAAACAGTGCGCTACAACCAGTTGGCATTCGACCCCAATGCCACGCCGCAGCAACTGGCTTTGCGGAAAGTATGGTTAAAAGCGTAGCGTGCCTGTTACCAATGTTGCAAAACTGCGTTATGTATGCCATGCAAAACCAATACCAATACATTATTTAATTTAAATTTCATCATGTCAAAGTACGTTCACTCATCAATGACCTGGGTCGTTGCGCTGCTGTTGCTGGCATCACAGGTTTCTTTTGCACAAAATGCAGGCTGGAAATCCAACACTTCCGGCAAATACAAATACAGCTATGTGCCGGGAGACCCGCTCCAGTCGCGATTCTACACGCTGCCGAATGGCCTGAAGGTCATCACGACGGTTAACAAAAAAGAACCGCGCATTCAAGCCCTGATTGCGGTGCGGGCAGGAAGCAATACCGACCCGAAAAACCACACCGGATTGGCGCATTATTTAGAGCACATGCTTTTCAAAGGCACCAATACTTACGGATCATTGGACTGGTCAAAAGAAAAACCTTTGCTGGATCAGATTGAGGCGTTGTATGAAAAATACAACAAAACTACTGACCCGGAGCAACGCACCGCCATTTACAAAGAAATTGACCGCATTTCGGGCGAGGCGGCAAAATTTGCCATCCCGAACGAATACGACAAAATGATGAGCGCCATGGGCGCACAGGGTACCAACGCCCATACCTGGGTGGAAGAAACGGTGTACGAAGAAGACGTTCCTACCAATGCGCTTGAGCGCTTTTTTACGGTGCAGGCAGAGCGATTCCGCCAGCCCGTGTTGCGGCTTTTCCACACCGAACTCGAAGCGGTGTACGAAGAGAAAAACCGCACGTTGGACAACGATGGCCGCAAGGTTTTCTACAGCATGATGGAGGCCATGTTCCCGACCCACAACTACGGACAGCAGAGCACCATCGGCACCATCGAGCACCTGAAAAATCCTTCGCTGACGGAAATCCAGAAGTTTTACAACACCTACTACGTGCCGAACAACATGGCGGTCATTCTGGCCGGCGACTTCGATCCCGACTACGTGGTGGGGTTGGTTGAAAAGCACCTCGGGTTCATGAAAAACACCCCAGTGAAGGAATACACGGCCGCTCCGGAAGCGCCCATTACCGCGCCGATTGTTCGGGAAGTATACGGGCCGACGCCGGAAAACATCTCCATCGGGTTCCGCCTGCCCGGAGCATTGGATGAAAAATCGGCCATGCTGGCGAACCTCGTGGACGAAATCTTATCCAATGGCAAAGCGGGGTTGATTGACCTGAATTTGAACAAGCAGCAGAAACTGCTGGGCGGCAGCTCCAATATTTCCATTTACAAAGATTACAGCGTCGCGCGCCTCAACGGCAGCCCGAAAGCAGGCCAAACCCTCGACGAGGTGAAGCAAATGTTGTTGTCACAATTGGACCTGCTGCGCAAAGGCCAGTTTGAAGAAAGCCTCATCAAAGCAACGGCAGCCAATTACAAACTCGGCGCCCTGCAGGGAGCGGAAAGCAACAACTACCGCGCCAACATGCTGATGAGCAATTACATCCAAACCAAAGGCGACGGATGGCCGGGCACAGTGGGTTTCATTGACGCCATGAGCAAAGTAACCAAAAAGGAATTGGTTGAATTTGCCAACAAATACTACGGCGACAACTATGTGGTCGTGTACAAGCGCCAGGGCGAAGACAAATCTATTGTGAAAGTGGATAAACCCACCATCACGCCCATCACGCTCAACCGCGATGTGGAATCTGATTTTGCCAAAAAGGTCAACAACATGCCCCTGAAAGCCACCCAACCAGAGTGGATTGACTTCAAAAAAGCGTTCCAGCAGGGCAAAATGGGCGTTTGCGAAACGTTCTACGTGCAAAACACAGAGAACGACCTTTTCCGCCTCTCCTACCGCTTCGACATGGGCAACTGGAACGACCGCCGCCTTGGCATGGCTTCGCAGTACCTGCAATTCCTCAGCACGGATAAATACACAGCGGAACAGATCAGCCAGGCTTTTTACGACATCGCCTGCAATTACAACTTTTCGGTACAGGACGAAACGGCTACCATCAGCATCAGCGGCCTGCGCGAACACTTTGGCAAAGCCGTAGAAATGGTGGAACACCTCTTCCTGAATTGCAAACCTGACGAAGCTGCCCTCGAATCGCTGAAAGGCCGCCTGATGAAGGCCCGCGCCGATGCAAAGCTGAACCGCAACGCCATCCGTTCGGCACTGAGCAGCTACGGCCTTTACGGCCCGAAAAACCCGTTCAACAGCGGGCTGACCGACGAGCAACTGAAAAACCTGACCGCTTCGGACCTGGTGAGCGTGCTGAACGGCATTTTCCAATACCCGCATCAGATCATCTACTACGGCCCGGAAACGCAGGAGAGCCTTCAGAAACAACTCAAAATGCAGCACCGCATTCCGGAAAAAGCAATGGCTTATCCGGCTGCCGCCAAATTCAAGCACATTTCTCAGGACAAAAACCAGATCTTGTTTGCCCACTACGACATGGTGCAGGCGGAACTGAACTGGGTGCGCAACACCACCAATTACGACCCCGCCATGGCGCCGGTGATTGACCTGTTCAACAGCTATTTCGGCGGCGGCATGGGCACCATCGTGTTCCAGACCATCCGCGAATCGAAAGCGCTGGCCTACTCCACCTTCGCGTTTTACCAAACGCCTTACCGCAAGGAGCAGCCATACAGTTTCAATGCGTACGTGGGCACGCAGGCCGATAAATTGGAAGACGCCATCAATGGCATGAACGAACTGATCGCCGATATGCCGGAAGTGCCCATCGTGTTGGATCAGTCGAAACAGAACATGAAAAAAACGTACGAAAGCGAGCGCATCAGCCAGGATGGTCCGATCTACTCCTACTTAGAGGCGCGCCGCAAAGGCCTGGATTACGACCTCCGCAAATCCATCTACGGCAAATTGGATCAACTGACGATGGCGGATGTGAAGGCATTCCACAAAAGCAATATCGCCGGCAAGCCTTATACTTACTGCTTGGTGGCGTCAAAGGACAAAGTGAACTTAGAGATGCTGAAAAAATACGGCGAAGTGAAAGAGCTCTCCCTGACAGAGCTGTTCGGCTACTGATCAGAATTTCCTATCGACGTAATTACGTATGCATCATAGTTTACAACCGCAGTGCTGTCGGAAGCGCTGCGGTTTTTTTGTGGGGGAGCCGTTTACTAAACTTTAATTAATGACTTTTTTTCCATAGCTTTGGTAGCTAAACCTGAACAAATCAAATCATGTTTGGCTCAAATTCTGCAAAAGAAAATAATTATTCTGGGAACATTTCTCCTTTAAAAGTAGGTTTCAAAAAAAGTCCTGTTACCCCAAAGAACCCTGGATCAGGTCTGTTTATCCTGCTTTTTATTCTCGCAATAGGATTATTCTTCGGTATCTATCATGTCTATTCCGTTGAAAGAGATATAATGTCACCAATTGTCATTGATGAGGAAGGAAATGAAGCTCTTTCTCCTGAAAGAAGTGCAAAGCTTTACAAAGAACTGGAAGAGATTGATAACGCTGCACAATATGCACTCATAGCCAACTTGGCCGGATATTATCCCTGTTTTACTTGCCCGGATGGCTCAACTACCATATATTTGTACAAAGGAGAGGTTTGGAAATATGGAACGACCCGGAAAGGAGAACAGAGGCGTTATCCCGGAAAAGCCTATGGAGCCCCTAATCTTTCCTTTATCGTCCAATTTCAGGGAGATCTCAGTACTTGCCTGAAAATGGAAAAGATCAAAATATACAATTATCCTTTACTGCCGGAAGCTACGAAAAGAGCAATCAGACTTTTTAGGCCGCCGGGCAACACGAACGACAGTTGATGATATGAAAGAGCTTCTTGACGACAGACAGATTTATATATCGAGCAGACTTTGGCACGAAATCTACCCCAAGGTTGATTTGACTCCCTTTATCTTCACACTCCATGAAGGAATTGATCTGTCCAAATATGGCGAAGGAATCAAAAAATTCTATTTCACTTTTATCATTGTTAAACCCGATGACAAAATTAATCTTCCTTATACCCATTATAGTAAAAACAAGGAAGAAGTGGATATTGCAATAGAGATTCCTTATGAAAGGGCCCAAAAAGCTTCCGAAATTGAGCTTATTCAGCTAATGGAAGAAGCCTACCTCAGAGGAATAGAGCAACTAAAAACGCTTCCTGTAAAAGGGAGGTTTGATGTTGATAGGTTAAAGAAAGATGTTGAAATGATATTTTCCAAGGATAGATGGTATGAGATTGCGCAGGTGGCATGATTTTCGGTTTCACAGAATCCAGGATATAAGTCTTCGACAAACAGTTCGCAATGGGTTTCCGTGCAAGTAGGTCGTGTTGTTTTTTTAAAGAGTGGAACACTTTATTTGGACGAGTGCAGAATATATGTGCCTATTCTGTAAGACTCTTTAATCCACGCCCCATTGATATTGAAGCTTTTTTATCTCTTTTAATATTTCTTCTGTACTCAAATCTGAGTAATTAGCAATATTTGTTTTCCCTGTTTGCAAATGCTTTATCCATCCCTTCAAGGAAAGTTCATACAACCAGGTAATCGTGCTTTCCATCTCAGCGGCTTCTTCTCCTATATATCCTATTTTTGGAAGGAAATCTCCAAGCGTAAATGCAGTTAAAGGGTTTTTTATACTTGAATTTACATAGGGATGCAATTCGAATAATCCTAATAAATTTAAAACAAGAGTGCTATAACATCTTGGATCACCATATTTTATTATTGAAATTAATTGATCTTTAGAAGGGAGTAAAGGAAAAAAATCTCTATTCAGATAAATACTATAATTTAATATATTTTGGAATTCAGAGGCTAAATGTACTTCGCCATAATTCACCTTATATACATTGTCATTAATAGCAATACTTGAGTTAACTTTTTGCATTTTAATAAGCTCATAAATATCAGAAGTCAAAAAGTCAATTTCCTCGTCCAAGCCTTCATCAAGACTCGAGAGCAGTCTCCAAGTTGAGTCAGCTTGAAGTCTAAAATTCTTATTAAAGATGTTCCTAATTGAATGTAAAAGTTCATACGCTCTTTTTAATTCTTGTGGCTTGGGTGTGTCACAAGGGTGATGTAAGTAAAATTGATACGTAAATATAGTGTTACAAATCCGATCTACAAAATTCTAACTTACTTTATTTCTTCTAATTTCTAAATTCAGGTTCTTATGAGCATAAGAATCCACTTCATCGTCCAAATGATCTATAAAAATGTTACCCTAAGGTTCATAAAAAGGAGAGGTGTCACTAACAACCAGCATATCACCTACATATTCTGAACATCAGCCTTCAAATCTTCACTCGAATAGTGCAAATGCACCCCCTTAGACTTTAACGTCTTTTGAAATTGCAGGCGGGTTTGATCACATAGCCGGGCGGCCTGAGCTAAGGTTAAGACTTCCCGTTCATAGAGCCAAACTGCGAAGTCTGTTTTAAGCGCTCCGGGAGTAGCATATTGAGGTGTCTGTTTCAAAGCCGCATCGGAAAATTCAATAATCATCTGCTTTTTTCTTACAAAAATAGGGTATTTTGATGCAAAAGGCAATCCTCTGCCCTTCGATAGATGGTTTGGCGCGGAACGTTAAAATCCTATTTTTACTTGAATATCTCCATTACCCTGCGTTTTCACCAAAAAGCAAAACTAAAACCACTTCCTCATGCGTCACTCATACTTTATTTACGCCCTATCCTTATGCGCCTTAACCATTCCATTTTCCATGACCGCACAACTTTCCTGGTCGGGCGGCCTGGCACTGGGGCCTAACTTTTCAAATATCCGCCACGACAACCACGTATTGGACAGCGAAGTCAAAACGGGTTATTCGCTTGGCCTGCGCGTGGCCTGCCATCCAGGTGACCGGTTGGTCATTCAGGCCGAGGCTTTGATTGAACGCAAGGGCAGTCAGGTGGAAACGATCCTGACAGATATTGAAGGGAATCCAATTTCTGAAATGTCCGCTGCAAAAAACAATTTTGATTATTTGGTTTTCCCGCTGACGGTGCATTGGCGCTTCGGCAAAGGAAAATTCCGCTATGGCCCTTACGCTGGCGCTTATGTCGCCAAGCTGATCCGGCAAACGTTCGTTTTTCCATTGGAAGGGGAAGATTTTCGACAAGATAGAACGGACTTTTTCCAAAAATCTGATGCAGGCATAATTGGGGGATTCGGCGCCGGGTGGGCGCTTGACGAAATGATTTCCCTGAACTTCGAAGCCCGGTACAGCATCGGCTGGAAGAACTTCCAACTCGAAACGACTTCGGTTGACCGGACATGGCACCGCTCCTTGGCTTTGCTGGTTGGTTTGGACTTTTATATTGGGCAATAGGACGGAATACAGGCAAATGGACGGTAGACCATCAAAAAGCGGTACTCTTTCTGGATAGTGAAGTAGAGGACGATGATAACGAATGGAAAGTAAGTTTTAATGCCGACCTGATGATTTGGACCGGCATTGGCCACCCAAGGAAAGAGGAGACCAGGTTAGTGCATAAAAGGAAATTATAAGCCTGTGGGCGAGCGGGAATTGGGTGTTAAAAAGCCTATTCTTTAATACTATTTCCAACAATATAGGTGTCAATATCAATCCCTAAATTCAATTTATTCAAGCGATTTATGGTCTGAATATCTAAGCTAATGCCTGCATTTGCACTTATGTATTGGTATTTACAAACTGAAATATAAGCATAAGCATTTTTCGTGAGTTCGACTACGCCCTCAATATCCGTTTCTAATTCATCAAGTAGTAAATTCAGTTTTTCATCAAGTCCGTAAGCTTGATTTTTGATGGGTTCATAATTTATCCTTGAAAAATCCCTTTCTGAGTTTTTGAATTGTTTTCGCGCTCCAATTGACCAGCCACCCGATGGGGTTAACCGTGTAAAAGAAGCAAGCTCATCAAAAGTCAATTTTTCTGAAACAGCCGACAAATAAACCATATGTCCTGATTCTGCCCAAACAGCATAAACTTCAATTTCCGGGTCGGTTTTCAAATGAACTACTATATAATATCTTGCAACTTTGACTCTAAAATATACGTCAACCCAATGCTCAAGAAGGTTTCTATTTACTCTCGAAACTTTTGGCTGGCCATCTTCATATTCAAGCTCACAGACCTCTAAATACTGTTTTGTTGTCCCCAGCTCCGGATTGAGCAGTTCTTCAATCGCGATGTCTATGTATTGTTGGTCATCTTCCACTTGATTAATATTTTCCAGCAGGCCGTTTCTCTTCGCAAGATAAGATTTTTAGTTATTAATTCATCACTTCATGCGCGTTTTGGGCACCAATCTACCACGCAGGCAAAGTCAGGCTAAGCGCCAGAGAACCGTCAGTGTCCTGACCAACGATGCTGCTGCTTTGTTCGCAAACATCATCGTAAGAAAAAGCATAACAGGCTTGCACACCGTTGAGCACGAGGCTGTTGCTGTGCAAAATTTGCGCGTAATAGTGAATGGGGGCGTTGGAATTGGTATAGTATTGAGTTGCCAGATTGCACCAGCTGTCCCCCATTTGGTTGTTGGGCAGGGTATCCATGACGGTCCGGTTGATGGCCGCTGCGATGTATTTCTGGATATTCAGCTGGGTCGCGTTTCCAAATGCCATGGAATTCCGGCAGCCCAAAACATCTAAGGAGGTAATGGCGGGCGGGTTTGTACTGCCCGAACCCAAGCCGGGGATGGTGCAGACGGTAGCCCCGGTGTTGTCCGTAAAATTAAAATTGTTGGCGCTGTCTACCTTGCCGGTATAAATGCTGCCGCTGATGTCGAGGGTGAGGGCTTTTAAGCTATATTGAGTCCAGAGCGCCTGAATATACGCATCAAAAAATGTTGTAAAATACTGAAGGACGGGACCGCTGACAATGCCGGAAAAAACATCGGCGGGTGAAATGATGCGCAAATCCGTCGAATAAGTATTGGAAGCATCCTGAATGATCAAACCTTTAAAATTGGGATCTTTGCAGGCAGCTATTGCATTAAAAATAGCGGATCGGGTGGCGGCATACCCGACAGTTAAACCCGCAGTCAGGTCCCCTCCGGACAAATTTGCCAAAATGGGAAGGCTGATGAAATCAACGCTGCCGGTATTAAAATTCAATTGGTTGTAAACACTGCCACCAGGCCCGGGAATGAAAGCAAATTCACAAAAATCAAAAATGGTATTATAGCCGGCAATGCCCGGATTGGTGATGGATGGCGGTGCATATCCCCCGCTTTGTACCTGAATGGGCAGGTAGCTGCCGATGGAAAGATAGATTCGTGCAGAATCAATGTACAGGTTTTTGGGCAAGCTGATGGCTGAACATTGGCTCAAAGGATAAGAATAATCAGCATACCCATCGGGGTTGTTATCGCTGGTACTCATCGGGACAAGTGACCCGTTTCCATTTCCGTCAACCGTGATGTGGGCAAATTGATTGTTCTGGTTTTGGCCAATAATGGTCCAGTATACTTCTGATGCAGGGAAGCCGGTTTGGTTGTTAAACGTGATTCGCATGGTCGTTGTTTATTTATGCGCAAGGTAACACGCTTGCCTCCTCGAAAACCAGCGTATTTATACGGAAAAATAGAAATGCGTAGAAATACGTGGTGAAAGAGTGATCCACCAATTGTAACGATGGCTGCATCTAATCGGAAACACCATAAAATGAAGCATCCGCTTTTACTCCTGTTTATTTCCTTGTTGACGCTCTCCTGCACGCACCCTGATCAGTTGGATCAACAAATTATTGGGACATGGGCCATGGACAAAGTTTATGAATACGATATCGAGGTGACTGAAAAACACAATCCCAAAAAGGACAGATGGATTGAGTTTAAAACAGACGGCTCCTTCGTAAGCGACGGCGAACCCTTTGGACGAAATACAGGAAAATGGACGGCAGACAATCAACAAACGGTGCTCTTCCTGGATAGTGCAGTTGATGACGATGACAGCGAATGGAAAGTAAGTTTTACTGCCGACCTGATGCTTTGGACGGGCATTGGCCACCCAAGGAAAGAGGAGACTAAGTTGGTTCATAAGAGGAAGTAAATGCGCCTTTCAGGGACCACTCACGAGCTAATCCATATAGCAAATCATTGTTACGCATAAAAATATAAATATCAGAACCTTAAAACAAAAAAATATAAAAAAATTGCATTCGCCGCAATTTTGTAGTATCTTTACAGTCCATTAGCTACAAAAATTATTGTAGCAATGTTCGATTTGTACAAACTACGGGTTCGCCCAGTTCGTTTATAAGATAAGCCGACTTGGTTTGGTTCACCTGACCATATCGAGCCGCAACAAGTCCCCGGTTCTTTAACCGGGGCATTTTTATTTTCGGACAATTCCAGAATTGTCTCCTTTGGCAAACCGGGGCAGAGGCTATTCGCGAGTTAAGAATCTGGGAATTAACTTTATTCGAAAATTCTCCTTAATTTTTCTTTTTCCATTTCTTTCCAGGCCTTTTTTGCCCATTGCCGAGTATTTTGCTTTCGCGCATTATATGATATTTTCTCCAGATAATTCATTGCGTTAAATAATTCAAAA
>JALHRK010000137.1 GCA_022841505.1 Saprospiraceae bacterium | reverse complement strand
CAAGTTGGCAAGGGGCAAATTTGCAAGCTTGCCCTTTGCCCATTTGCCTTTTGCCCTTTGCCAACTTGCAAACTTCCTCAACCGCGACATAAAAATGCCCCAGAAGCGTTAGCTTTGTGTTTCATTCAAAAGCAGCTTCCATTGATGCACAAAATCATTTTTTCGCCTTTCGGCAAAACATTCCTTGCCGCGTTGGCCCTTTCAATCCTGCTTCCAGCCTGTGGTGAAGACGCGCCGCTCACGCCGAAGCCCCGCGGATATCCCAAAGTTGTTTATCCGGAAAAGGCTTACCAGGCTTTCGATGCCGATTATTGCAATTTTACATTCCAATACCCGGTATACGCTCAAATTCAACAGGATACAACATTTTTTGAAGAACGGCCGGCGCATCCCTGCTGGTTCAATGTCTATATTCCGGCTTTCGACAGCCGGTTGCACTGTACCTATTCTCCGATTGGCAAAGCCAACAGCTTTGAGGAGCTGAAAGCAGACGCGTTCGAGCTGATGGACTGGCACAAAAAACGCGCCAACGGAATTCAGGAAATCCCCGTCAACCTACCCGGAAAGGTCAGCGGATTTATTTTTGATATAGAGGGGCCCGCGGCTTCTCCTTTCCAGTTCTATCTGAGCGACAGCACAAACCATTTCTTTCGCGGCGCCCTCTACTTCAACACGCAGGCGCGACCCGATTCGCTGGCGCCGATCTACACCTTCGTAAAAGAAGACTTGTTAAAAATGATTGAAACGTTCAAGTGGAATAAATAATCCGGTGGACGGTGGACGGTAGACGGGCCGTCTACCGTCCATCGTCTACCGTCTACCGTCAACCGTCAACCGCAAAACTATGTATCCCGACCTCTCTTACTTCCTCCACGACGTCTTCGGCACGCAACCGGACAACTGGGCTTCCATTTTCAAAACCTACGGCCTTTTTCTTGTGCTGGCCATCCTGGCTGCTTCGCAGATCTTGTATTGGGAATTGCGGCGAAAAGCCACCGAAAAAATCTTCCAGTCGAGCACCATTGAAAAAACGGATGGCCAAAAACCGGAAAAGCAAGACTACCTGTACAATGCTTTCTTTGGTTTTTTGTTGGGGTATAAAGGGCTTTACGCTGCGCAAAACTTTGAAGCCTTGCAACGCAACGCAGACGAAGTTTTACTTTCAACTACCGGGAACTGGTTGGGCGGCCTCCTGGGCGCCCTTATTTTTGCAGGTTTAAAAGGCTGGGAAGTGTACCGGTTGCGGAATACCCAGCCGGAAGTGCGCACCGTCGAAATCTACCCGCACGACCGCATCGGGCAAATTACCCTCATCGCGGCTATTTCCGGCGTTATCGGCGCCAAGGTGTTTTACGTTTTCGAGGATTTTTCTGCCTTCCTGGAGCATCCGGCCAAAACGGTTTTTTCCGGCAGCGGCCTCACCATCTACGGTGGCCTCATCGGCGGGTTTCTTGCCGTGAGTTGGTATTTGCGGCGCCACCGCATCCCGCTTGTACCCGTACTCGACGCTGTGGCGCCTGCACTCATCATCGCTTATGGCATCGGGCGGTTGGGTTGCCATTTTTCCGGCGACGGCGACTGGGGCATTGTCGCTTCTGCCCAACCTGCGTGGTGGTTCCTGCCCGACTGGCTCTGGAGTTTTGACTATCCGCACAACATCCTGCGCGAGGGCATTCCAATTGAAGGCTGTCAAAGTCACTACTGTATGCGCCTTACAGCACCGGTTTACCCAACGCCTTTGTACGAAACGACTATGGCGTTTGCAATTGGCGGCATGCTGTGGTTTGCACGGACGCGCTTTAAAATTGCCGGCATGGTTTTTTTCCTATACCTCGCCCTCAACGGGTTGGAGCGTTTCTGGATCGAAAAAATCCGTGTGAACAGCAAATACGACCTCGGCTTCCTGCAGGCAACGCAGGCAGAGATCATTGCAACGCTGTTGTTTGTGATCGGCGTAAGCGGAATGTTGTGGTTGTGGAAGAAGAAGCGGTAAAGGTTCTTTAGATAAGCACCATCTTCCTATTTAGCTGGTTGTCTGCTCTTTAGAGTTTAAGAGCAAGACATGCGAAGGCCCAAAAGTGGGAGCCCCGCTTGGGCGGGATGACCAATTTTGGGCCTTCGCATAACGCAGCTATCGGACTATAAAGAAAGACGCGGTGTCTGTTCTTTAGAGTTCGAGAGCAAGGCATGCGAAAGCCCCAAGAACGGGAGCTTACTTACGTAAGTGACCGTTTTTGGGGCTGAGCATAACGCAGCTATCGGACTATAAAGACAGACACTGAGCACTAATCTCTGGAAAGTATAGAGAGCAGGCGCAGGATCTCCAGATACAACCAAACGAGCGTAACCAGCAATCCCATCGCAGAAAACCACTCCATATACTTCGGTGCGCGGTACATTTCTCCTTTTTCAAAGTTGTCAAAATCAAGCAGCAGGTTCATCGCAGCGATGGCAATGATGACTAAGCTAATGCCGATGCCAATCGGGCCGGCCTGATGCAGGTAAGGCATGGTGACGCCAAACATAGACATGACAATGGCAACCACATAAACCAAAGCAACCGCGCCGGTGGCCATCATGACGCCTACGCGGAGTTTGTTATCCACCTTGATGATGCGCGATTTGAAAATGAACAGCATGGTAAAAAACACACCGAACGTCAGGGAAACCGCCTGAAAAATGATGCCGTCAAACATGCTGGCGTAAATCGCGGAGACCGCACCAACGAAAAGCCCTTCCAAGCCGGCATAAATCGGCGCCAGGGTCGGCGACAGGGCCGGGCGGAAAGACATAATGAGGACGACAACGAGACCGCCAATAGCGCCTCCCCAGAGGAGCAGGGAGCTCGGCATGGTGAAAGCTACTGCGGCAGTAGCCAGCATGATGAGCCCAAGAATAAACGATTTGTTGATGGCGCCCTGAACGGTCATGGTCGCGCCGCCGGTCAACGCATTTTCCTGAGAAGCCTGCATATAGGCATTTTCTTTCATTACAGGATTGCGGGATTCAAAAAAGCCTTTTCTGTTACTCATAAGTCAAAAGGTTTTGTTTTTATACCTGCAAGATAAAACAAATTTTCATTTTCAGCAAGCAGGGTTATTTTTCAGTGATCATGCATTTAACAAAAAAAGACCTCTTCCGGATTCAGAAGAAGTCTTTTTAACGGCGTACTCCATCAACTTAACGTCGAACAGAGAAGGTTGACGGACAGATTATTTTAAAACGTACCGGACGCTCAACGCGCCGTAGCCGCCACCAAAGCCGCTGCCATAACCATTGACGAAGAAAATGGGCAACCAGTCTAAAGAAAGGTTGACCGGTGCACTGTCAAATTTGTAGTCTAAGCCCAGCGCTCCCAAAATTCCGATGCTCGTGCTGCCATCGCCGACAAAGTTATCGTCGTAATTCCAGAAGAAGGCAGAAAGCCCTCCGCCTGCAAACCAGCTCAGCCCGTCAACGCTTGAAATGGGCGAGTGGTGCTGGTAAGTCGCTCCAATGTTGAACCAGTTGTAGAACGCATAGGAGCGAAAACCTGCAAATGCTTCAATGGCGCCCTGCTCGCTGATAAAATGCTTGTAGGATACCGAAGTCGGATAACCAAGGCGTAAGCCAATTGCTGAAGTGTAATCCTGGGAATAGGCCGCAACAGTGAACCCCATTGCCAAAGCCAAGGTGAAGATGACTTTTTTCATAAAATTGTTGATTTTAGGTATTGAATGCCGCAAATGTACGGTCAGATTCAGCTATTTGGTAATCCGATTCACGAAATTTTTACCAGAACAGGTTTCCCATAGACGAATTTGACTAAACCGACGAGCAACACCTTTTCAACATCAACTGGCGGCGCCGAACATTCCGTATGTTTCAACTTTAGTTCTTTCTGTCGCGCTTGTTTTCCTTGCGGTCGCGTTTATTCTCTTTTCTGTCGCGCTTATTTTCTTTGCGGTCGCGAACGTCCTCCTTGGCATCGCGGACGTCTTCTTTCGCATCGCGCACATCTTCTTTTTTATCGCGGATACCGCCGTCGTGTTTGGCATCGCGGACGTCTTCGCGGGCATCCCGGCGGTCTTCTTTGCGGTCGCGTTTATTTTCTTTGCGGTCGCGCTTGTTCTCCATGCGGTCGCGCTTGTTTTCAGCCTTGTCAACGGCGTCTTCAACTTTGTCGGCAACCTGTGCCTGCGATACTGCCGGCATCAGCAAGAACAATGCGCCTGAAAATACGGCGATCAAAATCGGGCGGAAGGAAAATGCTTGTCTTTTCATAATAGATTGTGTTTTGGTAAGAACCTAAGGACTACAAAAAAAGGAAAACGTTTAATCATTCTTAAAAAAATCAAGTCGGATTGATTCCTTCGCGCACCCCGAAAAATTACCATCTTTGTCTGGGCACTAATGTATAAAAACCAAACCAGCCCTGTTTCCGAACCTTCTGATTCATTCAAAATAGTGAAGCATGCCGGAAGAGGCCATTCTCAAAGCAAAATTTTCCGCCTTAGAACGGCAAAAAAACATCTACTTAGCCGGCATCAGCGGTCAAAGGCCAGCCATTCCTATCCATCCGGATGAACTGGAACGCCAGGCTAAAGAAAAGATGACGCAGGAAGCGTTTGCTTATGTTGCCGGCAGCGCAGGCTTGGAACGAACTGCCTTCCAAAACCGCGAGGGTTTCGGACGCTGGCAGATCGTGCCGCGGATGCTGCGCGACGTCTCTCAATGCGACCTGAGTACAGAATTGCTGGGGATGAAAATCCCTGCGCCTATCCTGACCGCTCCCATTGGCGTGCTGGAAATGGCGCACCCCAAAGCTGACCTGGCCGTTGGCCGGGCTGCGGCAACGCTGGGTATACCCATGATTTTTTCCAACCAGGCTTCCGTGCCGATGGAAAAGGTCGCCGAAGCAATGGAAGACGGGCTGCGCTGGTTCCAGTTGTACTGGAGTAAATCGAACGATTTGGTGGCCAGTTTTGCGCATCGGGCCGAAGCTTGCGGTTGCCGCGCCATTGTGATTACGTTGGATACCACCATGTTGGGCTGGCGCACACGTGATTTAGAGATGGCGTATCTGCCGTTTCTGCGCGGCAAAGGCATTGCACAATACACTTCAGACCCGGTTTTTCAACGCCTTCTGGATGAACCGGACGACGCGTCAACCCCGCAGCCTAAACGCCGCCTGACCTGGGATACGATCGTTTCTTTATCTGAATTGCTGCGCGCTTATCCGGGCGGTTGGTTTGGGAATTTACGGTCGGGGCGCGCATTAAAAGCCGTGCGCAAATTCATCAACATCTACACCAATCCTTCCCTCAACTGGAACGATTTGGCTTTTTTGCGGCAGCAAACCAAACTCCCCATCCTGCTCAAAGGGATTGTGCATGCAGATGACGCCCGTCTGGCGCTCGACCACGGCATTGACGGCCTCATTGTTTCCAACCACGGCGGCAGGCAGGTAGACGGCGCCATTTCTGCCATCGAAGCGCTTCCCAACGTGGTCGCTGCCGTAAACGGACAAATTCCGGTGCTGATGGACAGCGGCATCCGCAGCGGCGCGGATGTGTTTAAAGCATTGGCGCTTGGCGCAAAAGCCGTATGCGTGGGCCGGCCTTATGTTTATGGATTGGCCCTTAACGGGGAAGCCGGGGTGCGGGAAGTCCTGGAGAACCTGGTCGCTGATTTTGAGCTGACCATGCGGTTGTCGGGGTGTTGTTCGATTAGTGAAATTAGTTCAGAGATGGTGAGCCGGTAGGGGCGACCCTCGCGGTCGCCCTTGTGTAAAAACATGTGCCGGGTAGAAACTCGGCGGTACAACAAAATAAAACATGGAAGACAATCAGAATATCGAAGACACGGTCCAATTGGTGGCGCAGGAGTTTGAATTAGCGCCGCATGCCGAATCGGAAATGACGGAAGAAGAACTCCTGCAGTTGCTTGCCGATTCCATTGCCGATATGATCCAGTATCGGCTGGAATATTTGCTGAGCCTGATGTACCGGCTCGACATTGACGAGCGGAAAGTGAGCCTTGCGCTTTCTCCATTGGCGGAGGAGCCGGCCAATATTGGCTTGGCTAAGCTGGTAATCGAGCGCCAAAAGCAGCGCGCGTTCACCAAAAAGCATTACCGCCAAAGGGAAATTACGGATGAAGAGTGGGAATTTTAGTCAGCCCCCTAACCCCCAAAGGGGGAATCATTGATGATAGATGATTGATTAATGCTGATTGATGATGTTTACAAATTTGATGTTTATGTGTCTCTTACATAATCAATCATCAATCATGTAATCGTCAATCATCAATAAAAAATAAAAGGTGATTGCTCTTCATAAGTTACCATTTCATGGAACAAATGCCAATTCCCCCTTTGGGGGTTAGGGGGCTAAAAACCCTCCTCTTCATCTCCGGCACCCGACCCGAAGTCATCAAACTGGCGCCACTGATTCATGCGTTCCGGCAACAGCCGCAAGCGTTTGAATGCCGGGTTTGTTTCACGGGGCAACACCGGGAGCTGGCGTTGCAGGCTTTTGATTTTTTTGGCATCCAGCCGGATTACGATTTGAACCTGATGCAGGAAAAGCAGGGGCTTCCGGGCTTGACGGCTTCCCTGATGACGGCATTACAACCGGTTTTTCAACAGGAGAAACCCGACCTTGTATTTGTTCAGGGCGATACCACGACCGCTTTTTGCGGCGCGCTGGCAGCTTATTATGCTGGGATTCCGGTCGCGCATGTGGAAGCCGGTTTGCGCACGGGTTTCATCCGCAGCCCGTTTCCGGAAGAATTTAACCGCATTGCCATCAGCAAAATCGCAGCTTACCACTTTGCGCCAACGGAAGCTGCCCGCCAAAACCTGTTGCGCGAAGGCGTTCCTGACCTTGCGATTACCGTCACCGGGAACACGGGCGTAGATGCCCTGCTCTGGGCAAAAACACAGGTTGAAAAGCAAAAAAGCCCGGAGTTGGAAGCGTTTCAGCAACAACTCGACCCAAAAAACCGGCGAATTGCGCTCGTCACCCTGCACCGGCGGGAAAACCAGGGCGCAATTATGGCTGGCATGCAGCAAGCCCTTTCGACCCTTGCGACGCGCTATCCGGAAGTGCTGTTTGTTTTGCCCGTTCATCCCAATCCGCAGGTGCGCACGGCGTTGGAACCTTTAGCCGGTTTGCCGAATATGCGGCTGACCCAACCTTTGTCTTATGAAATTTTCGTGTGGCTGCTTGCTGAATCTTATCTGATTTTGACCGACAGCGGCGGCATTCAGGAAGAAGCGCCTTCGTTGGGCAAACCGGTTGTTGTGCTGCGCGAACATACGGAGCGACCGGAGGCGCTTGAGGCGGGAACGGCAATATTGGCGGGGATCTCTCCGGAAGATATCCTCGAAACCGTTAGCAAGTTGATGGACGATGCTGTTGCATACGAAGCGATGGTGGCGCAGTGCGCTCAGAATCCTTTTGGGGATGGGCGGGCTTGTGAGCGAATTTTGGCTCAAATTACCAATTCGTTCAAATAGCGTACCTTTTAGATTCGATACTCCCCATCCACCAGCTCATCCGAAATCTTCAGAAACCGTTCAATTTCCTGCTCGATGTACTGCGCCTGTTCGGCGGTTTTTAAACCTTTCAACAACTTGACCTCCAGTCCGCTTTTCAGCGTCAGGTAGAGCGCAAAAGCAAACACCGGTCTGCCATTCGTTTTGCCTTGTTCGTATTTCACCACATGCAATTGCCGAATATCGTAGGAAGAAAGGTCGTGCCCCGGGTAGAACGGCATCCGCAGGGGTTTGTGTTCGACCACTAAGCGGCGCGAGCTGACTGTGATGTACGTTGTGTTCAGCATGGTCGCCAGTGTGATGTACAGAAAAACTAAGCCGACTGTGAGGTGCAGGCTGAGGAAAAGCAACATTTCCAGACTGCCGGTCACAATCATTACCACAGCCATAGGCAACACAATGGCATTCCAGATAATGGTGAAAAGCAGAAAAAAACTTCCGCTGGTTTTTCGCCAACTGACTTCGATCTGTACCTCGCTCAACAGGCGCAGCACTTCGATCCCAACCGGCATCAGGATTTCGGGCTTGGAATAAGCCGGTGTTGAAGCTGGGGCAGGAAATGCTCCGTCAAAAGAAAAAACCGTGTGGCATTGGCGGCATTTAGCCACCAGTTTAAGGATGTTGATGTCTTCCGACTCGATGGGCGCGGAGCAGGCCGGGCAGTGTAATTGATTGTGCGTCATAGGGCTGCGCTTTAGAGCTTGTTCGGGATTTCATGACGGAGCGAGAGCGAGGAAATTTTGTTTTAGACAAGGCGGATTGACTACGTCGAATCTTCGATTTTTGCAGACGTAGCCGGCAGCTACGGTGAAAAAATCCAACGCTGTATAAAATAAAATTTGCCGCTCGCAGCCCGTTGATGAATTCCCGAACAAGCTCTTAGTTCCCAAATAAAAATTCCCGCACCTGTGGGGGCGCGGGAAGATTTCCTTGAGTAAACTGTGTTGAATTTTCGCTTTGCTTGATAACCGTGAATAATTTCATCACAGCGGTAAATCTAAGAATATCTTCCTGAATAAAATATGCTTATGTTTGTTAAATTCTTTCTAATATCGCGTTTGCGGGAGAAAGTAGAGGGTATAGGGTAGAAAGTAGATAGTATAGGGTAGAACGTAGAAGGTATGCAATACCATCAAGGGAGAGAAACCTATCTTTCTACCTTCTACCCTCTACCTTCTACCCTCTACTTTCTACCCTCTACTTTCTACCCTCTACACTAAACACGATACCATTAATCTTCATAACCATATAACAATGCAAAAAGACTGGTCGAGAAGGGAACTGCTCCGGGCGATGGGGCTCATTTCTTTGGGAGGCGCCGTGCCTGCTTCCACCTGGGCAAACATACCATTGGTTGAAAAAACGTACGGCGACGACGATGGGCTGGCTGCTTACGCAAAACCTGCCCGCAAAATCACCGCCATTGTTTTGGGGGCCGGCAGTCGGGGCAATGTTTATGGCAACTACGGCCTGGAGCACCCGGACGAATTAGACATTGTGGGCGTGGCTGAACCCATCCCGCTGCGCAACGAGCGCTACGCAAAAAAGCACAACATCGAAGCCAAAAACCGCTTTGTGACCTGGGAACACGTTTTTGATGTGCCCAAATTCGCAGATGCGGTCATCATTACCACCCCCGATCCGCTGCATTACGGGCCAGCCATGCGCGCTTTGGAAATGGGCTACGATTTATTGCTGGAAAAGCCCATTGCGCAAAGCTGGAAAGAATGCAGCGACATTCTGAAGCAGGCCAAAAAGCACAACCGCATTGTGGCGGTTTGCCACGTGCTGCGCTACTCGCCCTATTACCGCAAGGTGAAAGAAGTGATAGATTCGGGCGTGCTGGGCAAAATCATCAGCGTGCAGCATTTGGAACCGATCCAGCACGTACACATGTCGCACTCCTACGTGCGCGGCAATTGGCGGCGCGAAAAAGACACCAACCCCATCCTGATGGCTAAATCCTGCCACGACTTAGACATTCTGCGCTGGTGGATTGGCAAAAACTGCAATTACGTCAGTTCGTTTGGTTCCTTATCGTGGTTCCGGGCAGAAAACGCACCGGAAGGCAGTACCGCCCGCTGCACCGATGGTTGCGCAATCGAAGCCACCTGCCCATATTCTGCCCTGCGCATCTACCACCGCGAGCGCACCTGGCTGCACCATTTCGACCTGCCGGAAGACAAGGCCCTGCAGGGCGATGCGATCCTGAAGAACCTGAAAGAAGGCCCGTATGGCCGCTGCGTGTACCGTTGCGACAACGATGTGCCCGACCACCAGATTCTGGCGATGGAATTCGACGACAATGTCACGGTCAGTTTCAGCATGGAAGCGTTCACCAACTACGCAGGCCGGCGCACCCGCATCATGGGTTCGATGGGCGACATCGTGGGCGATGAAGAAGACCTGTACGTTGCCGATTTCCGAACGGGAGAAATCACCAAATGGAATACGAATGAAAACGCGAAGATCAAATCCGGGCACGGCGGTGGCGACTGGGGTTTGGTGCGCGACTGGCTGAGTGCGGTTGACAAACAGGATGGCAGCTTGCTGACTTCTACACTGGACGCTTCGATGGAAAGCCACCTGATGGCGTTCATGGCCGAAAAAAGCCGGCACGACAAAACCGTAGAGCAAGTGAAAATTTGATATGAACAAAAAAGTCCATTTGGTACTGGGAAGCGGCGGGGCACGGGGCATTGCGCACATCGGCGTCATCGAAATGCTGGAACGCGACGGCTACGAAATCTGCGAAGTAGCCGGCTGTTCCATGGGCGCGGTGATTGGCGGCATTTATTGTGCCGGGTACCTTGCGCCCTATACTGAATGGCTGCGAACGCTGACCCGGAAAGATGTTTTTACCCTTATGGATTTTACGTTCACCACCAAAGGTTTCCTCAAAGGCGAAAAGGTGTTGGGGAAAATTATGGAAATGACCGGCGTGCAACAGATCGAAGATTTAAAAATCCCTTTTACCGCTGTTGCAACCGACCTGATGACGATGGAAGAAGTGCATTTTTCCAAAGGCAACTTGTTTGATGCCCTTCGTGCCTCCATTGCCATTCCCGGCGTTTTTACCCCCGTCATTGAGAACGGTACAGTGCTGGTAGATGGCGGGGTGCTGAATCCAGTGCCGCTGAACTTAGTCCGCAAGCAGGAAGGCGATCTGGTGGTGGCCGTCAATTTGAATGGAAAAAATAAACCCGAACAGGCGCAAAACGAAGAAGAAGCCGATGAAAAAAGCTGGTTGGCCAAATTCCTGTATACCGACAATAAAAATCCGGGCGCCAATCTTTCGCTTTTCGATTTGATCCAAACCTCTTACCGATTCACCCAGGATCGGCTGATTTCACTCATGATTGAACACTACAAACCCGATCTGGTGGTCGAAATTCCGCGCAATGCGTGCTGGACGTTTGATTTTCACCGGGCGGGGGAGTTGATTGAGATGGGGAGGCAGGCTTACCAGGAAGCTATTTTGGTAAGGAAATTTTGAAAAATGTAATTTTATTACTAATTTGCCTGTCGGAACAAAATTAAAGCCCCGGTCATGGTTGTTATCAGCAAGGCGATATTGCGTGAATTCGGCCTGCTTCATCCAGATGCTATTGAAGCTTTAAACCATTGGTATGCAATCGCAATAGATGCAGATTGGAGCAATTTGTCTGATTTACGTCAACAATTCAATTCAGTAGATTACGTTGGAAATGATCGCTTTGTATTCAATATCCGAGGCAATCGTTACCGGTTGATTGCGATGATATTCTTTGATATTCGAACAGTATACGTCCGATTCATAGGAACGCATCAGGAATATGACAAGATCAATGTTTCCATCATTTAAAACCTAAACAATGGTCTACAAAATTAATACAGAGGCAGAATATGGACAGGTGATGGAGGAAATTGAAACTTACCTCCGACAAGCTACTTCCGGAGGCGGTTTCCACAGCCTCGCGCCAGAAGATCGGGATAAACTTCAGCACCTCTCCCGTATCGCCGAGGCATGGGAAGATGGCATTCCTTTGATGCCCATTCGCCAGCCACAGACTTTAGTAGAGATGATCGAATTGAAAATGTATGAAAGAAAACTCAAGCAAAAAGAACTTGCCGCTCTGCTCGAAATATCGCCAACCAGGCTCTCTGAGGTAATGCAAGGCAAGCGAAAAGTAAATATAGACCTCGCTAAAAGATTGTATAAAATCCTAAAAATCAGTCCTGAATTCATTCTGGAGACGGCATAATTGAAGCCTGAACTTGTTCCACTTCGGCACGATTATTCACATTCGTCAACGCTTGTGGCTGCGCTGGCTCAATTAAATGCACCTCTGAATTCAGCAGCACCTTTCGCGGACAGGAATAACCTTGTGCCAAAAATTGCAGCAACACCGCATAACTTTTTGGCTCCCAGATGGCTATGAGCGGCTCCGGCATGTTGTCGTGCGGGCTTTGAAACGCCGTGGCGATTTGTGCCGGGCGACGCGCTTCCACCAATTGCTGCAAAGCCGGCTTATCCAACAACGGCAGGTCGCAGGCAATCACCACCCAGGCCACATCCGGGTATTCGCGAAAAGCGGACAAGATCGCACCAAAAGGCCCAAGCCCTTCAAACGTATCGGGTAAGGCAGGGTAAGAAGATTCTAACGTTGCCACCTGATCGGAGCGGCAAGACAGGAACGTTTTTTCACAAAAAGCATCCAGCAGGTCGGCAGCGTGCTCGCGTTGCGGCTTGCCGTGGTAGTCCATCAAGCCTTTGTCCTGCCCCATGCGCACGCTGCGGCCCCCGGCTAATACGAGGCCATAGAGCGGCGGTGGTTGGAGTTGCTTTCGCAAAAAACCAGCAATGCCTTCATAATCTGCAATTTGCAGCACCGGGATCTGTTCCCACCCCGGCAAATGGTCTTTCAAAAATGGGTAAATCGCCTCAGCGCCTTCAGCCAGCAGAAACAACTGCACGTTCCCGAGGCGGTCCAATTTTTTTTGCAGCGACTGCTCTTTGCGCTTATCTATAATCACAATCTGTCGTGCCGCTTCAAAATGATTGCCGTTCACCAGAATCAGGTCCTGCTCGTTGAACAAAGGGCGGTACTGAAAAGGGCCCATTCCCCTACCCCACTCAAAACGCCGGTGCGTAATTTTATCGGTATATTCCAGGGCAGCGCCACTACCCAACGGCGTTTGCGGGGACATTTCCGCCTCGTCTGCGCTTTTGTGGTCGGCATCTACATACGCAACCTTGTATTGGTCGGCAAGCAAGCCAATAAGGCTTTGGGCAAGGGTCTGGATGCTGCCGCAAGGTGCGCCGATAATGGCCCATTCGTTCCGGCCAAAATGACCGAGGGCTGGGCGGTTGAGTGCGGTATGTTTTTGGTGGGACATGTGGTTTGACGGTTGACGGTGGACGGTTGATGGTGGACGGGCTGTCAAAACATACCTCCACTTTAACCTGATAAACTGAAATCGGTATAAATGAAACGCCTTATTTTGAAAAAAGCTTAGATTTAAGCAAACAAAAAAACGACTTCGAAATGTATAGTCTTGACATGCACTTTTCGGAAAGTAATAAAAAGACGAAGTAAACTTATCTTTCTGGAGCAACCTAATGCAGCCATATGCGCCTGTGTTGAAACAGTTGCTTGGATAGCGCAAAAAACTTAAGGTTTAATAAAAATATTTTGACGTTGGACAGAATGTTTTTCGGGGCGGTGTAGGGGCAGAATATTTTCTGCCCCAACACCGCCGCCGCCAATCTCGCTGCCTGCTCAATCGCCCTTTTTGCATCCAAATCCCGCGCTTCGTACGCCCCGCCGATTAGGTGAACCCGGATTCCCGCAGCTTTTGAAGGTTCATACAATTCCCGTAGCGGCTCCTGACCTGCACAAATGATCACGTTGTCCACTTTTAGAACCTGTGGCTGCCCTTTTACTTCAATATGTAAACCTTCGTCGTCCACGCGTTTGTAGGTGACTTCGCTCAGCATCTGCACCTTTTTCATGCGCAGGGCGGCGCGGTGGATCCAGCCGGTGGTTTTGGCCAATCGGTCACCGGGTTTGCCTTTCGAGCGCTGGAGCAGGTAAATTTCGCGGGCTGCTGCTTCGGGTTTGGGTTTGGCGAGGGCGCCGCGGTTGCTGTATGACATATCCACACCCCATTCTTTCATGAAGGCTGCGACATTCGTGCTCGGCGATTCGCCCTGGTGGATTAAATATTCCGCCACGTCAAAGCCGATGCCCCCCGCGCCAATAATGGCCACGGAATTCCCAACCGGTTTTTTGTCGCGCAGCACTTCCAGGTAGCTCAGCACTTTGGGGTGTTGAATGCCTTCGATGTTCAGGGCGCGCGGACTAACGCCCGTTGCAATAACTACCTCATCAAAACCTTGCGCGCTCAGCAATTCCGTAGTTGCAAACGTATTCAGATGCAATTGCACGCCGTGTACATCGAGTTGCTTGCGGAAATACCGCAGCGTTTCATAAAATTCCTCCTTGCCGGGAATGCGTTTGGCCAAGTTGAACTGGCCGCCGATTTCGCCGCTCGCTTCAAAGAGGTGGACTTCGTGGCCGCGTTCGGCTGCGATGCTTGCAAAAGCCAAACCCGCCGGGCCTGCGCCGACTACGCCGATTTTTTTCTTTCGGGCAACGGGCGCGTAATTCAATTCCGTTTCGCGGGCTGCGCGCGGATTCACCAAACAGCTTGCCGTGTTGCGGTTAAAAATGTGGTCGAGGCAAGCCTGGTTGCAACCGATGCAGGTATTGATTTCAGCGGCGCGGTTTTCGGAAGCTTTTTTTACAAAATCGGGGTCGGCCAAAAAAGGGCGCGCCATCGAAACCATGTCAGCGCAGCCGTCGGCGATAATTTGTTCGCCCAGTTCCGGCGTATTGATGCGGTTGGTGGTGATGAGCGGAATGCCCACTTTGCCCATCAGGCGTTTGGTGACCCAGGCAAAACCGCCGCGTGGCACCATTGTTGCGATGGTTGGCACCCGCGCTTCGTGCCAGCCGATGCCCGTATTGATGATGGTGGCGCCCGCCGCTTCGATTTCGCTGGCTAAGTACTCCACTTCGTCCCAGGAGCTGCCGTCTTCCACCAAATCCA
>JALHRK010000136.1 GCA_022841505.1 Saprospiraceae bacterium | reverse complement strand
GAATACCCAGAAACCCGAAACTCATGTTCCAGATTTCCCAAAAAGAAAGACGTGGTTTGTGTGTAAGCTGGCTCATTTTGTTGTGTGGTTTTGATGTACAGTTTGCAGTCTTTCAGTTTGCAGTTGGCAGTCTTTCAGTTGGCAGGAGTGTTATGCATGCCATGATGTTGGATATTCACAGGTTGCAGTTTGCAGTCTTTCAGTTCGCAGGTGGCAGGAGTGTTATGTATGTCGTGATGTTGGATAAAAAAACTCTCATCCAAAACGAAAACCCAACTGCCAACTCTAAAACTGCCAACTGCCAACTGTTTTCCCCTGCCAACTCAAATACTGCCAACTTTCCAAATCTACTCTAACCCAAACTGCTTCTTAGTCGGCATCGTCATCAGGTAAAAGAGCTTGACGAAATGCCCCTGATAGGTTGTGGCACGCACCCCGGTCCAGGCCATATCGTCTTCATTACCTGCAATTTGAATCACCCACTGCGCATCTTCTGCGTCGTTTTCGGAATCAATGATCACCACGGGTTCGTTGTTTTCGCCAAAGGCCATCTGCCAGCTCCCCTTGCTTTTTACTTCACCCCACTGGCCGGCAGTGAAGGAGCCGTCCAGGTTGAGTTTGTACCACCGGTAAGAATTGCTTTTGCCGGGTTCAAATTGCTGGGCATGGATGTAGTGTTCAATCACCCAATAACCTTTGGTCAGAATCGTCACGGTGGGAGAGGAAACCTGGGGCGCCGGGTCCTTAAAGGTACCTTCTACCGGCGTCAGGTATGGGTTCACCGGTGGTGCTTTGAGGGCTCTTGAAGCAAGGGGCGTCTCTCTGGTAATTACCGTTTCGCCTGGTGACTTATCCGGCTGGCAGGCGCATAAAAAACCGGCTAAAGCCAGTATGCAGGAAAATGTTATTGTTCGATTCATGAAGATCGTATTTAATTATTCAACCTAATTTGTGTCTACCGGCATCGGGGCCCTACAGGACCGGGTTTCGCGTCTAATTAGTGTCTTTCCATTTAGTGGCGTGTCTGCTCTTTAGAGTTCGAGAGCAAGGCTTGCGAAGGGGCAAAAGTGGAAGTTTACTCGCGTAAATGACCAATTTTGGCCCTTCGCATAACGCAGCTATCGGACTATAAAGACAGACACTAATTAATCGCTAAGGCCGCCGCAAACGCTGATGACCTGTCCGCTAATATAAGTAGAGCGATCCGAGGCCAAAAACACACAAAGATCGGCCACTTCCTCTGCTTTCCCGAGTCGTTTCAGGGGAATGCCGCTCAGATAGGCTTCTTTGGTTTTTTCGTCTAATTCGTGCGTCATATCTGTTTCGATGAATCCCGGCGCCACTGCATTACAGCGGATGTTGCGCGAGCCCATTTCTTTGGCAATGGATTTGGTGAACCCAAATGTGCCGGCTTTGGAAGCGGCGTAATTGGCTTGCCCGGCATTGCCCATCAGTCCGATGATGGAACTGATGTTGATGATGGAGCCGGCCCGTTTTTTCATCATGGGCCGCAGGGCGTGTTTGGTTAGGTTAAAAACCGATTTCAGGTTGGTGGTCATCACCTCGTCCCATTGTTCTTCCGTCATCCGCAACATCAGGGTATCGCGGGTGATGCCGGCGTTGTTGACGACCGCGTCTAATTGACCGAAATCAGCCAACACGCTTTCAATAAGCGCCTCGGCATCCTGATAAGAACTGGCGTCAGAGCGATAGGCTTTTGCTTTAATGCCAAGCGCCTGCAATTCTGCTTCCACTGCTTTTGCTTTGTCTTCAGAAGACATATACGTGAATGCAACGTGCGCGCCTTCCTGGGCAAATTTGAGTGCGATCGCTGCGCCAATTCCCCTGGAACCACCCGTGATCAGCGCCACTTTGTTGTCCAATAGTTTCATTGTATTGTAGATATAAGATTTTAGATATTAGATTTTAGACAGACCCGGTCACTAGTCCCCTTTATCCGGGAAGCGAAGGTAAAATATTTTGTGCAATCCTGCCAACCTTAGCAAGCATAGAACCGGTCTATAGGACTATCACGTTAATTTTGCGCGTTAACAATTGCGAAATTTGGCTAAAAACAAGTTAAAGTTTCATGGACTATGTACAAAGCTGCAAAATGACGTTATTTTTACACAACTAATTTGACACCAATTGTCTAACGTTCTCTAACTCGTTGCTCGTATGAAACCCAGGACACTACTCCTTAACGCGCTTTGCATCTGCGCGCTCGCGATTGCGCTCCCTTCCTGCGTGGAAGACAATGTAGAAACCCAGATCATGCATTATTCGCCCGAAGAATATGCTACCCTTCAGCAAACACTGAACCTCCCGGATGAACGTTACGACTACACCGTTACGGTAAACGCAAATAATTTTGGCGGAACTTCCATCATTCCAATCAACAACGCCAAAGCTACGCTTGGCCGGGTGCTGTTCTACGATAAAAAACTTTCCCACAACAATACCGTTGCCTGTGCATCCTGTCACCACCAGGAAGCGGGTTTTGCTGACAACAAAGCCCAAAGCGAAGGATTTAATGGCGGACTGACCAAGCGCAATTCGCTTGCCCTGGCGTCGGTGGCCAATTTTGAATCTTCCTATGGCGGGGGCAATACAGCCAATTTCAATCAAGGCGCCGCTTTCCTTTGGGACGAACGCGCAACTTCCATCATTGAACAAAGCAAGATCGCCATCGAAGACAATATCGAGATGGGGATGGATATAGACCACTTGGCCGACAAACTGGCTCAGGAAGACTATTACCGGATTCTTTTCCAGAAAGCCTATGGTTCTTCGGAAGTTACGCCGGACCGCATTACGGAATCCATTCAGGAGTTTCTCAATGCGTTTGTTTCCAACAATTCAAAATTCGACAAAGGCTTAGCCGTTCATTTTGCAGCGGAATCACATTTCACCAATTTTACGCAACAGGAAAATTTGGGTAAGAACCTTTTCGTCATCCATTGTTCCAACTGCCACGATCCCCGCATGGCTGGCGTACTGGTAGCTACCGCGAACAATGGCCTCGATCTGGAATATGCCGATCAGGGTCGCGGCGTCATTACGGGTAATAGTTCTGATAACGGGGTCTTTAAAGTGCCCATGCTGCGCAACATCGCCCTCACGGCGCCTTACATGCACGATGGCCGCTTTGAAACGCTCGAAGAAGTAGTAGAACACTACAATTCCGGCATTAAGGCGCACCCGAACCTTAATTTCGAGTTGCGCGATTTTCAGACTTCCCAGCCGAAACGCCTGAACCTGAGCAATTCCGAAAAACAAGCGCTGGTCGCTTTCCTGAGAACCCTGACCGATACGGAATTTGCGGAAGATGTCCGGTTCTCCAATCCGTTTGATTTGTAAATTGGTTTTTTGGAAGGGATCGCGCGCGTTAACGTTGCCCGGTCGCTATCCACAAAAACGGCCTGCGGAATTGCTCCGCAGGCCGTTTTTTGTTTAGTTTTGCGCAAAATAATCAAAATGGAATACCGCCGATTGGGTAAATCGGGCGTTCAGGTGAGCGCCCTTTCGTTGGGATCCTGGCTGACTTTTGGCAAGCAGATCAGCGATGATATGGCCGAACGCCTCATGGCCATTGCGTATGAACGGGGCGTCAACTTTTTCGACAACGCGGAAGGCTACGCAGCAGGGAAGTCGGAAATCGTAATGGGCAACATCCTGAAAAAAATGAACTGGGACCGGACGAGCTACTTAGTCTCCAGCAAGGTTTTTTTCGGAGCAGGCGGGAACAAGCCCAACCAAACCGGACTGAGCCGCAAGCACATCATGGAAGCTTGCCATGCCGCCCTTAAACGTTTGCAGGTGGACTATCTGGATTTTTACTATTGCCACCGTCCCGATCCGCATGTTCCTATTGAAGAAATCGTTTGGGCGATGAATCACTTGATTCAACAGGGCAAAGTCCTTTATTGGGGTGTTTCGGAATGGCCGGCAAAAAGCATCGAGGATGCACACTTCGTGGCTCAAAAGCGCAACCTGATCGGCCCCACGATGGAACAACCACAATACAACCTTTTCGTTCGGGAGCGGGTGGAATTGGAATACGCCCCGCTTTACAAACGATTTGGCTTAGGCACTACGATTTGGTCGCCGTTGGCTTCAGGGGTACTTACCAGCAAATATCTTGACGCTTCACCGGAAGATACCCGATTGGGTGTCAAAGGAATGGAGTGGCTGCGTGATAGTTCACTGACCCCGGAACGCCTCGAAAAAGTGCGTCAATTGCATGCCCTTGCCGGGGAATTAGGCGCCAGCCTGCCGTGTTTGGCGATTGCCTGGTGCCTGAAAAATCCAAATGTAAGTACCGTTATTCTGGGCGCGTCGAAGGAGCACCAGTTAGAGGAAACGCTTGGCGCCATCGAAACCCTGTCTTTATTGACCGATACAGTGATGGAACGCATAGAAGCTATTGTGGACAACAAGCCGGAAACGGAATAAAAAACAAAGCCATGTTGAATCGTCAAAACCCTTTAGATACGAAAGCCTGGGAGCAGTTGGAAGCGCATTATGCCGAGGTTAAAGACCTGCACCTGCGTGACTTATTCGCTTCCGACGCGGCGCGGTTCGATCGCTTTTCGCTGCGTTTTGAAACGTTGTTGCTGGATTATTCCAAAAACCGAATCCTGCCGGAGACGATGGACCTCCTGCTTGAACTGGCGAAGGAGTGTCAGGTTTCGGAAGGCATCAGACAATTATTTGCCGGAGACCCCATCAACGAAACAGAAAATCGCGCGGTGCTGCATACGGCGCTGCGCAACCGCTCCAATACGCCCGTTTTTGTGGCGGGGGAAAATGTAATGCCCGCCGTGAATGAAGTGCTGGAGAAAATAGAACGGTTTTCTCAAAACCTGCTCGACGGGAGTTGGACCGGCTATACCGGAAAGCGCATCACCGACATCGTCAACATCGGCATTGGCGGCTCTGACCTTGGGGCGGTGATGGTCACCGAAGCCCTTCGCCCTTATTGGCAACCTGGCATTTCGGTGCATTTTGTGTCCAATGTGGACGGCACCCACATTGCAGAAACGCTGAAACGGGTTTCCCCGGAAACGACCCTTTTTCTGATTGCTTCCAAAACTTTCACAACCCAGGAAACCATGACCAATGCGTTTACAGCGCGGACCTGGTTTTTGGATGGGGCAGGGGAGGAGCGTCACGTCTCGCGTCACTTTGCGGCCATTTCGACCAATAAAAAAGCGGTGGAGGCTTTTGGCATCGCCTCTGAAAATATGTTTGAGTTTTGGGATTGGGTGGGTGGCCGGTATTCGCTGACCTCGGCGATTGGTTTGCCCATTGCCTGCACCATCGGTTTCGAGAATTTCAGAAACCTGCTGGAAGGCTTCCATGCGATGGACCTTCATTTTCGGGAAACGCCGCTGGAGCGCAATATGCCGGTTATCTTAGCTTTGATTGGTATTTGGTACAACAATTTTTTTGAAGCTGCTTCTGAAGCCATATTGCCGTATGACCAATACCTGCACCGCTTTGCTGCCTATTTCCAGCAGGGCAATATGGAGAGCAACGGCAAAAGTGTGGATCGCAATGGCGCGGCTGTCGGCTATGAAACCGGGCCGGTCATTTGGGGCGAACCGGGCACCAACGGGCAGCACGCATTTTACCAGTTGATTCACCAGGGAACCAAGCTCATCCCCTGTGATTTTATTGCGCCTGCCATTAGCCATAACCCTTTGGGCGATCACCATGTGAAGTTGCTATCCAACTTTTTCGCGCAAACGGAAGCCCTGATGAAAGGAAAAACAAGCGCGGAGGTGGAAGCAGAATTGCGCGCGGCAGGCAAGTCGGAAGAAGAAATCCAATTCCTCACGCCATTCAAAGTATTTGAAGGCAACCGGCCAACCAACTCGATTTTGGTTCAGCAAATCACGCCACACAGCTTAGGCAGCCTGATTGCCTTGTACGAACACAAAATCTTCGTTCAGGGGGTCATCTGGAATATTTTTAGCTTTGATCAGTGGGGCGTGGAATTAGGTAAACAATTGGCATCCAATATTTTACCAAAGTTGGAGCACGATGACCCGGTGACCGAACACGATGCCTCCACAAATGGATTGATCAATGCCTATAAAGCGATGAGATGAGCAAGACGATTCTTGTCACAGGTGCGGGCGGGCAATTGGGGCAGTGTTTGAAACAATGCGCGCCGGATTGGCCCCAATTTAATTTCATTTTTACGGATCGCGGGCAGCTGGATATTGCCGATAAGGCAATGACGGAAGCATGGTTTAATAAATTTGCTCCCGTGGATTATTGTCTCAATTGTGCAGCCTATACGGCGGTGGATAAGGCGGAAAGCGAACCAAAACGCGCTTTTGCCATCAACCGTGATGGCGTTGCTTATCTGGCAGAAGCTTGCCGCAAACGGGGCGTCACCTTGATTCATTTTTCTACGGATTATGTATACGGCGGCCACTCCAATCGGCCTTTGACGGAAGACGACCCGGTGCAACCCGCAGGCGTTTATGCGCAAAGCAAATTGGAAGGGGAGCGCCGGGCTTTGCAAATCAACCCGCTTACAACAGTCATCCGCACTTCCTGGGTGTATTCGGAATTCGGGCACAACTTCCTGAAAACGATGCTGCGCCTTGGCCGGGAGCGCAATGAACTGAAGGTGGTGTTCGATCAGGTCGGCACGCCAACCTACGCCGGCGACTTAGCGCTGGCTGTGCTGACGATGATCGAAGCCGTGGAAAGTGGAAAAACCTCGCGGGATTTACTGAGCGGGGTTTACCATTACAGCAACGAAGGCGTTGCAAGCTGGTACGATTTTGCCGAAGCGATTTTTGAACTGGCGGGTTTGGCGGTCAAAGTACACCCCATTGAAACGAAAGATTTTCCTACGCCCGCCGCACGGCCCGCTTTCAGTGTGTTGAACAAAGCAAAAATCAAAGCGGCGTTTGGGTTGGAAATTGCGCATTGGCGCGTGGCGTTGGAGCGGCAGCAAACCTATAAGGTTTCAAAAACCTTATAGGTTTAACTACAGCGCAACAATCTCCAACCCCTCAATCTTTTCCAGCACCGCCGCCTCTTCGAGGTGGATGCCTGCTGTAAGCGCTTTGAGTAGAAGTAGTGCCGCGTCGGCTTCGCTTTTTCGGATGGCGACCTCCACAAATCCGGAATCGTCGGTAAATTCCTGTTTCAGGAGTTGGAATCCCGCTTTTTTGATGGCGCCCATCAGGTTGTTCATTAAGGCGTAGTGGAACGTAAGCCGGTAAAGGGACTCGATGGTTTTTTCTACGATTTCTGCCTGCTGCAAAACTTCGGCAGCGCTTCCTTTATAAGCCTGGATCAATCCAGAGGCGCCTAATTTGGTGCCGCCGAAATAGCGCACTACTACGATCAGCACATTGGTCAACCCAAAACTGTCAATCTGGCCCAAAATGGGGCGTCCGGCTGTGCCTCCGGGTTCGCCGTCGTCGTTGGCGCGGTAGCGGTTTTTGTCCATGCCCAATCGCCAGGCATAGCAGTGGTGGGTGGCTTTGGGGTGTAATTTGCGCACTTCGTCTAAGCTCGTCTGGCAGTCTGCTTCGGAGGTGATCGGAAAAGCAAAAGCGAGGAACTTGCTGGCGCGTTCGCGCAATTCAGCGGTGCAAGGGGCTGCAAGGGTATGGTATTGATCTTCTATTTGCCCCATTTTCGCAATTGATTCAGCACGGCCTGGAAATCCTTGTGCAGCGGAGCTTCCACGGTCATGCGCACACCAGTGTCGGGGTGGTCGAAACTGATCTTGGCGGCGTGCAGGGTGACCCGGTTCATCAATGGCTTTTCTTCTTCAAACTTGCCGAGGTTAAAATTGCGGACTTTTATTTCAGAAACAGAGAGCGCTTCCCGTTTGCCATACAGCGGGTCAATGGCTAAAGGATGCCCAATGGATTGAAAATGCACGCGCACCTGGTGCGTCCGGCCCGTTTTGATGTTGGCTTCCGCCAGGGTAAAAGATCGGAACCGCTCGACAACCCGGTAAAGCGTCAAGGCTTGTTTGCCGTGGGAAGAAGTCATCATTTTTCCGGCCTGAGAAGGATGCGGAGCAATGGATTTGTCCATCACGCCTTCATCGTTGTAGATATTTCCATCCGTTAAGGCTAAGTAGATTTTGTCCACCGTGCGCGCTTCAAACTGCCCGTTAAGGTTTTTGTGCGCATCTTCGGTCCGGGCAAAAAGGATAACGCCGCTCGTTTCGCGGTCTAAACGATGCACCGTCCATATTTTTCCATAAGTCTCCTGTAAGATGGCTTGCAGGTTGGGTTTGCCCGAATCGAAACGGTCGGGAATACTCAGCACTCCGGCAGGTTTGTTGACGACAACAACAAACGGATCTTCATAAATTACTTCAACTCGAGTTTTCATTCTTTTACGATGTCTTTGAATTTGTGCTTTCGCAAACCATAATATTGCCACACAACGCTGCTCCGGTACCTGCCGCTGGTATTTTCCGGGCCAATTGTATTCTGGCGGATCAGTGCTTTGTAGTGGGCGCGTTTGGCCACCATTTTTCGAATGTTCCGGTAAAAAGAGAGGTGTGCCCGGAGCACCGAGCCGATATGCCGCCATTTTCCCTGGGCTAAAAAAAGCAGGGAAGCCAGCCCATCCAGGACCAACCTCGCCGGAATCAGCCACAACAGTTTAAGCGCAGGCTCATTTTTAAAAACGGTATACAGCGTATTCCGGAAATTCAGGTACGTTTTTCGGGGGGAGGTGTACGCTAAGGTGCCGCCGCCAACATGGAAAACGGTGGCTTCCGGCACAACCACAATTTTATATCCGGCGCGCTTGAGGCGCCAGCAAAGGTCAATTTCTTCTGTATGGGCAATGTAATCGGGGTCGAAGCCGCCAAAGCTATGGTATAATTTCGCGCGGATAAACAGCGCAGCTCCGCTTGCCCAGAATATTTCCTGCGGCTGGTCATACTGTCCGCTGTCGCGTTCGGTGTCTGAAAAAATGCGCCCCCGGCAAAAAGGATAACCCATGACATCGAGCCAGCCACCTGAAGCGCCTGCGTATTCAAACCGCGCCCGATCGTGCCACGATCGTATTTTGGGCTGACAAGCGGCAATGGTTTCATCCTGCTCCATGTGCCGGATCACGGAAACCATCCAGCCTGGTACGATCTCTACGTCTGAGTTGAGCAGGATGTAATAATCGCTTTCGATCTGTTCCAACGCAACGTTGTATCCTTTTGCAAAACCATGATTGACGCCTAAAGCGAGGCACTTTACCTGCGGGAAGTGATTCGCCACATAGTTCAGGGAATGGTCGGTGGAGCCGTTGTCGGCAATGTAAATGGTCAGTTCGGGATAACGGCTCGACAACAGCGCCGGCAGAAATTTTTCCAAATAACCCTGGCCATTATAGTTCAGGATGACTACTGCTACGGTAGGAAGCTGGAGTGTTTTTTTTTTCGGCGCCACCACTCCGGTCTGGTAGGCAATCAGGGATGCGATGGCTTTTTCGCGGTCGTCGGCTAATTGGTCGGCCAACGCATCGAGGTTTTGAAACTGCTGGTCTTCGCGGATGAAATCCACCAATTCCACCATGAGTTCGTCGCCGTAAATGTCCTCGTTGAAATCAAAGATATTGACTTCGATGGTTTGGTTGTGGTGGGTTTTCAGGGTTGGGCGGTTGCCGATGTAGAGCATGCCTTTGTACGACCGCTGGTTGTGGTAAACGTACACGGAATAGATGCCTTTGGGCGGTATGAGCTTGTGTTTGTCGCCAATTTCAAGGTTTGCCGTGGGAAAACCGATGTCGGATCCGATTTTTTGGCCGTGAACGACTTTCCCGGTCAGGGTGAAGTGGTGGCCGAGGAGGCTGTTCGCGGATTTTAAATCTGCTTTTTCCAGGGCGCTCCGGATGCGGCTGGAGCTGACGGAAATGGCTTCTATTTCCTGTTTTTCGATTTCAATAACTTCATAATCATTGTCTTCGCCATACCAGCGCAGAAAATTTATGTCGCCCTGGCGGTTCAGTCCAAAGCGGTGATCGTAGCCTATGACAATGTATTTGGGGGAAAATTTTTCAACAATGAACTTCTGGATGTATTCGTCGGCGCTCAATTGCGAAAACTCCACCGTAAAAGGCACCACCACAATGTTGTCTACATGGAAGCGCTCCATCAGGCGGATTTTTTCGTCCAGTGTATTAATCAGGCGCAGGCTGGTGTCGTTGGGATACACAACCTGCCGCGGGTGCGGGTGGAACGTAATGAGCACGCTTTCGCCATCGGTTTGGTGGGCTAAGCGGTTGATGCGCTGGATGATTTTTTGATGCCCGCAATGAACGCCATCAAAAGACCCGATGGTAATCACAGCGTTTCTAAAAGTAGGCAGATGGTTCAGATCGTAGAATACTCTCATGGCCTTGCAAATGTAATTCGATTTTGGAGAAATTGAAAAGTGTGATCACTTCCTGATGAAGTAAATAAGCAACCGGACAGTAAAACCGGGTCAAAACTGTTTGTAGCAGCAGATTGTTTGTACTTTTGCAAAACAGCAAATCTGGAAAATGGAAATTAGTAAATCGTTAGTTGTTAAAGCGCTTACCCAGGTTACAGACCCTAACACCGGGCAGGATATCATTACGATGAGTATGGTACGCGACCTGGAGATAACGGGAAACCAGGTCAATTTTACATTGGAACTGCCCACGCTTAACAATAAATACAAATCAGAGCTCAACTTTGCGTGCATGGCTGCCGTTCAGGCGGTCTTCCCGGAGGCCATGGTGAACGTCCACATGATGGGACGCACCGACCAGGCGCAGCAACCGACCAGCTCGTTGCCGCACATTAAGAACATTGTCGCAGTGGCTTCGGGCAAAGGCGGCGTTGGCAAATCTACAGTCTCCGTTAACCTGGCGCTGGGGTTGCAGCAGCTTGGCGCTAAAGTAGGGCTGATTGACGCGGATCTTTACGGCCCGTCCATCCCTACCATGCTGGGGTTGCAGGGACAACGCCCCAAAGTGCAGGATTTTTACGGACAGCAAAAAATCATCCCCTTAGAAGCCTACGGCATTTCGGTGATTTCCATCGGATTCATTGTCGAGCCGGAACAGGCGGTGGTGTTGAGGGGGCCGCGGCTTTCGGGCATCATCAAGCAGTTTTTCAACGACTGTGTTTGGCCACCATTGGATTACCTGATTGTAGACCTTCCTCCTGGCACCGGCGACATTCAGTTGAGTCTGGTGCAAACGGTGCCGGTCACGGGAGCGGTGATGGTTACAACGCCGCAGGAAATTTCTGTCATTGATGCGGTGAAAGCCATGAATATGTTTTTGTTGCCTTCGGTGAATGTGCCTATTCTGGGAGTCATAGAAAACATGGCCTGGTTCACCCCTGCGGAGTTGCCCGAAAACAAATACTACATTTTCGGCAGCGGCGGCGGCAAAAAATTGGCAAAAACCAGCGAATCGGTCTTGCTTGGGCAAATTCCGATTTTCCAAAGCGTTCGCGAATCGGGTGACGAGGGTCGTCCGGCAGTACTGGATAAAAACAACCCGGCATCGGAAGCTTTCATGGAAGTGGCACGCAATACGGCCCGGCAGTTGGCGGTGCGCAATGAAATGATGGCGCCGACTCAGATTGTGAAAGTGACCTCATAAAAATAATCAAAGTCATGGTACAAACAGATAAACAAGCATTGCTGAAAAGGGTAGACGCCGCTTTGGAAGACGTGCGCCCCCACTTAGCCGTGGATGGCGGAAACGTCGAACTGGTGGATGTAATGGACAACGGGATTGTCCAAATCCGCTGGATGGGCGCTTGCGATGGGTGTAATATGTCGTCTTTTACGATGCGCGCGGGAATCGAACAGGCTATTATGAGTAAGGTGCCGGGGATCGTCGGCGTGGAAGCCGTGAATTGACGTGTCTGTTTTTATAGTTCGATAGCTGCGTTCATTGAGCGAAGTCGAAATGCGCAGCTCTCAAACTCTAAAAACAGACACCCGAGGTATAATCGCAAAACTAAATATTGGTGGAACAACTGAAAGGCATGTTCGGGGGCATTGTGGCGACCGTGATCGGCGGTCTGATTCTCCTTGCCATCATTCGTCCTTTTTCAAGCAAAGGTGAGTCCGTGCCTGGCGTACAGGATGAAAAAGATCAGGAAACAACGGCCGCTTCGGAGGAATACGCGCCTTTTTCCTTCTATTCTCCAAAGTTGCGCTTTTACGCATCCACTGAAGACGTCCCGGATTTAGACAAAAGGCAATATCAGACCCGTTTTGCCAAAGACAGTTTGGAATACCTGAACTGGGAACTCAACATCAGCTACGGCAAAGCCAAAAAACGCATGCCGTTCAGCATTCAGGCCGTTTTTTACCACGCGAACGGCGATGAATTTGCCCGCCAAACTTTGGACACCTACGCCGATAAAGACTGGGAAAATTCTTACCACAACTGGGGTTGGGGCTGGGATAAACCCGGCGAATGGCCCAAAGATACGTTTACGGTGGAGTTGTATATTCGGGGGAATATGGTGAAGAAGGGGGAGTTTGTGGTGTACTAAAGTTTTATTTCTTCCTGATCTCAAGTTAAACAAAAATACATGACTCGTCTTCAATTACACAACCACATCCTCCAAAAACAATCGTTCCTCTGCGTCGGCTTGGACACCGACCTGGCAAAAATACCGCCGCACCTCCTGGGGTATCCCGATCCCATCTTCGAGTTCAACCGGCAAATCATTGATGCAACCCGCGATTTTTGCGTTGCTTACAAGCTGAACACCGCTTTTTATGAAACGCTGGGAAAAAAAGGCTGGGAAGCGCTGGAAAAAACGCTCGATTACCTGCCCGATACCCATTTTTCGATCGCTGACGCCAAGCGCGGAGACATTGGCAATACATCAAAAATGTACGCCAAAGCCTTTTTTGAAACCATGGATTTCGACGCAGTCACCGTAGCGCCTTATATGGGGGAAGATTCGGTGCTGCCTTTTCTCGGGTTTGAAAACAAATGGGTCATTTTGCTGGCGCTGACGTCCAACAAAGGGAGCGCCGATTTTCAGATGACCCCGCAGGAAGACGGGCGACCCCTGTTTGAAAAAGTATTGCGCAAAGCCCAGGATTGGGGCGCACCCGAAAACCTGATGTTTGTGATCGGCGCCACCCACCCTGAACAATTTGATCAGGTCAGGGCGGTTGTTCCGGATCATTTCCTGCTGGTACCCGGGGTAGGGGAGCAGGGTGGAGATTTGAAAAAAATCAGCAAGCACGGCATGAATGACCAATGCGGCCTGTTGGTCAACTCCTCCCGCGCCATTATCTATGCAGGCAATGGAGAAAACTTTGCAGAAGTTGCCGCTGCTTCGGCAAAATTGGTACAAACAGAGATGGCCGGCTTGTTACCGCGTTAAAACACCACCACAATCGGATAACCCAGAAGCAGATTACCGCTAAAAACCGGTCTAACTTTGCGGCTTCAAAATTATCCGATTGAACATGATTAAGACCTTGAATTTATCTCGATTGCAAAACCCAGCCACAGCGGTAGGGTTTGTATTTATGATCCTGAGTATTCTTTTTAGCGGTTGGATTGCCCGGATTCCCGAAGTGCAGTCCAACCTTGGATTGAGCAAAAGTCAGTTGGGGTTTTCCCTGCTCGGGCTCTCCATCGGCGCGCTTTCGATGACCATCACTTCCGGGTGGCTGACTTCAAAGTTGCGCACCGGCGTTTCTCTTACCAGCAGTACCCTGTTTTTTTGTTGCTGCATTGCCCTCCCGGCATTTGCCTGGGATGAGTGGTCGCTTTTAGTGGCGCTTTTTGCGGTGGGTGCAGGCAACGGGTTTATGAATGTCTCCATAAATGCGGCGGCTGCGGTTGTCGAGCGTTCGGAACAGGTGAACATCATGCCTTATTGCCACGCCATGTACAGCCTTGGGCTGATCTTTGGGGCGCTCCTCGCCAGTGCTGCCGGCGCGCTCGGTATTTCTGTTGCCCTGCACCTGTCTGTGTTGGGCGCACTCATGGCCCTTGGCTACACGCTGATCCATCCGGTTTTAAACCAGTTGCCGCAGGTGAAGCGTGAGGTTGCGCGTTTTTCATTGCGTTCTGCTGAGTTGCTGATGCTGGCGGTGCTGGCTTTTTGTTTCATCATGAGCGAAGGCGCGATTGCAGACTGGACGGCGGTATATCTCAAAAATGAATTGGGCGCCAGCGCATCTATTGCCAGCTTAGGCTATGCCTGTTTTGCCTTTGCCATGACGGCAGGAAGGTTTAGCTGTAACTATTTCAGGGTGGTGCTGGGCGTGCAGCGATTGATGCTTTGGGGCGTCGTTATCACCATCGTCGGGCTTTTGTTGCCCGTTCTGGTGCCTTCTGTGGCTGCCGGAATTATTGGATTTGCCATTGCTGGACTGGGGATAGCCAACTTAGTGCCAGTCATTTTTGCGGCTTCCGCCAAAATTGAAGGCATTCATCCAAGTGCAGGCATCGCAACAGTGCTTACGGCAGGGCTGACCGGACTCATGCTTTGCAGGCCGATCATCGGCTGGCTGGGCGAAAGCTGGGGATTGGCAATGGGGCTGGTCTTTCTTATGGCGATGGTTGCCATGGGCGGGCTGCTGACTTTGCTGGCGATTCGCAGGTTTCGGGTGTCGTTGTAAGCCCTTGGTTGAAAATTCCATATAAGCACAAAAAAAAACAACTTCCCCGAAAAAGGACGGGGAAG
>JALHRK010000135.1 GCA_022841505.1 Saprospiraceae bacterium | reverse complement strand
TCAAAGACACCGCGTAGAATCCAAACCGGACGCCATCGGCATCGCCCCGCTTTTGCGGGATTTTCGCCTTGGAAAAATCAATCACACTGACCAACGGGTGCAGCGTCTCGATGCCGAAGTCGGCATTGTAGTCGTGGACGGTAGAGATGTCGAATACTTTTTTCATGCGCTTTGAATGTAACGCCGAACTCCAGTTCGGCGCTGGGTTTAAATCGCCGAGCTTCAATTCGGCGCTAATTTTCATCAAAAATACGCATCAAATCCATACAGTAGTGGCTGACCAGTAATATTGGTAAGTAAAACCGTAATCTGCGTATCAAGGCGATTGAAATACGCAGAGAACTTTGTAGCGTGAATTTAAACTGCAATAACTAAAACCGATCACCATGAAAAAACGGTCATTCCCTCTTGCCTTTCTTTTGGGATTTGTTCTCATAAGCTTTCAAACAAAAACTTTTGCCCAATCTTCATCTCCAAAAGTCCGCACCGCCTCTGGCACCGTGCGGGGCGTGACGGAAGGCGATGTCTCCAGCTTCAAAGGGATACCGTACGCTGCCCCTCCCGTAGGTGATTTGCGCTGGAGACCCCCACAACCCGTAACAAATTGGCAGGGCGAGCTTGATGCCAGCAAGTTTGGTGCGAATTGCGCCCAAGGAGGATGGGGTGCCAAGCCCGGCACGATAGCAGAAGGCTCATCAGAAGATTGTTTGTACCTGAATATCTGGAAACCGGCAAACAGTACCGCCAAATCAAGACTGCCTGTAATGGTATGGATTCATGGTGGTGGCTTTACCGGAGGTAGTGGCTCCAGTCCGCAAAACTACGGTGATGAGCTAACCCGGCAAGGCATTGTTCTCGTAAACATCAATTATCGCCTCGGGCGCTTAGGCTTCTTTGCGCATCCTGCCCTCAGCGCCGGGCATCCTGATGAGCCCAAAGGAAACTATGGTTACATGGACCAGATTGCTGCGCTGAAATGGGTTCAAAGGAACATTGCCGCTTTTGGTGGCGACCCAGAAAACGTCACCATTTTTGGATTCTCGGCAGGTGGGGTTTCGGTACATTCCCTGCTTACCATACCGGCAGCAAGTGGCCTGTTTCATAAGCTAATCAGCGAATCAGGTGGTGGCCGGGATGGCGTACTTACGGGAAGGCCAATCAATAAAGAAAATGCGGATGTTTTTTATACTGTTTCGGCTGAAGCCATCGGTTTGAACTTCGCCCGAAAAAATGGGATAGAAGGCACAGATGCAGCTGCTTTAGTAAAACTACGTGCGTTAAGTGTGGAGGCCGTAGTGGATGGTGGTCAGGAAACCGACGGTCAGGGTGGCCCCCGTATTTATTCCGGGCCTATATTGGATGGTAAACTGGTAGTAGAAACAGCAGAGTCGGCCTACAAAGCAGGCCGTCAGCCTAAGATGCCTTTAATGATTGGAAACTGTAGTGCCGAAATTGGTGGCGCATTCGTAAGCAATGCAAAAACCAAAGAAGAATTATTTGCCTCTTTTGGCGATTTGGAAGGCCAAGCCAAGGCTGCGTATGACCCCAATGGAGACAAAACCTTTGAGGAAGTCATCGCTAAATTCAATACAGACTGGGTTTGGGGCGAGCCTGCCCGTATGACCGCCAAGACTTTTCTGGATAAAGGAGCGCCAGCCTATGTTTATCAGTTTGGATATGTGCCAGTTGCCACACGGGAGCGTTCTCCTTACGGTGCAGGTCATGGTTCTGAGGTCCCGTATGTATTCAGTACCTTAAATGCCCCCCGTTGGGGACCTCCGGTAGAGCCGACAGCGGAAGAAAAAGAACTGGCAAATGTGCTCTGTGCTTATTGGGCCAATTTCGCTAAAAAAGGAAATCCAAATGCGGAAGGACTACCCAACTGGCCACTCTATAACAATAATGAACAACCGATCCTTGACATTGAGCAGGACGGCAAGGTTGTGAGCAAACCAGACCCGCGTAAGGCCAGGTTGGATGCAGTAGAAAAAGCTTTTTTGAAGCAACGGGGGAATATTCAATCTCGTGGTATTTAAGGGATAACCTATAAAATCTAAATCATGAAAAAAACATTGCTTTTAACCATTTTATGCTTGACTGCCCTGTCTTTTCAAGCGGTTGCCCAACAAGGCTTCATTTTTCCGAAAGGTGAAAAAGGCGCCAATGTCCACCACATCGGGGATGTGTGGCTCAGTCATGTGAGCAATGCCGATTCGACCTTTCGCTACAATATTGCAGAAGCCACTTTTGCGCCCGGCGCCCGGCTGGATTGGCATATCCATCCCGGTGGTCAACAATTGCTCATTACGGACGGCGTTGGCTATTATCAGGAGCGGAACAAGCCGCTGGAAACGGTTCGCAAAGGCGACGCTCTAAAATGTCCTCCGGGGGTCGAACATTGGCATGGCGCTACACCGGACACTTGGTTCACCTACGTTGCCGTCACCGAACCACAACCTACAAAATGGCTGGACAGGGTGACCGATGAGGTTTATTTTTCCAAAAAAAGCGACGCCAACAGCAAGGCTACTGAACAGGAAATTATCGAACTTTCCAGGCAGAAATGGCAGTGGATGGCCGATAAAAACGCCGATGTGCTGGCCGACCTTTTTCATGAAAAATCCATGTTCGTCCACATGGGCGGCAGCTGGGGCAAAGACCAGGAAGTCAATATCATCAAAAGTGGAGGAATTCATTACAAAAAAGCGGACATCCACGAAGTATCGGTGAATGTCATGGGCAATACGGCCATATTATTGAATAAAATCACTTTGCTGGCGGTGGTCGGTGGAAATGAAGTGACCAATCCGTTCATGGTCACTGAAGTGTATTTGAAGGAAGGCGGCAAATGGAAATTGGGGTCGCTGTCGTTTACGAAGTTGATGAATCCGTAGGGGCAGTATTTCAAAAACTAAAAAAACTGCATATGCAAAAGTTGAAAAAGATAAATCAAGCAACGTGCATTGCTTTTTTATCAATTACAGCCTCCATTTTTATAACTGCGTGCGCATCCATGAAGGAAAGTACAGCCAACGGCCCGCTGCTTATTCAGGAACAGGGCAGTTTTGCTGCAGGCGGAACAGTGATTAAGAATCCCGGCACATTCGACCCAATTAACCACGGCGCCTTCAACCCTGCAAATCAAGCTTCAGAGGGCCAGACACTGCATGGCGACCATGCCTATGTTTTTTATCAAATTCCGAAGAAGGCTCGTAAGCTCCCATTGGTTTTTTGGCACGGGTACGGGCAGTCTGCAAAGACTTGGGAAACTACTGCCGATGGCCGGGAAGGTTTTCAGAACATTTTCCTGCGCCGCCGCTTTCCGGTCTATCTGATTGACCAGCCACGGCGGGGCCGGGCAGCACGCAGTACCAAGCCAATTACCATTTCTGCAGCACCAGACGAGCAGCTTTGGTTTGGGATTTTCCGAATGGGCATTGGGGCTGAATTTTACCCCGGTGTTCAGTTTTCGAAAGCCCCCGAAGCATTGAGCCAGTTCTACCGCCACATGGTGCCCAATACGGGGCCGTTTGACTTGGAAGTGAGCACCAATGCTGTTTCTGCATTGTTCAATAAAATAGGGCCGGGCATTTTGGTTACACATTCGCACAGTGGTGGGCAAGGATGGGTGACCGCCATAAAAGACAGCAATATAAAAGCGATTGTTGCTTACGAGCCGGGCAGCGGCTTCGTGTTTCCACGGGGAGAAGTGCCGGATTCAATAAATTATTTGGGCGGAATTTTACGGGCAACCGGTATTCCAATGAATGATTTTGTTAAACTAACAAAAATTCCAATCATCATCTATTATGGTGATTATATCCCTATCAAACCCACAATAAACCCCGGCGAAGAACAGTGGAGAGCCGCCTTGATAATGGCCAAAAGGTGGCGGGATATGGTGAATAAACATGGCGGAGATGTTACCCTAATCCATCTGCCTGAAGTCGGAATTAAAGGGAATACCCATTTTCCTATGTCGGATTTAAACAACTTGGAAGTGGCTAATCATCTGTCTGATTATTTAAAGAAAAAGGGGTTGGATTGATTTAATTTAAATGAAAAATTATGCAAAATTCATTCATTAAAATATGCTTGCTACTGATTATTTTCAGTTTAAAGTCAGCAGCGCAAACCCCGCCCGATTTGCTCAATACCCTATTCCCATTGGGCGATAAAATACAAGGCGGAAATTTCACCGGAACCGTTTGGGTGACGCCACTCCTCCCGGCTGATTCTACGTTGAATGCCTCCATCGGCAATGTAGTTTTTGAACCCAAAGCCCGCTCGAAATGGCACAAACACCCTGGCGGGCAAACGCTGCTTGCCCTGGATGGTATGGGCTACTATCAGGAAAAAGGAAAGCCGGTGCAAATCCTGCGGAAGGGCGATGTGGCGCGTTGCCCGCCCGATGTGGAGCATTGGCACGGCGCATCGCACGATCATTGGTTTGTGCAATTGGCCATCACACCAGAGCACCCAAAAGGGAGGGTGATTTGGCTGCATGAAGTTGGGGAAGAAGTCTATCTGGCAGGTATTGCGAAGCAACGGGAAGTGCAAGGCAACCTCCTTGATTTGGGCAACCGGCATCAACATATTGTTGCTATTGCATCCTTTACCACAAAAGGGGATTTGGAAAAACTCAAAAATGCCCTGAACGCAGGGCTGGACGCCAACCTCACAGTCAATGAACTCAAAGAAACCCTGGTACATCTTTATGCCTATTGCGGCTTCCCCCGTAGCATTCAGGGGTTGAACACCTTGATGGCGGTTTTGGAGGCAAGAAAGGCGAAGGGCATTGCGGACGAAGTGGGAAAAACAGCCTCGCTCATCCCCGATGATTTCAGCAAATATGAAAGTGGCAAAAAAGTGTTGGAAGCCCTCACCGGACAGCCGCAAGTCACGCCTCCCAAGTCAGGCTACGGCGCTTTCAGTCCCGAAATGGATGTGTTTTTGAAAGAACATCTGTTCGCCGACATTTTTGGGCGGGACGTGCTCAGCTACCAGGACCGGGAAGTGGCTACCATTACAGCATTGGTCAACCTCGGCGGCGTGGAACCGATGATGAAAAGCCATATGGGAATTGCACTGAATCTTGGAATGACCGAAGCACAACTGAACAACCTGCTTTCCATCATCGAAGCAAACATTGGAGCCAAGGAAGCCGATGCAGGAAGGAAGGGGCTGGCAGAGGTGTTGGAGTCGAAGAAAAAATAAAGAATTGATTACCACGACCAACCGTGAATACCCGGGCATGAGCAGGTCAAATAACTGACATTGATTCAATGCTTGAATTTCGTAGTTTTTTGTTTGATTTTGATACTTTTCGGCAATAAATAATTCTTATTTTGCGCTATATTTCAATACAATATATAAACAATATGGCAGCTATAGACACATCATACGACAGGCGTTCTTTTTTAAAAACCACGGCCCTCGCAGGTGGTGGCATAAAGCTCGGTTTCAATTGGTTGACTTCGTGCCAGCCCACAGCGGAAGAAATATTGGCCATGCCGAAAGAATGGTTCAACTTCAACGCCTACCTGAAAATCGGGGAGAACGGCGTCGTCACCATCTTTTCGCCCAACCCGGAGTTTGGCCAGAACCTGATGACCTCCATGCCCATGATTGTGGCAGAAGAACTCGACGTGGACTGGAAAAATGTCCTTGTGGAGCAAGCGCCGCACGATCCCGTCAGGTTCCCGCCCGGTGCATTCGGACAGTTCACCGGGGGCAGCCGGGGCATTATGACCAAGTGGGAGCCGCTCCGCAATGCAGGCGCTGCCGCAAAGCATATGCTCAAAGAAGCTGCTGCCCAGGCGTGGCAGGTGCCGGCAGCCGAAATCACGACCGAAGGTGGCGTTTTGAAGCATGAAAAAAGTGGAAAGTCGGCGGGCTACGGCGAGATGGCAGCAGCAGCGGCCAAAATTCCCGTGCCGGAGCAACCCGTGCTGAAAGGCGTGAAGGATTTTAAGCTCATCGGCAAATCGCAGAAGAACGTGGAGGGGCAGAAAATTGTAACGGGCAAGCCCATGTTCGGCGTGGATTACAAGGTGGATGGTATGCTCATCGCCATGGTCGAGCACCCGCCCGCATTTGGCTTAAAACTGAAATCGGTGGACGACTCCGCTGCTCGGGCCATGCCCGGCATCAAGGACGTTTTTTCGATAAAAACCTATAACGACGGCTTTGAAAAAAGCATGTTCGACGCCAATGCCTTCCCGGAACTCGTTGCCATCGTGGGCAATTCCACCTGGGAGGTGATGCAGGCAAAAAAGGCTTTGAAAATCGAGTGGGAATCAATTACTGCCTACTCCGAGACGGTCACCGGTTTTGGTGGCAAACAGTCCGTGAACGTTCCCGCCGGGCTGGAAAACAGCGACGACCACCACGCCAAAATGGCGGCGTTGGCCGCCAAACCAGGGAAGGTTGTTCGCCGAAACGGCGACCCGGAAGCCGCTTTCAAAAAGGCGGCGAAGGTCATCGAGCGGAGCTACTCCTGTCCGCACCTCGCTCACAACTGCATGGAGCCGATGAACTTCTTCGCCGATGTGAAAGGCGACAAGGTGAAGGTAGCTGGTCCGCTCCAGGCCCCCGGCATCATCGAACCGACGCTGGCGGCACGGATGGGCATCCCTTTAGAGAATATCGAAATCGAAATGACCCGTATGGGCGGCGGCTTTGGACGGCGGGCGTACTCGCACTACATGGTGGAGGCCGCGCTTATTTCACAAAAAGTAAATGCCCCTGTGAAGCTCATTTACACCCGGGAGGACGACATGACCAACGGGATTTACCGTCCGGCCTACCACGCCGTTTACCGGGCAGCTTTGGATGAAAACAACAACCTGATCGGCTTCCATGTAAAGGCTGGCGGCATCCCCGAAAGCCCGCTTTATGCCGACCGCTTCCCGGCTGGCGCAATTGACAACTATTTAGCCGAAGATTGGAAAATTGAGTCGAACATCACCATCGGGGCGTTCCGTGCGCCGAGGTCGAACTTCATCGCCGGAGCGGAGCAATCCTTCCTCGATGAACTGGCGGAGGCCATGGGCAAAGACCCCATCGAGTTTCGTTTGGAACTGCTGAAACGTGCCCGGGAAAATCCGGTTGGCGAGCAGAACGATTACGATGCTGCCCGATATGCGGGAGTGCTGGAACTGGTTCGGGAGAAATCGGGCTGGGGCAAAACGGAACCGGCTGCGGGCGTTTCCCGTGGCGTTGCCGCCTATTTCTGCCATGCCAGTTATGCGGCGCACGTGCTGGATTTGACGATTGAAAACGGCAAGCCCGTCGTGCAGAAAATTACCTCCGCCATTGACTGCGGCATCGTAGTGAACCCCGACGCTGCTGCCAATATGACCGAAGGCGCGGTAACGGACGGTATCGGCAATGCGCTTTACGGTGAAATGACCTTCAAAGGCGGCGTAGCGGAAAAGACCAATTTCGACAAATACCGCATGATCCGCATGAGCGAAGCGCCCAAGGCGATTGAGGTCCATTTTGTGCAAAACGAGATAGCCCCTACGGGCATGGGCGAGCCACCTTTTCCGCCCATCTTTGGGGCACTCGCCAATGCGCTGTACAAGGCAACGGGGAAGCGCGTGTATCGCCAGCCGTTCCTTGGGGAGCAACCTGTTGCAGGGTAAAAATTGTGGCAGGCGCGCATTTCAATCCCCTGAAGTATTGCCCGGATCGATTGAATTTCATAGATTTTTATTTGATTTCAATACTTTCCGGCAATAAATAATTCTTATTTTGCGCTGCGTTTCAATATAATACTATAAAATCATCCATTTTTCTTCACATACCTTACCATTATGGCAACCTTCAACTTGAACATCAACGGCAAAAAACAGCAGGTAGACGTTGACCCCGCCACGCCCATGCTCTGGGTGCTGCGGGACCACCTCAACTTAGTTGGCACTAAATACGGATGCGGCATCGCCCAGTGCGGCGCCTGTACGATTCACCTCGGCGACGTGGCCATGCGCTCCTGCCAGTTGACCGTTTCACAGGTCGGCAATCAGCCCGTCACCACCATCGAGGGGCTGTCCGAAACCGGCGATCACCCCGTGCAAAAAGCCTGGTTAGAGCACGACGTAGCCCAGTGCGGCTATTGCCAGGCCGGGCAGATCATGAACGCTGCCGCATTTTTAAAAGCCAATCCCAACGCCAGCGATGAAGAAATTGAAGCGGCTATGAATGGCAATATCTGCCGCTGCGGCACGTATACCCGCATCAAAGCAGCGATCAAAACGGCAGCTGGATAGATATGACAAATTTTAAAAATTTGCCATATCTCCCGTCAACAAATTCAACGAATTCAACTCTACCAACATGACAGTCATAAAAACATCATACAACAGGCGTTCATTTTTAAGAACCACAGCCCTCGCAGGTGGTGGCATGATGCTCGGTTTCAGCTGGTTGGCTTCGTGCCAGCCCACAGCGGAAGAAATCCTGGCCATGCCGAAAGAATGGTTCAACATCAACGGCTTTTTGAAAATTGGCGAAAATGGCGTCGTCACCATTATGTCGCCCAACCCGGAAATTGGGCAGAACGTGAAGACTTCGATGCCCATGATTGTGGCAGAGGAACTCGACACCGACTGGAAAAATGTCATCGTGGAACAAGCGCCACTGAATACCGATTTGTTTGTCCGGCAATTGGCGGGCGGCAGCCAGTCCATCCGGCAAGGTTGGCAGGCGCTTCGCATGGCTGGCGCAACGGCCCGGCAGATGCTCAAGGAAGCAGCCGCACAAGCGTGGCAAGTCCCCGTGGCCGAAGTCACGACCGAGGCGGGCGTTTTGCACCATAAAAACAGCGGCAAATCGGCAGGCTATGGCGAAATGGCCTCGGCTGCAGCCAAAATTCCCGTGCCGGAAGAGGTGACGCTTAAAGCCGTGAAGGATTTTAAAATTATTGGCACCTCGAAGCTGAATGTGGACGGCAAAAAAATCGTCACTGGGCAGCCGCTATTTGGGCTGGACTACAAGCGGGAAGGCATGCTCATCGCCATGATTACGCACGCGCCTGCTTTTGGCATGAAACTGAAATCGGTGGACGACTCGGCGGCGAAGGCCATGCCTGGCATCAAAGACGTTTTCGTCATCAACTCATATAATGAAGACTACGGACGCCAATGGTGCGACACGGACGCCTTCAACGAACTCGTGGTCGTGGCAGGCAACACGACCTGGGAGGTGATGAATGCCAAAAAAGCGCTGAAAATTGAGTGGGAAGCAGCGCCGGAACAAAATATCTCGGTCGCCGGGTTCACCGGGGAAAGCAAGGCTGTAAAAATTCCAGCCGGACTGGAAAATACCAGCGACCATGTGGCAAAAATGGCCGAAATGGGCGCCAAATTGGCAAAGGTCGTCCGCAGAGACGGCGACCCGGAAACGGCTTTCAAAAATGCAGCGCAGGTCATCGAGCGCAACTACACCGCTCCTTTCCTCGCCCACAGCACAATGGAGCCGATGAACTTCTTCGCCCATGTAACAGCGGACAAAGCGGAACTTGTCGGGCCCATCCAGACACCGGAATTTATGGAAAAAAGTGTGGCTGCCCGACTCGGATTGCCACTCGAAAAGATAGACATTCAGATGACCCGGCAGGGTGGGGGCTTCGGTCGGCGGCTTTACGGCCACTTCGTCGTAGAGGCAGCAGTCATTTCGCAAAAAATGAACGCACCCATCAAGTTGGTTTATACCCGTGAGGACGATATGACGTTCGGCAATTACCGCCCGGCTTACCACGTCACTTACCGGGCTGCATTCGATGCCAACAAAAACCTCACTGCTTTCCATGTGCGGTCGGGCGGCATTCCGGAAAGTTCGCTTGCCGCAAACCGTTTTCCGGCAGGCGCATTGGACAACTACTTAGCCGAAGATTGGGCTTTGGAATCCAACATCAGCGTCGGGGCATTCCGGGCGCCGAGGTCGAATTTCATCGCCGGAGCCGAACAGTCATTCCTCGATGAAGTCGCAGAAGTCATGGGAAAAGACCCCATCGCGTTCCGCCTCGAACTTTTGGACCGCGCTGCGAAAAAACCGGTTGGCACGGAAAACGACTACGAAGCGGCCCGCTACGCCGGAGTGCTGGAACTGGTGCGGGAAAAATCGGGCTGGGGTAAAGACCAGCCAGGCGTTCACCGGGGCGTTTCGGCCTATTTCTGCCACAACAGCTACGTGGCTCAGGTGCTGGACATCGTAGTTGAAGACGGTAAACCCGTGGTGCAAAAAGTCCACTGTGCGGTTGATTGCGGCATTGTCATAAACCCGATCGCGGCCATCAACCTCTCGGAAGGCGGCATTGTGGACGGCATCGGCCACGCCATGTACAGCGCCATGACCTTCAAAGCCGGCGTACCGGAGCAAAGCAATTTTGACAAATACCGCCTGATCCGCCACAGCGAGGCGCCAAAGGCCATCGAGGTGCATTTCGTGAAAAACGAAATAGACCCGACCGGGCTTGGCGAACCGGTTAATCCACCGATCATTGGCGCGCTCGCCAACGCTATTTATAAGGCGACTGGTAAGCGGGTCTATGATCAGCCTTTCCTGGGTGGGACGCAGGTGCTGGGGTAGGGGAGTTTTTATTGATGATAGATGATTACATGATTGATGATTGATCATGTAAAGAACTTGGAAATAAAGCCCGGCTCGCTCATAAAGTGGGCCGGGCTATGTATTTCTTAACTAAAAGTCTTCTCAATTGTTGTTAAATAATTTTCTCTATCTCTCGTTTCAATTTTCAATTCCCCGTAATAAATTGCTGTCTTAAATTCCTTAAATAGCTTTTTTCCAATTTCATCTACATTGATTGATTCTTTGAAGTTATGTTCTACGAAAATGTTAATTGGTTCATTGTAATTCCCTTTTTCCTGATCATGACTTCTTGATATATTTAGGTAAGTTTTTCCCCATCTATTCTTGGATTGTAACCATTCCCAAACATTTTCATTGTCTTGATAAAGATTACTAACTTGAAATACTTTTTCAAATCTTGGCAGCAAATCTGTTAATTCTATTTCAAGGAACATCCAAAATGTTTTTCTCATTCTTGTAATTTTCCTCGAATTGTCATAATAAGGATGCCTAAAACATTTTCGCCTTCTCCCGTTTCCAAATCCACGCCCCAAAACTTATCCCCCCAGGTATTTCCTTCCTGCAAATAAACATCGCCTGTTTCGACAAGCCAGGTTTTGAACGGTTCTTGCGAAAACTTGAGTTCTAAACAGGCTCGCATGACTTCGATTTTCATCACCTCCCAATTGGGAACAAGTTCAAGGTGCTGGCTTTTTTTCTTTATTATGCCTGGCTTTTCCTTCGCTTCGGCGCACATCTTTTTCCATTCCTCATCCTCGCTCTTTGCGCTCATGTAAGCGTACTCAACTGAGGTGTACAGTTTTCCACGAAATCTGAGGTCGCAGGGATAAAAATTGCTGAGCCAGCGGTATTCATCTTTAAATTGTTCAATCATAGTTTTAAGGATTAGCTCCATAACCTCGCACCCCCTCTTCATAGTTTCTATCTATGAAAGCATCGTAAATATAAATAGAACTTTTGAAAAATTTGCCGTTATTTTGAGGGAAAATTTAAATCAATCGCATTATGGAAAATAACAATAACATACCCACGCCTACACCTGAAAGCGTTGAAAACAGCGCAAGCAGCAATGGCAACGGCGAAAGCAAGTGTCCGTTTATGAGCGGCGTGCTCACGAAAGGCGCCGGCGGTGGCACCTCAAACCGCGAATGGTGGCCTAATCAATTGAAATTGAACATCCTCCGCCAAAATTCCTCCCTGTCCAATCCGATGGGTGATTCGTTCAACTACGCGGAAGCGTTCAAAAGCCTCGACCTGGATGCCGTAAAGAAAGACCTCTTCGATCTGATGACTGCATCTCAGGCATGGTGGCCAGCCGACTATGGGCACTACGGGCCGTTTTTCATCCGGATGGCGTGGCACAGCGCCGGCACTTACCGGATCGCTGACGGTCGTGGCGGCGCGGGCTCCGGCACGCAGCGCTTTGCGCCGCTCAACAGCTGGCCCGACAACGCAAACCTCGACAAGGCACGTTTGCTGCTCTGGCCCATCAAACAAAAATACGGAAGGAAAATCTCCTGGGCTGACCTGATGATCCTCGCCGGCAACTGCGCCCTTGAATCCATGGGCTTTGAAACCTTTGGTTTCGGCGGCGGACGCGAAGATGTTTGGGAACCTGAAGAAGACGTCTATTGGGGCTCGGAAACAGAATGGCTGGGCGACAAACGCTACACCGGCGACCGCGAATTGGAAAATCCGCTTGGCGCCGTCCAGATGGGGCTCATTTACGTGAATCCGGAAGGCCCGAACGGAAACCCGGATCCGCTTGCGGCAGCCCGCGATATTCGCGAAACCTTTGGCCGCATGGCGATGAACGACGAAGAAACGGTTGCGCTGATTGCCGGCGGGCACACCTTTGGCAAAACCCACGGCGCTGCCGATCCCGGTCAGTACGTAGGTCGGGAACCCGCAGCTGCTGGCATTGAGCAGCAGGGCCTCGGCTGGAAAAACACGTTTGGCAACGGCCATGGGGTTCACACCATCACCAGTGGCCTCGAGGGCGCGTGGACCACGACGCCAATCCAATGGAGCAACAATTTCTTTGAGAACCTGTTCGGCTTCGAGTGGGAACTGACCAAAAGTCCGGCGGGCGCCCACCAGTGGAAACCAAAAGGTGGCGCCGGCGCAGGCACTGTGCCCGATGCACACGACCCATCGCTGAGGCACGCGCCAACGATGCTGACGACGGACCTTTCCCTGAAAGTAGATCCTGCTTATGAAAAAATATCAAGACGCTTCTTCGAAAACCCGGATGAGTTTGCAGACGCATTCGCCCGGGCCTGGTTTAAGCTGACGCACCGCGATATGGGACCACGCGACCGCTACCTCGGCCCGGAAGTGCCTTCAGAAGTGCTGATCTGGCAGGATCCTGTTCCGGCTGTTGCACACGAACTGGTCAACGACCAGGATATCGCTGCATTGAAGGGTCAAATCCTGGCTTCTGGATTGACGGTTTCCCAATTAGTGTCTACCGCCTGGGCGTCGGCCTCCACGTTCCGCGGCTCTGATAAACGCGGTGGCGCCAACGGTGCGCGCATCCGTTTAGCACCGCAGAAGTATTGGAAAGTCAACAACCCGACCCAATTGGCAAAAGTGCTGGAGGCGCTGGAAGGCATCCAATCCGCGTTCGCGCAGGGCGGCAAGCAGGTTTCCCTCGCCGACCTGATCGTGCTGGGCGGCTGCGCAGCCATCGAGCAAGCCGCTAAAAATGCCGGGTTTAATGTGTCGGTTCCGTTCACACCTGGACGTACCGATGCGTCGCAAGCGCAAACCGATGTCGAATCCTTTGCTGCACTCGAGCCGGCAGCTGACGGATTCCGCAACTACAAGAATACCCGTTACGCAATAGCGGCAGAAGAAATGCTGGTTGACAAAGCGCAATTGCTGACCCTGACCGCGCCGGAAATGACAGCTTTAATCGGCGGAATGCGTGTACTAAATACGAATTTCGATCAATCGCACCACGGCGTTTTTACCAAGCGTCCGGAAGTACTCACGAATGACTTCTTCGTCAACCTGCTTGATTTGGGCACGACGTGGCGGGCAACTTCGGATGTCCAGGACGTATTTGAGGGCCGTGATCGTACGACCGGCGAAGCGAAATGGACAGGCACCCGCGTTGACCTCATCTTCGGCTCGAACTCAGAACTCCGCGCGCTTGCCGAAGTCTACGCTTGTGCAGACGGCCAGGAGAAGTTCGTACGCGACTTTGTGGCGGCATGGAACAAGGTGATGAACCTCGACCGGTTTGATTTGGGATGATTTTTAAAAAGCATCCTGACTTATTAAAAAAAGGTGGCCCGGAAATGGGTCACCTTTTTCAATTTAAAAATAAATTTGGTGCTTACCGAACTAAAGTAATATCCCCTTTTTCTACAATCACCTTGCCGTTGCGGAGCCGTAGCCTGGCATACCATACAAACACTCCGACATCCATGATCTGCCCACGATACCTGCCGTCCCAACCCAACTGCGGGAGGTCAGGCAGAAAGTTGGTTCTTCTGAAAACGGATTCTCCCCAACGGGTAAAGATCATCATCTCCTCTATTTCTTCGATGGCGTCGGTTCCATACAGGGTGAAGTAGCCATTCGCCGGAGAGTCTGGCCGGAATGCGTTGGGGGCATAAAAACCGGGGCGCGCGCTCACCCGAATGGATACAGGAAAGGCAGCCTCACAGCCGTTGTCGGCTGCTACGTACAACACGATTACTGTGTCACTGGTCATAGGAATGGTCCGGGTATTGCAGCACGTACTGCACTCCACCAGCGAGGCTGGCTGCCAGGTGCAGGAAACCGAACCGCTCACCTGTGGGGTCAATGTTACCGACGTGCGGGAAACGATGTCGAATACCGAGTTTATGACCACTTGAGGCGGCTCAGCCACTGTCAGGGTGAGGGTTACGAGGCTGTCGCAGCCCGAAGTGGTGGTAAACTCCTCCGAGTACATCCCCGCAACCGTCAGCAATGCGCCGTTAAAGGAATAAGACTCGCCTTCGCAGATGGTGGCGTTGAGGTTTGTCGTAATCGTATCCAGAAAAGTCAGCGACACGGCAACCGTTGAATCACAGCCTGAAGCTGCTGCATTGGGAAACAAAACCGTTCCCGATGGGTTAGCGGCGTTGAAGGTCAGGTTGCCCACTATCAGGGT
>JALHRK010000134.1 GCA_022841505.1 Saprospiraceae bacterium | reverse complement strand
TATTGGGTGTGCCGAGGTTTTGAGCCCATTTCCAGGCCTGGGCGTGGATGGTGATCGGCAGCAGAAGCAGGGTAATCGGGATAACAAAAATGTGGATTTTCATAAAATGGATCATTTACAGGAATCAATTATCCACAAGACGGGCAAGAAAGATGCGAACGTTGGCTGGGGAAGGGTGAGGATTTTGTCGGATATACACATAAGTTTTCACCACAACAGACACAAAGGGATTGCAAAAAGGACACTGAGCGCAGAGTTGGCAGGTAGATAGAGGCCATCGATGCAGGCGATTATGAATGGCAATAGAGGTCAATGGACTCATAATCCCCACCACCTTCCCAACCAAACCTCCAAATCGCTTTTCAACGGCTCGCCGTACAGTTGTTCGATATACTGCGTTACGGCTTGGCGAATTTGGCCCTTGGGCGCGTCGGCGTTGAAATTTTTTACGATCACGTCCACTTCTTCCCGCAGCACTTCTTCGTCGCCGAAAATGAGATCGAATTGGTTGATCAGGGTAGAAGTATTGGCTACACTGTTGTAATAATAAAGCTTATAGTCCGAAGTCTGGGCCGGGTCGATGGGCTGTCCATCTACGGTGAACAGCGATGTTCTATCGAAGATCAGCAAGCGGTCGGCGAAAGCCAGCCGTTTGTTGATGGGTTCCGGATCGCCGGCCCGGTGGTACTGCACGTAGAAAAAACTGTCGCTGTTCATGGCGAAGGTTTCGTCGCCGATCTCCAGGGCCAGGCTGTCGCCGATCGCCAGCAGGCGCCGGCCTTCCAGGAACTGGCGGAAAGCCAGGAAATTCAGGATTTTGCCGGGGCGGGTGTTAACGCTGGCGCGCAGCGGCTCCAGGAAATAGCCGAGCTGGTTGTTGCCTGGTTTGGCGATAAAACTCTGCTGTCGGTGGTCGATCAGCGCCAGTCGACTATCCTGGTTATCGAAGACCAGTACGTCCTTTTCGTGGAAGATACTGCGGCGGCTCAAGGTTTTTCCGCTGCGCTGCTGGACGATACGGCCTTTGGCGGAGACCACCTGGTATTCGCGGGGTTGAGGGAGGGAGTCGGACGCCACGCTGCCCCGGGCAGCCACAGGCAATCCGGCGAAAAGTAACAAGATGGGCAGGAGAAATTTCATAGCGGTAAAATTAGAATTTTTTAAGGTATGTTTTCCCACAGACATGGTATAATTGTAGCGGCAATAGCCGCCGGGATCATGTGAACCAATCATCCAGATTTCCAAACTACGCTAAAAAAACTCTAAACCTCAATTCTTGCAAAAATGAAAAACATCCTTCTCCTGTTCTGTCTGACCACGCTACAGGCCACCGCACAAACCAAAATGGAATTGCGGCCTCTACTTAAATCAAATATAAAGTGGGAGCTAATCAACGTCTCCTCCGATGGCCAGTGGCTGGTGACCGGTCAGGACCGGGACCTGGTAATCTGGGATCGGAATACCCAGGTGCAAGTCGCTTCTTTTCCATTTTGCCTGCCTAAAAAGTTGCCGGATTCCTTGCAAGCCTGGATTTTGGAACAGGACGATTGGAGAGACTCGGAAAAATATCTTGCAGCGGCATTTTTGCCCGACCCGGAATTAATAGCAGTTTGGCGAGAGTGGGAATATAAGCTGGGAAATCGCCAAGAGCATTCGACTCAACGACTGCGGGACAGCACAGGGGAGCATGCCGTGCAGGAGTTGATCCTTTGGAATTGGCGTGAAAATAAAATCGTAGATCAGATACCCTTTGAAATCAAGGATAGACGCGATATTCGCAAGGTGAAGCTAGCCATTTCTGCCGACGGGCTGCGCATCGCGGGGGCCGTTGAAATGAGTGGTTACACGCATCAGCTAATTGTTTATGATTGGAAGGCCCGGAAAGAGGTGTTCAATAAGAAAATAGACGGTTACAAAGCCCCGGACGTAAATCCGAACGTGCATGATAGTACCAATGATCCGTACATACAAGATATTAAATTTACCGACAATTCCCATGAACTGTTGATCGGCTGGTATGAAAATTCCTATAATGGAACCAACGTCCAGGCCAACGCCATTGATAAATGGGATGTGAACACCGGGCAAAAAGTAGCTTGTTTTACGCCACAACCCGATTGGGAGCACAAAAGCTTATTGTGTTTCAGTCCTGGTAAAGACGGCCGATACCTGCTTGCCGCCTACTGGAAAAAGGGAGATGATACGCACAATGCCGTCGGCATTGTGCGCTGGAACCTTAAGACCGGGGAAATTGATCCGTTGCCGGGCGTCAAAAATTTTTACAAGACTATCCACGGAGATTTTCCCAAACATAGCCTTTCCAATAGTTATTTCTTTAACGACAACCGGTATTTTTTTTCAAAATGGCCCGGGGTTTACGACGTAAACAGCAACACTGCTTCCACTTTATATAATTGCCCCCCGTACAATGCTATATATTATGCAACCAGCGTAGTGCCCATACCTGGAAATAATGCTTTGTTCTTAACCGACCAGTTGAAAATAGTTGATTTGAGCCTTCAAATTAATTGGGATATGCAACGGCTATCGTTAAATCCTGCTTCTCCTCACGAGAATATCTTTTTTGGAAAAGACGGATTATTGGTTTTTAAAGCGGAAATGGGGCGTTCGGATATGATCTGGTCACTTAAAAACTTGAGGGGTACCAGCTCTTTTATCAAGGATCCGGCTTCCCGCGCCGGGCAAATAAGCGTGACTTCTACAGGAGAGTTTAAAGATGAGACGGGCCATTACCATAGAGATAGCGCCTTCTTCATTAACCCGAAAACCGGAATAAAAAATACGGCCATGGAATCACCAGGTTTTTTTAGAGACTTGTGGTATTATAGCGCAGATGGAAGGTGGAGCATTAAGCAGGAATCGTACAACTCGATACTTCATGAGATTAACTGGAAAGAGAACAAGTATATAGTAAATAATAAGTTTGGAAACGAGGATAGATGGAATGCGTATATCGTGTTTTGCTTTTCGCCACAGCATAACTATTTTTATGGTATAGCAAATAGGAGTAAGCGTGAGCGGGAAACGCCCGTCTGGAGATTACTGAAAATAAGCCTGCCGGATTTGCAGGTCGTTGATTCGATGGATCTTTCAAAAGAAAGGTGGGATTGGGCGAAAGCCGGAGGCGGCATAAGGGATAAAACTAAGATTATTTGCAATGCCAATGATCTTTTCCTTGCTTTCTCCAATAATTACGGCGATTTGTTTATATACGACGTCCGTAAAAAACAAATCACTGCTCCTTTCAACAAAACGATCCAGGATTTTAAGTTTTCTCCGGATGGAAAACAGCTGGCCATCGCCCACTACAACCAGATTGAAATCTACGATCTGCCGGATTTAACCTTGCGCCACACCCTTGTCAACCGGGAGCGGATAAAAGCATTTGACATCAATCCCGAAGCGACCCGGCTGGCTATGCTGGCGGCAGATGGTTTTACGGTGAGTATTTGGGATTGGCAAAATGCCACTTTGATCGCCACCTTGATTGCCAATCCCAAAAAAGAACCCGGCCAGTACTGCTATTTTACCCCCGATTACTACTACGCCGTCAACAAGGGACACGAGTCTGACTTCGGATTCCAGCAAGGTGATCAATACTACTCCTACGATCAACTCGATTTTTTCTACAATCGGCCCGACATCATCATGCAGCGCCTGGGCTTTGCCGACCCCGGCTATATCGCCCGCCTGGAGTCAGCCTATCAGACCAGGATCAAAAAAAGCGGCCTGACCAAAGCCCTGGAAAATACCATCTGGCAGGTACCGGAAGTCGTCGTCAATGATGGGGCGCCGTTGCCGGCCCGCACCAAAGAGCGGAAAATGCAAATTAAAGTCGCTGCATCCGATCAGGCGTTTCCCCTGGCTCTGATCCGGATTTCTATCAATGAGGTGCCGCTTTTAGGCGCCCGGGGGAAGGACATCAGTAAGGCTGGTAAGCCCAGCTTTTCGGGTGTTTTTGAGATCGAATTGGTCCAGCGAATCAATGTGATCGAAGTGCAGGCGGTGAATAGCCAGGGGATCGCTTCTTTTAAACAGCGATTTACCGTCGTTTTGGACGGCGACCTGCCCGCGCCGGATTTGCACCTGGTATGTATCGGTGTTTCCAAATACAAGGATGCCGGCATGAATCTGCAATATGCGGATAAAGACGCCGCAGACGTAGGCCGTCTCTTCAAAGACCGTTCCGGCGCTTTCCGGAACCTGTTTCATTATGAATACCTGAACGAGGCCGTCACGAAAGAAAAAATAGCCGCGCTAAGGTCGAAACTGGCGCAGTCGAAACCGGAAGACATGGTGATCGTGTTCGCGGCGGGACACGGCCTCCTGGACCATAAACTCGATTTTTATTTTGCCTCGCATGACGTGGATTTTTCCAATCCTCAGGCACGGGGCATTCCCTTCGACCTGCTGGAATCTTTGCTCACTGATATTCCGGCCCGCCAGAAAGTATTGCTTTTGGACGCTTGTTTTTCGGGGGAACTGGATGAAAGCGCCGCCCGTAAAGAAACAACGGCTAATACGGCCAATAATGGCAAAGTTGTCTTCCGTTCGGTCCATACGAAAGTGTTGAATCCGGAAGGCGCCGACAATTCGTTTGACCTGATGAAAGACCTTTTTGTGGACCTCCGGAGGGGCTCCGGTGCGGTGATCATCTCGGCCGCGGGCGGTGCGGAGGCCGCTATGGAAGGAGGTGGGCTCGCTAATGGCGTATTTACCTACACTTTAAAAGAGGCATTGAAGGTGAAAATAGAAGATAAAAAAAATGCCGTGACCATAACGGACGTGCAAAAATACGTTCTCAGTGAAGTGTCAAGGCGAACCGGTGGCGTACAGCAACCGACCTCCCGGGTGGAATATTTATATAATGACTTCGTGGTCTGGAAGTTTATAAATCCTTATGAAAAAAAACATACTACGCCAAACGACATAAAGAATGCCGTTCTGAACGGTGCTGATGTGAATCAAATTTTATGCGATAAATCTAGGTATGGGGATACTGAATGCCCAACCTTATTAATGAAAGTAGTTAATGATTATGATGATGTTGAATTAGTGCATTGGCTGGTTTCCAGGGGGGCTGATCCTTTTGAGAAGGGCACCATCAGGTTAGATAACGAAGGGTATTACGGCAACCTGCTCAGCATTGCCGCCGCGCAGGGAAAAGTGGAACTGCTAAAGTATTTTATTGAAACGTGTAAAATCCCGGTAGACGATAAGGAATTAGACCTAAAAACGTGGACGGAAACCGGCTGGACGGGTTTGCAATGGGCAGCGACAAACGGACAATTCAACGCAGCCCAATACCTATTGGAAAAAGGCGCCAAGCCGGACGAAAGAATAGACGAAACCGCAGATACGCCGCTTATGCTCGCCGCTGCAAAAGGGCATATCGCCCTGGCAAAATTACTGGTAAAATATGGGGCAAACTGCCATTTGAAAAAGCAGGACGGCCGCAGCACTTTTCACCTCGCCGCCGCCGCCGGTCAACTGGAATGCCTAAAATACCTGGCCACCATCGATACCACCCGGGAGGAAGCAATGACCGATGGTCATGCTAAATTGATGTCCGCTGCGAATATCTCCGATGACCCGGAATTATTCCGCTTGCTGGTTTCCAACGGCGCCAACCCGGCCAGAAAAGGCACGATCTACCTGTACGATCAATTTGGCCAGAAAACGGACGGATATTATGGCAACCTGCTCGGCCTTGCCGCCGCCCAGGGGAAAATGGCCTTGCTAAAATATTTTATCGAAGAATGTAAACTCCCGGTGGAGGATAAAGAGTACGATCCGGATAAGAAAACGGATGCGGGTTGGACGGGATTGCAATGGGCTGCAAATAATGGGCAAATAGAGGCCGCCCGCTACCTGTTGGATAAAGGCGCCAAACCGGATGAAAGAACAGATGAAACTGTTGATACCCCCTTCATGCTGGCGGTTAGCCAGGGGCACGTTGATCTGGCCAAAGTCTTGGTACAGTACGGCGCCCGCTGGCAAGCGAAGAAAAGCGATGGCAATACGGCCCTGCACCTGGCTGCAATGTACCAGCAGCTGGATGCTTTAAAATGGTTGCTATCGCTGGGGGCAGATACTAAAACAGTAAATAAAGAAGGTAAAACCCCGCTGCAGGTGGCGGGATACACGGGGCAATGCTATTATTATCTGCTGAATTTAAAATGAGGCTGTATTGCACCGCTTCTTTACCGGTTGCCTGGTGCAAGGCTTGCTTTTTGTGCCGAATCAAAAAATTTCAACATGAAACAGATATTTATATTCTTTCTGACGCTCCTATGCCTGGCCTGGTATGCACCGGCAGCTCTATATAGCCAGGGCGCCCAGGTCATCCAACAAGGATCTAGTTATGTAAACTTTATAGACATCAGCCCAAACAATCGTTACCTGTTCGGTCAAAACGGCACCGTGATGGATATTAAAAAGGGCGTCATTCTCTATCATGGCTTGCAGGTAGGTTCGGACCGCCGGCTTTATGAAGACAATCAGCATATATTATCGATAGGTTATGACACCCTCCGGCTGATCGATTACAGTATAAATAGAGTAAAAAAAGTAGTGAGTGCACCAGCTTACTCCTACGTATCGAACGACGGGAAATATCTTTTATACTGCAAAAAAGATACCAGGGACTACGTGAAGGCTACGCCGGAAGAAATAAAAGAATATAAGATAACGATAGATTATGAAAGCATTGCCGCATACCGTCTAAAAGACCTGACTGATTCTATCAATGATGCTGCTTTACTGAGGACAAAAAGCGAAGGGCTGCACCTGATCGAATTGCCAGGGTTCACCTATGTAGGGATGGTGCCCACTTCCATCAAGAATATAGATAAATTTTTCGTTGAAAATGGCAGGATCATAGTGACGGAAGAGGCGCCTGTAGAAAACGGAACCGGTAAATCGGGCGCCGACTACTACCTCCAGACGTTTGAGATCGCGAATGCAACGATCAAACCCTCGATAGAGAAACGCTTTTTCGATAGAGGATATCATAAAAACAAACAGCTAAGCCCATCCGGCAACTACTTGTATTGCGAAGAAGAGGAACCGTTTATTTTAGAAATCAGTACGTGGACACGGTTAAAGTCGGTAGCAAAAATCAAGTTTTTTGCGGACAGTATTGGCTCTGCCAGCGCTAAATTCAGCAAAAAAAGCGATAAAATGTTGATCGAGACCACCTCAACAGTCAATACGGCAGAACCAACGAAACTAACCCTGCTGGCTTTGAATCAGGACAAAATCCTTTACCAGGGCGAACCCTTTCAAAAAGCGCCTAATGGACGCGCTGATTACGCTGTAAATGCAAGCCTTGAAAAGTTATATTATTCTTTCTTGGATTATACCAACTACGCTACGTCTGGAGAAAGCGGGTATTTGTTGCATCTGACGAGCGGCCGGGAACGGAGCTTTCCTGATTATAGCTATTCTTCGTTTTTTTTTACGGACGATACCAAATTGATCACTATTGGTACGGGTATGTCAGCTATTGGGGAAGCGTCTCTTCGCTACTATAATTTGAAATCAGAAAAACTCGAAAAGACGTTCAACCTAAAATCAACGACTGCCACGGTGCTGGGCTACTCTGCACCGACCAATTCCTTGCTTTTTCAGGGAATTAGCACCTTTTCAATAAAAAAATTCAGGTTGAGTGCACTGCCCGTCATTGAAAGGCTCTTTTCCGGTGATACGTTGTTTTCGCCTATTATTGGCCGGGGAGGCAATCTATTGGTAAGCATGGGGTATAATTCCTATAAATATGATCCGAAAACGATGAAGGTCCAAATAGATGCCTATCTAAGTATTCGGTCCATGGAAACGGGCAAAGAAATACACAGAATACAACTCCCTCCACAGATTTCGATGGCTGGATATCCTGTTTTCGATCTGTCGGGCCGGGTTATATTGTATAACTGTATGGAAATGAATGATCCACTGTACAGAACAGACCCGTATCTGTTTCAGATAGATAGCAATACCAATAAAAAAGTTGACTTCATAAGCGGGAATTATAGCTTTAAAGCTTATTTTGACGAAGGTTTCGAGCATGTTTTTATCACATCTTCTGAAAGTATAGAGTTTAAACCGAAAATGAAGGTAATTAATAAAGATTATCTTTCAGGTTCTGCCAGACTTCTGATGAAGGTCAAAAATGCTACGAAGGAGATAGAAAAAATCTATAGACTGAATGACACAACAGATATGGAAATTATCGGGCAGGCGCGCAGGTGCCTGTTTGTACTGGGAAGAACCCATACTCCGCTTCGGTTTAAAAGCGCTTTGCAACTGCTATTATTAGATTATGACTTGAACAGGGTCGCGTCGATAGACCTGGATCAGCTGTCATCCGCCGATCAGTCGTTTGACCAGTATTTCCATCTTATAGTGCGCGAAAAAAAGAAAGACTTTATCCTGTTGTCCAATTTGCACTCGACAGCCTATTATTTTACACTCCCCGGCGGTGCTCTGATCAAAAAAGTTGCCTTAATCAATAATTTTTTGCCTGACCCTAAAGATCAGTTAACCAGCGATGAAAATTTGCTGGTAAAACCTGAAGGCCTGTTCGACCTGGAAAAAGGGAAAATGGTATTGTATTGGACTTTCCATGATGATGACAGCTACATCATCACCACCCCCGAAAATTACTACCACGCCACGAAAGGCCTGGCCGAAACCCTGCGCTTTACCAAAGACAACGCCTCCCTGCCTTTCCGCCAGTACGACTTGATCTACAACCGCCCCGATCTGGTCCTGGCCCGGATGCCGGAAGTCGACCCTGCCATCATCGAAAGTTACCACAAAGCTTATCTCAAACGTCTCCAAAAAATGGACTTCCGCGAGGCAGACCTCTCCGCCGAAGCCGATCTGCCCATGCTGAAAGTTAATAGCGACAACCTGCCCTTTGAAACCGACCAGCCCCAACTCCCCCTGGCTATCGATGCCTCCGACCCGAAATTCCTGCTCGACCGCATCAACGTCTGGGTCAACGACGTGCCCGTATACGGCCGCCAGGGTATCTCCCTGCGTGGCAAAAACCTCCGCCAGTGGCAGGAAACGCTAAACATCCCGCTCTCCGCCGGCGAGAACCAGATACAAATCTCCTGCCTCAACGAAAAAGGCCTGGAAAGCCTGCTCGAAGACGTATCCATCACCTGCAACGCCCCGGCTCGAAAGCCCGACCTGTACGTGCTGGCCATCGGCGTGTCGGAATACGCCGACCGGAACATGAACCTCAATTATGCCGCCAAAGACGCAGGCGACGTGATTAGCCTATTCCAGGCCCAGAAAGAACAGTATGGAAACATCTACAGCAAAACCCTGATCAACCGTGACGCCACCGCAGCCCAGGTACAGTCGCTGAAAGCCTGGCTGGCCCAAACCAAAACCGACGACCGGGTCATCCTCTTCATCTCCGGCCACGGTCTGCTGGACGACCAGCTCGATTATTTCTTCGCCACCTACGACGTCGACTTTGCCTATCCTAAAGCCAAAGGTATTCCCTACGACGCGTTGGAAGATCTGCTCGACGGCATCCCAGCCCGGCAAAAACTCATCCTGATGGATGCCTGCCACTCCGGTGAACTGGACAAGGAAAACGTGAGCCTGGTGAAGGAACAGGTTACAACGAGCGCCCCGGTGAAGTTCCGCGCTTTCAATACCCAGGTGGAAACCAGGCAGATTGGCCTGCAAAACTCCTTCGAACTGATGAAAGAACTATTCGTGGACTTGCGGCGCAGCTCGGGCGCTACGGTCATCTCCAGTGCCGGCGGGGCGGAGTACGCCATCGAGGGCGATGCTTGGAAGAACGGAGTGTTCACCTACAGCCTGATCGGGGGCCTACGCGACAAAGCAGCCGATCTGAACAACGACGGATCGGTGATGGTGTCCGAATTGCAGGATTTCCTGGGCCAGCGGGTCTCGGAACTCACCCAGGGCCGGCAGCGCCCGACCTTCCGGGCGGAAAACGTGGGAAATGATTGGCGGGTGTGGTAAAAGGGGTAGTCCCTAATGTCCTAAAATCCAAATCCTGCGTACCCATCCGTCCCGGCTGCCTACCCAAAGATGCCTGGCCTCCGGGGAGAAAGCCAGCCCTTGGATGCCTTGCCCGTTCAGGTCCTCAAAAGTCTGGATTTCCTGCCCTGACAGGTTAAATATCTTCACCATCCCCCCTTCCGCCCCAGCCGCCACCAGCCGTCCGTCCGGCGAAAAGGCCACGGCGGTCACGCCCCGCCCGCCGGTCTTGTTTTCAGCGGGCAGGGTTTGGGTGAATGCGAGTTTGCCGTTCGTATCCCACACGCTCAGTCGGGCGTTGGAACCGCTTTCGCCCATGGCCACGTACTGCCCGTCAGGTGACCAGACTACTCTTTCAATGCGTCCTTCACTGCCGGCCAAGCTGCGTTCGGGAGTCAGCCCGCCAGGCTGAACCTGCCACACCCGCAGCGAATCGTCGTAGCCACCACTGAGCAATCGCCGCCCGTCGGGTGAAAAAGCCAGGTAGGAGATTTGCCCGCCGCTTAATCGAAGTTGTTGCAGCAATTGACCATTGCGCCATAAATGTAACTTAGCGGTCAGCACGGAATCGCTGGTCTGACTGGCGGCTGCCATTTGGCCGGCGGATGATACGGCCAGGGCCAGGATGCTGCTACCCTGTTCGCCTCCCCAGGTTTGTAATCGCCGGCCGCTGGTATCCCATAACAATATTGCCCCGTCATCGCTGCCGGACACGTAGCCGCCATCACCGGGATAATGGGCGAGGGCAGTAATAGCACTCTGATGACCGGTCAGCGTATGCACGAGACGGCCGGCATGATCCCACACGTGGGCGGCCTGTGGAGCGGCAGGTTGCTCCAGCGCTTCCCAGAAAGCGTCTTCTTCCGCTGTTCCGGTGTTGAGCAGATCAGCGGCGGCCTGTAGGCCGCTGCCTTGGGCAGTCAGCAGGAATTGGCCGTCGGGCGACCAATTGATTAACCCCAAGGGGGATTCGCCAATATGAAACGCCCGGTCTATTTTTGAGTCAACTTTCCACAGTTTGATCGTTCCGTCTTCCGCAGCGCTGACGAAAGCGGCTCCGTCGCGGCGTAGGGCCAAGCTATACACAAAACCCGTATGGCCGCGATACGTTTTTAGTTCCCGGCCGGTCGTATCCCAGTATTTGATCTGCCGGTCGTCGCTGCAAGTGAGAATATGGGCACCGTTGGGCGCAAATCGGGCGCTATTGATGCGCCGTGTGTGGGCAGGCCAGATGGCCGCTAATTTTCCGGACACCTGCCAGAGTTGCAAATGACCGGAACGCTCGCCAGTGATGACCTGACGCCCATGCGGCGCGAGGGAAGCCGTTAGGACCGGCGTTTTATGGGCAAGACTAACCAGGCTTGTTGCCTGTCCGGTATGCCAAAGGTGTACCCTTCCGTCCATTGAGGCGGTCAACAGCGTATCGCCGGAGCCGGTAAAATCTACTGCCGTGATTTCGTCGGTATGGGCCGCCCAGGTTTTGATCAATTCGCCCCCTCCGGCCGACCATAGGCTGGCTGTTCCGTTGCGCCGGCCGGCCAGGATGAAACGCCCGTCCGGCGAAAACATAGCTGCCGTGATCCGTTCGTTCGAGTTTCCCAATTTCCAGAGCAGTTGTCCCCGGGTATTCCAGACCCGAACGATGCCGTCCTCTGCAGCAGTCAGCAACCGTTCTCCGTCCGGGGCGAAGCCGATGGCATACACCCGGTTGCTCAGGGTATCAGGCGCCTGCCCTGCTCCCGTGGAATCGCGCGAAACATGCAAGCGCTGGCCGGTGTTTTCAAAAACCTGCAACCTGTTTCCGGCAGTATCATATAAAATTGCCTGATGGCCGGCTGCGGCGAGGATCAGGCTTCCATCGGGCGATAATACAACATTGGAAACTCCGTCGCAGGCGATGGCCCGGTGATAGAACTCGTTGCCGGAATAAATGTCGTGGCGGGCTTGTAGTGCGGTTTTGTCGTTTGGCAACAGGGTGAGGGCCTGGGAGACCAGTTCGAGCGACCGGGTGGCATCGGTACCGGCGGTTTGCAGGGCGAGTGAGAGCAATTGGTTGGCCTGGGCGATGATTTGCGCCTGGTTGCGCGCCTGCCAGGCGTAGATCGAGGCGGTAATGGCGAGGGCTGACAAAACGAATCCGCCGATGGCTAAGCCAGTGGCCAAGCGCCTTTTCCGCCGTTCTTCCGCCAGTTTTTGTTTTTCCAACCGGCTTTTCTCCTGCTCCAGGCGTTGCCCTTTTGATTGGAGCACTGCCGGTACCAGCGTATCGTGGGTAATTTCGTAATTGAAACCGCCGGTGCTGTTCGGCTCGGCGCGCAGCAGGAAACAATCGGTCAGTTTCTTTAAAAGTTCCTCGGTCACTCCCGGTTGGGCTGCCAGTTTGCGCCCGTCGGCATTGAGCCGGAACACGACCCCGGTGGCCTCATTCAGCCCTACCAGTTCCTCTTCGATCAGGCGCCGGGCAGCCTCGCGTTGCGGTGCTGGCAATTCGTCTGTTTTGTGGTGGTAATAATCGTCGTAAATGCGCTCAAAACGGGGCAGATCGGCCTTCGTCACCATTGTTGTAGGATGGCCCTGTCCGGCGCGTTCGATCATACGGCGTTCGATGTCTTCACAGCAGATCTGCAGTAAAAAGGCTTCGATCCGGTGCTGTGGCTGGCTGCCGCCCGGGTTACCGGCGTTTTTTTTCAGCTCTGCTAAAAGGGTATCCAAAGCATCGGTACTGTACGAAAAAGGCGGACAGGCAAAGTCCGGCGCTTGTGGCAGCGCTGCCGGACCGATAATGGCTTCCCTGGCCTGCTCGTCGGTCAATCCTTTGATTTCGTAGCGCTGGTGCAGGATGGCTGGGAGCGCTTCCCGCAGGCTGTTCAGCCAGCTGAGGCGATCCTCCCGGATGGCGAATACCGCGTGCACATCGAGCGTTTCGGAAAAGCGCTTTTTCTCCTCTTCGCTCAACGTTTCCCATTGATCCCGAACTGTCTGTGGAATGCCAGTATATAACAACTCGGCCAGTTGTTCGCGAAATTCTACCTGTTGTTCCAGCGGATAGGTAAAAAATTCCTCAAACTGATCAAAGAGGAGCACAAAGTGGTATCCGGATTGTTGGCAGGCTTTGAACGTGTGCCAAAGCGTAGTATCCGTTCCCGGCGATGGGTCTTTAGCGGTGGCCGGCAGGCGGTCAAGGAGGATGGACACCGGGCTAACGGAAGCAGCGGCCGTATAAGGGGTAAACCGAACTACGACCGGTAAAAAACGTTTGTCTGCGGCCGGCGGGTGCATCAGTTTGGGCAGGATGCCCGCATTCAGCAATGAACTTTTTCCATAGCCCGATTTGCCGAACACCACCACCAGTTTTTCCAGCATGATCCGTTCATACAAATCCTGGATGTCGCGCTGACGGCCAAAGAACTGGCCGGATTGTGCCATCTCGAAGGGCCGGACGCCCGGGTATCGAAAAAGTGTCGTTTTCAAGAGGAAGGAGTGGCCAAAAGGTTTAACATATTGTCGATCAAGCGATTGTACTCTACGAAGTAATCGCGACTGTCGAGCATGCCTTTTTTCTTTTCTTCCAGCAGGTTGTTGTAGCGGGCCAATAACAGGGTGACATCGTGTGTCTGCCCGTTATGTTCGGCCCGTTGCCGCAGGCGTTCCAGGGGAGCCAGCAAATCTTTACCGGTCTGGATCAGCCGGATGATAGCGACGTCATCTGCGGAAACGGGGTTGGCCAGGGGGCGCAGCAGGTTGCGTGCTGCACATTTTTCATAGAGCATGTCCAGAAAAGACTGCCCGTTGTCCAGGAATTCGATTTGAAATTGACTCCATAAAAACGCGCTGACCTGGTCATCCACGCGCTGGTGATTAGTGGCGTATTTCTCGCTTTCCTCATGTCCGCATAAGAGCCGTAGTAACAATTGGGTATACCATTTCTCGAACTGAAATCCGATAAAAAAGAAAATGCGCACTTTGTCCAGAGCGGCCTGTAGTTTGGGTGGCAGACCCGGTGTGCCAAGGGAACAGGAGATCAGCTGAAACAGGTCTTCATAATCCAGGATGAGCGATTCATCGTCGTTGACTGTCCCACAGAGGTTGTAAAACAGGGGCAGATCGGCCTGGGGTTCTTCCACATCTTCTACCGACTTGCTCCGGTTTTTGAAATAACTGAAGCGATGTCGCACGCCGTATTTGTAAGCGACATCCGACAGACCTGTATCGGGGCTGGTGGAAACCACGAGCGGGAATTTGATTTGGGCAATTTTTTTTAAAACGGTCTCCTCCGGCGCCTGTTCACTGACAAATTTCCGGACAAACCGAGCAGCATCGTTTTTGGCGATCTTGGTGGAAAACAGTAAAAGGCCTTCTCTGTCGTGGTGGTACGCAATTTTGTTTTTGAATTTATCCAACAGGCCATTGCGCCAGGCCTGGTCCAGGGGACGGCCTTCGATGCGCAGGATTTCCGGCCCTATCAGCAGGGCGGCTTGCCCGGATTCGATATAATCAGTAATGGTCTCCCAATCCAGATCGTGAAGGTCTCTCATTTAGATAAGGCCATCTTTATAGCCGTCGCAAAGTGGTTATGAAGAAATAAGTACTGTAATCGGGGTTATTTATCCGGCAAGAATACGCAATTGACCACCATAGTGCAAAATTCAGACAAGAATTTTAGATTGCTGGATCAGGCCTCATTTCTAAAATAGCACACAGATGTTTCCAGCATTTGTGCTGAAATCTGTGTGCTATTCCATTTATACAACAAAAATCAGTTCTGCTTCACAAACCTGCCTTTCCAATTTGGGAAAGCACTTAGTT
>JALHRK010000133.1 GCA_022841505.1 Saprospiraceae bacterium | reverse complement strand
ATTTTCAACCTGTTGCAAAAATAAGACTTATTCATTAAAAACAAAAAATTTTAGGTTAAAAAAACAAGGTGTGTTTTTAATATAATTAATTTTTACTCATCCTAAATTTTCTCAACAAAAAAAACAAAAACACAATAAGCATGCAAATAGCTCATCTAAGACACAGGCACCAGTAAGGGCGGTAAGGGCGTAAGGGCGGTAAGGGCAAATAATTATTTGCCCTTACCGCCCTTACGCCCTTACCGCCCTTACTTTGCCCCTATTCCGAAATCACAACAAGCCCTGACTCAAGCGGATGCAAATGTTCTTTTAGTGTCTTGAAAAAATCCCAGCCATAAGCCAGAAAGTAGGGTAGGAGGTTGTCGTGTCGCTCCTGTAGGCCATTGCCTGGGAAAAGTTTCTCCCGGAGTGCCCGCAGTTGGTTGATTTCAACTTCATGGCGCTGTTTTTCTGCACGGAGCAGGCGATCTTCCAATTGTTCGAGGCCCTTCATTTGTTTGGCAGCTTCTGCCAGCACGGCTTTTTCCAGCGTTGGGTCAATTTTTAATGCTTTTTGGCCAATGCTGAGAAAAACCCTATCCAAAGCCGTTTTTTCTTCTCCCAGACTCAGCTCAGCAGCGGTATGCTCCTGAACATACCGGCGAATGAGGCTTTCTGTATCTTCCAGCAGGTCCTCAACCTGCAGGCCAAGCTTATCTAAGCGTTTGCCCGTGTTTTTGTCTATCCAGCAAACGGAGTTTCGACGGATCAGCATTGGAAAATTGATGCCAAAATGGGCAAACTGCGCTTTGCGTTCCAGCCAATAGGCAATTTCGCCCCCTCCGCCTATGTAAGCCAGGTTAGGCAAAATATATTCCTGAAACAGGGGCCTTATGATCACGTTTGGGCTAAAGCGATCAGGGTGCTGCGCCAGTTCTTCCAGAATTTGTTCCCGGGTAAAGTTATAATCGGTGTTGAGTACTTTAAAGATCTCTCCTTCCTGTACAATGCGTTCCCGCAATTGCTCCCGCATGTAAAAAAGGTTGATTTCCCGTGCATGGGCCTGACCGGAAAAACCGGCAGCTTCCAGACCGGCAGCAGCGGCTTCTATCAATCCACGGGAGGCTTGTTCCAGCAATTCCCGGCGCATCAAAGGTTCAAATTTGCGTTTGAACGCCAGGTGATTCATATCCAGCACGATCAACCCATATTCGCTGAACAGTTTGCTAACTAAATGCACCGTAGCAGCGCCAAAGGTATCGTGCACCGTGTAGGCTTGCCGGATCAATCCCAGGATTTCCTGTGCATTTTCCGAATTTCCCAGGATGGAAGCTAAAGACTCCAAAAGCGGTTGCAGGCTATCGGTATTCATCTTTCCACAAGAGCCACTTTCCGCATTTTCCCATTGCAGCTTTTTGCCAAAAAGCTGGATATGGTTGATTTCTTCAAAGTCATGGTCTTCGCTTCCCAACACAAAAACCGGCACAAACCGGTAGGCAGGGTAGGCTTGATTCAGCGATTCAGCGAGGTTAATGGTGGAAAAACATTTGTAGATGAAATACAAAGGCCCCGTCAGCAAGCAGGGCTGGTGCGCTGTTGTCACGGTAAAGGTGCTGTCCGCACCCAAGGCCTCAATATTGGCCAGCGTAAGCGCACCTGCGTCATAGTAAGCATATTGTTCGCGAAGCACGCTGACTAAGAGTTGCCGGTCGGTATAGTCTTTCTTTTTGTCTTCAATAACCTGTTCAAACGCATCTATTGAAACTTCGTATTGATAAAAAGGCCGAAGAGCTGGGTTACCTACAGCATAAGCAATATCTTTATTAGAAAATTGGGGGATTTGTTGATAAGGTATGCGGTGTATGTGCATCTCGGGTGGTTTAGGAATTTCTTATAATTTTGGCGAATGTACGACCATTAAAATGTTATGGGAGCGCCATTAGTTTAGTGAAATTTGCAGCGAACTGAAAAAACTACCTTAATCACTTGTCCTGAATCGGGATAAATTAATATCACAAGATGAAAGCAAAATTGATACTGAGTGGCTTATGCCTGTTATTTGGAGCCTGGTTGCCGGCACAACAGACCTACCTGCATTGTGGGAAATTGATTACCTGCACCGATCAAACGGTCAAGGAAGCGATGACGATTATCGTAGAAAGCGATAAAATAGTAGAAGTCCGGAAAGGCTATGCAACCGCACCAGCCGGCGCGAAGGTCATTGACCTGAGAAACAGGACGGTGATGCCAGGTTTGATGGACATGCACGTACATATAGAAAGCGAATCGAGCCGTTCCAGTTACATGGAACGAACCAGCCTCAACGAAGCGGATCGGGCATTCAAGGCGGCACAGTATGCCAACCGCACCCTGATGGCCGGTTTTACGACCGTACGGGACCTGGGCGGTACAGGCGTCAACGTCTCCCTTCGAAATGCCATCAATCAGGGTATTGCAACGGGCCCGCGCATCATTACCTGCGAAAAATCAATTGCCACCACAGGAGGCCACGCGGATCCGACAAATGGGTTAAATCGCGAGTTAATGGGGGATCCTGGACCGGATGAAGGCGTCGTGAATGGCCCAGATGAAGCACGCAAAGCAGTACGCCAGCGCTACAAAAATGGCGCCGACTGCATTAAAATAACTGCGACGGGCGGTGTTTTAAGTGTAGCCAAAGACGGGCAGGGGCCTCAGTTTGTGGATGAAGAGCTGGATGCAATTATTCAGACAGCCAAAGATTATGGCATGCATACAGCTGCGCATGCGCATGGAACGGAAGGCATGCTGCGCGCCGTAAAAGCCGGCATCACCAGCATCGAACACGGCACCATGATGACACCCGAGGTCATGGAACTGATGAAACAAAAGGGCACCTATTACGTTCCGACCATATCGGCCGGGAAATTTGTAGCCGAAAAAGCAAAGGAAGAAGGCTACTTCCCAAAGATCATTGCATTGAAAGCGTTAGCCGTCGGGCCTCAAATCCAGGCAACTTTTGCAGCCGCATACAAAGCAGGGGTGAAAATTGCGTTTGGAACAGATAGCGGCGTTTCACCCCATGGCAGCAACGGTAAAGAATTTGTTTACATGGTGGAAGCAGGAATGCCGGCGATAGAGGCGATTTTCGCCGCCACCGTGACTACTTCCAGGCTCATTGGAATGAATGATCAGCTTGGTACCATCGAAGCCGGAAAATTTGCCGACATTGTTGCCATTGAAGGCGATCCTTTGGCCAGAATTGAAGCGATGCTTAACGTTCGATTCGTTATGAAGAATGGAGTTGTCTATAAAAATGAATGAAGCCGGCATAAAACTGTGTTAAAGTGATTTTTTGTTTAATCCCCCGCTGGCATTTCGGTGTCTTAAGGGGTAATGTACAATGGAGGAAATTAATACTAATTCACCAACGCCGTCTGATCCAAAGGCGCTACCGCCAGGTAGGTCGCTTGCCGCTGCTATTTGGCGCTTTTTCCTTCAGCTGCTTATCTGGGTGATCTTCGTATTTATCCTTCTCAATTTTGTCTTTCAGATCCCTGCCGTTCAAAACTGGGCTGTTGACCAGGTAGAAAAAGCGGCTGAAGAAGTGACCGGCAACCGTGTGGAAATTGATTATTTCTATTTCGCGTTTTTTGACCGGCTCACCCTGCGCAATGTCTATGTGGAAGACCAAAATGCAGATACCCTCCTGGATGTTAGAGAAATGAAGGTGAATTTCAATTTGAATCCCTTCGTATTGATCCGCAAAGGGTTGGTCGTGGAAGGATTAAATCTCCGGAAGGCCCAGCTCAACATTCACCGGAATCCGGGGGAGGCTAAAAGTAACCTGGACTTTATCATTGACCAGCTTTTTCCACCCAAAACGACGCCGAAAAAGGAAAGCAAACCCTTTCGGCTCGAACTTCAAACCGTTGAACTTGAAGACGTCTCCTTTCTGGACGACAACCTTGAAAAAGGTAAGCGAATAACCGTGTCCCTCAAAAAGGGAATCATCCAAATCCGGAAAATGGACTTGCCCGGGAAACAACTCTTTGCGCAGCTGGTAGACCTCTCAGAGCCTGATATCCGCATAGAATCCTTACCCAGGACGGCTCAACGCATTCTGACCGTCAGCAAAATTCCGGATCCTTCCGATACGCTTTTCTGGGATATCCGTGTGAGCAAATTTGAGTTATCTAACGGAACATTTGCGTTTCATGATTACCGCCGCGCACCTGTTAAGACAACCGCGGCTGATGTGCTTGATTATAAACACCTTGATGTTTTCAATATTGACATCAACATTGATACTTTTTCAATGCAACGGGAAGTATTCAGGGGCGGGGTTAAGAAGATTGCATTCAGAGACAAAAGCGGGTTCATTCTGAATGAATTGTCGGCAAAACAGGCAAGCGTTTCCCCTGAAGGCTTGATCCTTAATGGGTGTAAGCTCATCACACCTTACAGTGAAATCGGCGATACCCTGACGATGCGCTACAGCCAATACCAAAACTTTGAAGACGATTTCAACAACACGGTGCGGCTGGGATTGCGGCTCAATGATGCTTCAGTCGCCATCCGGGACATCATGGTTTTTGCCCCGCAAATGAAAAGAAATACCTTCTTTCGAAGTAACCAGGATAAAGTGCTCAGACTTACCGGCAATTTTACGGGGGTGATCAATCGCTTAAGGGGCGATAACCTGAACATTGAACTTTCTGATGGGTCTATTGTGAAAGGCAGTTTCAAATTCAACGACCTGACTGTGAAAAACGAGCAGCAAATGCAGCTCTATCTCACCGAAGCAAAAACAACCGTTCGGACGCTGCGTCAGTTGATTCCTAAATTTGACCCTCCGGCGAATTTTGACCGGCTCGGGCGTCTGAATTTTTCCGGATCTTTTGTCGGCTTCTTTAAAGACTTTGTGGCTGAAGGTTTACTGAACACCGACATCGGAAGCGCCGATATGGACATGCGGATGAACCTGAAACCAGGAAGAGCGCGGGCAGCCTATTCCGGAAGGATCGGATTGACAAATTTTAACCTGGGAAAATGGATGGGCGACCATAAAGACTTCGGTTTAGTTAATTTCAACGCCAATGTTACCAATGGGGTGGGGCTGACTGCCCAAACCGCACAGGCAACGTTGGAAGCGGAAGTTCAAAGCTTTCTTTTCAAAGGATATAACTATAAGAATGCCAGCCTGAAAGGGCAATTGAATCGAAATTTCTTCAAAGGAGATTTTTCAATCAAAGACGATAATATTGACTTTTCTTTTAACGGTGAAGTAGACCTGACTGGTAAAAACCCGGAGTTCGACTTCGACGCTTCTGTCCAAAAGCTTGACCTGAAAAAGCTGAACCTCTCCCAGAAGAACATGATCCTGTCTGGAAAAATAAACCTGAGCATCAATCCTGATCTGGTCGGGACTGCCGTCATCCGCAATTTCACCATCACCTACGACAGTTCGGGGCTTTACAGAATTGACTCCATCGTTGCCGTTTCCTCCGCTTTCCAGGATGGGAGCAAAAAATTTGTGGTCAACTCCGATGTGCTGTCCGCTAACGTAGAAGGGCGATTTGAGTTAGGTCGCTTGCATACTGCTTTTGTAAATTATTTGACTACGCATTTTCCCCATTTAACCAATATACTGAACCTTTCTACGCAAAAAGGGAATACATTAACAGACCAATTTGCCTTCAACATTGATATTGCAGACAGCAAAGGTTTAAATTGGCTGCTCGACCCCAAACTGGGTGCATTGCGCAATACCAGCGTCTACGGGAACTACAACGGGCAAGCTGATACCCTGAACCTGAACGTCCAGTTCCCTGAGTTGAGCTACTCGAATTTCAAATTGGAGGAAGTGTATTTGAAATTTAACGGAAAAGGTGGATTCAGCAGCCTGTACACTGAAATTGGCAATACGCAGATTGGCGAAAAAACACGGCTGCCCAAGCTCGAACTCAATAGTTTTTTGAAAAACGATACCATTCTGCTGGGGGTCAGTTATGCTTCAGCAACCTCCCTGTTTTGGGACAACTTTAGCATTGACGCGGTGATGTATCCCGTTGACAGCCTGCGTTATGAGGTTCATTTTGCACAGTCTAACCTGTTTATTTTTGAGCGCCCCTGGAGTATAAATCCAGGCAATAGCTTCACCTTTGGAAAAGGGTATTTCGATACGGATGGTTTGCGGTTGTCTGACCGGGACAGGGAAATCAGAATAGACAAGGAAGGAAACCGGGGACTCAAACTGGGCATGAGCAATTTTGACCTTGCTATTATTGACGAATATTGGAAATATGAAGCGCTTGATTTTGCAGGCAAGTTTGAAATTGAAGCGCAGGTTCAGGACATATTTAAAATGCAGGGCATCAAATTGTGGGTCAGTGCAGACACGATGCGGATCAACGGCGATGATTTTGGCGAATTGAGTTTTGATGCAGAAAGTGCCGATTTGAAGAGCCGTCTCAGCGCATTTATGACCCTGACCAAAGATACTTCACAAATGATTGTGGAGGGTTTGTACAACCTTGCAGGGCCTGCCGACCGCGGAGGAGCGAAAGAAACACAGGCCAATTATTTCGATTTTTCAGTTGAGGTAGCCGGGTACCCGCTTGCCATTGCTGAATATTTTATCGGTTCTTCTGTTTCCGGAACCACCGGCAGTATTGATGCCGATCTTAAAATTTACGGCATGCCGGATCGCCCGAATATATCCGGGAGGATTACGGCCAAAGATGGTGGAATTACCATTAATTACCTGAAAACACGCTACCGGTTTGAGCGGAGTTTCATTACGGTTAGCAACTATCTTTTCGACGCAACGGGAACCGTTTTGTATGACAAATTTAGCAATACAGCAAAAATTACCGGCGGGTTAACCCACAACCACCTCAAAGAGCTGGGGGTCTCCGCTACGGTAGATACCAAACGTTTCCTTTGCTTAGATACCCAAAAAGGCGACAACGAAGTGTTTTATGGGCAGGCGGTGGGCAGTGGTAAAATCCGGTTCTCCGGTTCGTTCAAAAAAACGGACATCTACGTCAACGCTATCGTAGGAGACAGTACGCATATCGTAATTCCAATTTCAGATGAAAGCAGCGCATCTGAATTGAATATGATCCGCTTTGTAGACAAGCAACAGGAACGCGCAGACCTGGAAGAAAAAAAGAAGGCGATGGCCGCCTCGAAAAATCTGGCCATCAAAGGCTTGCCTTCCAACAAATCATCAGCCCTCAACCTTGAAATGGAACTCAAGGTTACGGACGCAGCCCAGATTGAATTGGTCTTTGATGAACAAACCGGTGACATCATCCGGGGCGCCGGGCGTGGAAATCTAAGAATTCTGGTGCCCCGGGAAGGCGGGTTCCAGATGTACGGCGATTACATCATTGAGCGGGGCAGTTATTTGTTTACGCTGTACAATGTTGTGAATAAGGACTTCCGGATTAAGCCAGGCGGCTCTATCATCTGGAGCGGGGATCCGTTTGGCGCACGAATCAAGCTGGAGGCAGAGTACAAAGATTTGCGTGCCTCTGTTTCAAATCTGATACAGGAATACCTGCTCAACGCGCCGGAGGATTTGAAGCGGGAAGCGGGCAATGCAACCCAGGTTGCGCTGACGCTGATGCTGGAAGGAGAATTGCTCCATCCTTTAATTAGTTTTGACATCAGCTTTCCCGCGCTTACCGGCCAGTTGCAGACTTATGCCGAAAACAAACTCAGGACGCTGAAACAGGATCAAAACGAACTCAACCGACAAGTATTCGGCCTCATTGTAGCCGGCCAGTTTTTACCAACGGATATCGCCCTTCAAGGGAGTGACATTCTATACCGCACCATGAGCGAATTGCTGTCCAACCAACTTTCCCGGTTACTTACGGAGTTATTTTCGGAGGTCATTGGCGAAAGCAAGGTCGTTTCCGGCATCAATTTTGATATTGCCTACAACCAATACCAGTCGCTCGACCTGAGCCAGGGCACCAATGTGAACAGTGGAAGAGAATTTCAGGTGAGCATTACCCAAAATTTCCTGAACGACCGGCTTTCTGTGCACCTTGGCGGCAATGTGGATTTTGGCAACAACGTCCGCATTACCCCGGATAACCCGGGAGGAACCTTTCTGGGTAATGACCTGGTGATTGAATACGTATTGAACGACGACAAAACATTGAAACTCCGTATTTACCAACGGCTCCAACCTGACCTTGCCGGAAAACGCCTCCAAATAGGAAGCGGCCTGAGCTACCGGATTGAATTTGACTCTTTTGCAGAGTTTTGGAAGAAACTCAAACAGGATACTGGGAAGCAGTAATTTCCGCGCTTCAACAATTCATTTTCGCCATTTTCATTGATTCACCAATCATTATTTGGGAAAAATGCCGATTTTGCCGTATTAAATGATAAAAGAATTGGAGCGGATGCTTTGGAAATGCCACTTGTTTGTCTAAATTCGCCGTCGGACCTGTTGTGTTCCCTTCGCACATGCATTCCAATAACAAAACAAAACTGAAAAGCGTGCTTTACAAGGTCAAACTTAAAAACGCCGATGAGGAGGTGATCATAGACGACAAGGTCTATGAATACCTGACCTCAGACCCTTACTTGGTAAAAGTAGATTTCATCAACAACCTTCGTCGCCATTCCAGCGGGTGCGCCGTGTTTCAAAAAACATGGAAAAAAGCCGGCGGCGGCGGATACAAAACGGAGACGATCTACCTGCACAAGATGATTGCTGAAAAATTCCTTTCCGACACCAAAACCAAAGAAAGAAGATTGGTAGGTGCAGCGAATGGCAACAAACTCGATTGCAGGCTGGAAAACCTGTTGTATCGCTCTCGTTCAGTTGCCAGCAGAAAGCGAAAAACAAGCAGCAAAGCAGGTTACACGGGAGTCTACAAAGAAAACAACCGCTACCGGGCTGTCATTTCAATCAACCGGAAATCGGTACACATTGGCATGTTTTCTACAGCTGAAGAAGCTGCGCTGGCCTACAACAAGAAGTCGAAAGAACTATATGGAGAAGACGGGAAATTAAATCTTGTTAAATCGAAATAATAGATTATCAAGATTTTAGGCACCGAGTCATTTCTCTTTTGCCAGGCGGTCCAGGTAATGCCTCTACCTGGAAACCTACTGTTTTTAAGTTTCTTTTGACGTATCCTTTGGCACAGTAAGTGACCATAATCCCACCCGGTTTCAAGGCATCGTAGATTTTTTTTAACATTGGCTCCTCCCAAAGATCGGGTTGTGCGTCCGGGGCAAATGCATCGTAATAAACCAAATCAAATTCCCCGGCATATTGAATGTCGTGGAATAAAATTTGTTCCTTCAGCAAATGAAAATTTGTTGTTACAGGGGCGACTGTACCAATCGGCGCGGTGTGCAATTCCATGAAAAGGGTAGGGGACTCTGACTCAAGGATTTTTGGATAATTGAGCGCAGCAGCTTGTCCGATCGAAATCGGATAAGCTTCTATGGATTCGTAATGGACTTTTAAGTCCAGGCGCTGCGTTTCCAGTAGGGTAAGATAGGCGTTCAGGCCGGTTCCGAAACCAATCTCCAGAATTCGTAGCTGCTTCGTTTGCAGCGCTTTCCAATGTAAACCGGCTCGAATGAAAACGTGAGAAGACTCCTGTATAGCACCATACCGGGAATGATAGCTTACGCCGAAAACACCCGATAACAGGGAGTGGGAGCCATCCTGTGTTTCAATAAGGGCGTTTTCCATAACCATACCATTGTCTTAAACCAATTCAGGCAAACATTCCCTTATTTCTTCGGCGTTAATGTCTAAGTGGGAGGATTCACAAATACACTCCCCGTTTTTGATCAGCAACAGTTGAGGAGATTCGTGGTAAACCTCGAATCTCGCTGCAATTTGATCAGAAACGCTGCGGTACGCGAGCAAATCAAGATAATAAGGCCGTACCGCCTCAATAGGGAAGTCCCATTGTTCCTCAAGACGATATTTAGCTGCAGCGCTGATGTTACAGCGTGTGCTATGCTTAAAAATCACGCAGGGAATATCATTTGAGAGCGCAACAATCTCATCGAGCTGCTGTTCCCGATCCAAAACCAACCAATTGATCATTACAGTTATTTTCCTAAGACAATCTGAACAGATTGCTGAACAACTTTGACTGCTGTTTCGTTCACAGAAAAGTTGCTGGGGCAGCCATATCCGCGGTTGCAGGAGGTTAAAGCACTGAAAGCGAGTGCTATAACAGCAAGAAGGGCAAAAGATTTTACTCTTTTCATGGGAGTTTAATTAAAGATTCTATTTATGAAATGATACAAACACCGGTTGAACGCTTTTTAAGATCAGCTTATTATACCGGCAAACAAAATTTGGCGCAAAGATAAGCTCAATTTTTGTATCGTGTCAAAAAAGTGACAATTTTGAGTAGAGTAGGGGAGTGGTTTGTTAAAGAAACATACCTCAAGTTGTCCTTTAAGTATAAAAAATCTAAACTGTTGCTAATTTTGCACATCATCAATAGAACTTAAACGAAGCATGAGCAGAAAAATAACTCTACGCGACGCCCTGCGCGAAGCGATGTCGGAAGAGATGAGACGCGATGACCGGGTATTCCTGATGGGAGAGGAGGTCGCCGAATACAATGGCGCCTATAAGGTCAGTAAAGGAATGCTGGAGGAATTTGGCGCCCGCCGTGTTATTGACACGCCGATTGCCGAACTGGGATTCGCCGGGATCGGGGTTGGTGCAGCGATGAACGGACTTCGCCCAATTATCGAATTCATGACCTGGAACTTCGCCGTTCTGGCATTTGATCAAATCGTGAACAACGCGGCCAAGACTTTATCGCAGTCTGCCGGCCAATTCAGGTGTCCGATTGTGTTCAGGGGGCCGTCCGGTTCAGCCGGGCAGTTGGCCCAGCAGCATTCCCAAATGTTTGAAAGCTGGTTAGCCAACACGCCTGGACTCAAGGTTGTTTCCTGTATTGATCCGGCCGACGCAAAAGGGTTGCTGAAATCAGCCATCCGCGACGACGACCCGATTTGCATGATGGAATCGGAAGTTTTGTATGGATTTGAGGGGGAAGTGCCTGATGGTGAGTATCTTGTACCAATTGGAAAAGCAGCTGTGCGGCGCGAAGGCTCGGATGTCACACTGGTGTCTTTCAACAAAATGATGCTGCCAACGCTCAAAGCGGCGGAGGAACTGGCAAAAGAAGGCATTTCGGCAGAAGTCATTGACTTGCGTACCATTCGTCCGCTGGACCACCACGCGATCGTGAACTCGGTGAAAAAAACAAACCGATTGGTCGTTATTGACGAATCATGGCCGTTTGCAGGCGTTTCTGCTGAAATAGCCTACGAAGTACAGAAATACGCATTTGACTACTTAGATGCGCCGGTCACACGCGTAAACGCGGCCGATACCTCGTTGCCGTACGCAGCTGCATACGTAGACGCGTATCTGCCAAATCCGGCTAAAATCATCAAAGCGGTTAAAGAAGTGCTGTACGTGGCTCAGTAATGATGTACACGTAAGAGCGATTGATCAATTAATTGCTTGACAAAAAATCATGAAGGAGAACCACTTGGGGAAAGCCTTGTTGGTTCTCCTGGGTTTTGAATTAATCTATTTAACATAATATAAATTATAGGAAAAACAAGGGTCGAAAAATGTATTCAAGCCATTTCCTCAACAGACCACCCTTCAATATTTTTACTCTGGCTGGAGAAATTAACGCCAACGCCCATTACAGGCTTGCCTTTGAGCCAGAAAGCCTGGTAATACTTTTTGCGGCGAATTTGTGCCAAAGCGGCATCAGGGCTTTCATCCAATTTAAACTCAAAAATGTAAACATGTGTAGCTGTTTCCACCAAAGCGTCAATCCGCCCGTCGCTCGTACAAACCTCGCTGTGAATTGTAACGCCCATATAGGTGAACAACAGATGAATCGCTGCATGAAAAAATTTCTCCGGATACTTTTCGTGCAAAAAATAAGGCAAAGACTTGAACATGGTTTGCAAATGGGTCATCACCTGATCCACCTGTTGCGTGCTAAGCAGCTTTTCTAATTTGATTACTAAGGGCAACGCATCGCCTTTTCGTACCCCGCTGTAAGCCTCCAGTAAATAAACCAGCATTGAATTTTGAACCTCATAGTTCGGATAATCCAACTCGTACAACCCATACTGGTCTTTGGACTTGATGGTGAGGTATCCGGTTTGATACAAGAGGCCAAAAGGATTTAAATCCTCCAGGTCAAAGGTGTCGAAGCTTTGTTCGCTTTGAGGAATTAGTTTAAAATCATACAGACCTTCCTGCTTCAAAAGGTTGATCAAAAAAGTTGGCGTTCCCGTTGCAAACCAAAAATTTTTGAATTCCCGCTGATCGAAAAACATATTGACTGAAACGGGATTGTAAACCGTTTCTCCTTCGGGATGAAACCGATATCCATTGTACCAATGGCGCATTTTAGCGAGTAATGCTTCCGGAGTCAGGCTCATTTTCTGCGCTGTGGTCTCAATTTCCTCCACAAAATTACGCTCCAGTTCTTCCTGCGTATACCCCATCATGGAGGCATATTGCGGATGCATCGTCAAGTCGGTCAGATTGTTCAACCCCGAAAAAATGCCAACTTTGGAGAACTTGCTCACCCCGGTCAAAAAAACCAGCTCCAATAAATCGTCACTGTTCTTTAGTACCGTAAAAAACTCTTTTAGGATTTCCCGGTTCGCGTATGCTTTTTCAAGGTCTATGCCGAGGTAATGAACAATAGGCGCGTCGTATTCATCAATCAAAACGACGACCTTATTCGTTTGCGCAAGCTCACGGAGGATATACTGAAATTTGTTGCTCAGGTTGGCATCAATGGGATTGAGTCCGTGTCTTTCTATCAACTGATTGAGTTGATAGTCTAATGCATCTAATAAACCACTTTGTTGAAAACCAATACCCGTGAGGGCTAAACGAATTACAGGATGCCGGCTACTCCAGTTCCACTTATCCTCGATCCACAATCCTTTGAACAATTCCTGGCTACCACTGTACAGCTCATTGAGTACGGATACTGTGATTGATTTTCCAAAACGCCTCGGCCGGGCAAGAAAGTAGTATTTTCCGGAACTACAGAGGTGATACACATACGCCGTTTTGTCGATGTATTTGTAACCACCTTCTATGATTTCCCGAAAATCCTGTAAGCCAAGCGGCAGTTTTTTAGCCATTTTCGTAGGTGGTAATGTTTTGATGTGTGGTCCTGCCAGGACTCGAACCTGGATCAAAAGTTTAGGAAACTTCTATTCTATCCCTTGAACTACAGGACCGCTCGGCATCCGTAAGGGCAAATAATTATTTGCCCCGCCCTGCCCGGTGATCATGATAAGCCGCGCAAAGATAGGGATAGAAACACGCACCATCCAAGATTTTTTTAACCAAAAAAAGGGGCGCCTCTCCCCTATCCTACTCCAATTTATGATCTTTGTTGTTGTACACCAGTCGCAATTTGCCTTTTGCCCCTTGCTTTTTGCCTTTTTTGAGAGTCTAAAAGTTTGATTACGAGAATTTTACATCATGAATATCGAGACATTCCGCGCTTATTGCCTTGCCAAAAAAGGCGTTGAAGAAACCTTCCCTTTTGGCGAAGACACCTTAGTTTTTAAGGTCATGGGGAAAATTTTTGCCATCACCGGCCTGGATAGCGACACCTTCCGGGTAAACCTGAAATGCGACCCCGACCGTGCCCTGGAATTGCGCGAGGAATACGAAGACATCGTGCCCGGCTGGCACATGAGCAAAAAACACTGGAATACGGTGTTTTTTGAAAATGGCCTCAGCGCCGCGTTTTTAAAGGAGCTGATAGATCATTCTTACGATCTGGTTGTCAGCAGCCTGCCTAAATCTGTTCAACAAGAACTCCAATCCCTGTAATTCGTGGAAGACAAAGATTTTATCGTCGTGGGCCAGGGTTTGGCCGGTACCTTACTGGCGCATTTCCTGAAAGCAGCCGGACAACGCATCTTCGTGATTGATCAGCCCAATGGAAATGCCGCTTCACAGGTCGCAGCAGGTATCATTAATCCGGTGACAGGCCGCAGGTTTGTAAAATCATGGATGATAGAAACGTTACTGCCTTTTGCAAAAATGACCTATCAAGCTATTGAAAGTCAGCTCAATATCCAAATTTACCACGAAAAGAACATTTTGCGGGCTTTGGCAAACCCGAAAGAGGAAAACGACTGGCTTGCGCGGGCAACAGAACCTGCCTACACGCCTTATTTAGCCGAAAAAGCTGATCCGGAAAACTACGGTCGGTACCTCCACGCGCCTTATGCCTTTGGCGAAACGAAAGGCAGCGCACAAGTGGACCTCCCTGAGCTGATCGCAGCCTACCGTGCTGACCTAAAAGCAAATGATGAGTTTTTGGAAGAAGGGTTTGATTATCAGGCTATTTTGTTTCAGGAAGACGGCGTGGCGTATAAAGATTACAAAGCAAAAGGCATTGTTTTTTGCGAAGGCTACGGCATGAAAACCAACCCTTTTTTCAGCGACCAGCCTATGCGCGGAGACAAAGGACAAATCTTGGAAATCCGGATTCCCGGAGCTGGTTTTGAAAAGATGTTTAAAGACCAGGTCTTTATTGTGCCGATGCCTGGCGGCCAATACTGGGTCGGCGCTACTTACGAACCGCGTTTCGACAATGAACAACCGACCAAAGCCGGGAAGGAATTTTTGCAAAATCATTTGTCTGCCTGCCTGCAACTGCCTTTTGAGGTCATGACCCACAAAGCGGCGGTTCGTCCCACCGTAAAAGACAGACGGCCTTTGCTGGGTACCCATCCGGATTACCAGCAGTTGCACCTGTTCAATGGCTTAGGCACCAAAGGCACTTCGCTGGGTCCGTTTTGGGCGCAGCACATGGCGAATTACCTGCTTGGTCAATCGGAAATTGACCCGCAGGTGGAT
>JALHRK010000132.1 GCA_022841505.1 Saprospiraceae bacterium | reverse complement strand
TGCCTTTGTGGTCATACTTTTTTCGCTTTCGGATAAAACTGCGGATCAATTCTATGTTGATGAAATGGTTAGAAGCAGTAGAGTTTTTCCAGAAATCGGCATGGAGACCAATGGGTTGTACCGACCACTCCCCTACCCGTTCAGCGTTTTCCGGAAAAAGAAAAGCCAGCTTGGGCGTTTCAAAACTCAGGGTGTGGTGTGCATGGATGCTGGTTCCGTTTGTATGCCGGTCGGCGAACAACCCCGAGGGCAGGTCAACAGACACCAGGTTTTTCGCATGGGCGTTAAGATGCAGAATCAGCCGTTCAAAATCTCCCTGAAGGGCGCGGTTCAGCCCCGAACCGAACAGGGCGTCTATGACGATGGCATTTGGAGGAATGGTTGGCAATGGATCGCGGCTTTGCAATTCAATAATCTGCAACTCCTGCAACCGGGGCAACCGCTCCAAATTGGCGCGAAAATCTGCTGAAGTATTCCCATCGGTATAACACAAATAAACCGTCACCGAAAAAAAATGTCTGTGCAAAATCCGGGCTACGGCCAATCCGTCGCCACCGTTATTACCAGGGCCGCAAAAAATGTGAATCGGGTAGTCAATATCCGAAAAATGGGTATGAAACCAATTGGAAAACGCAAGCGCCGCCCGTTCCATCAGGTCAATGGAGGCGACGGGCTCGTGGGCGATGGTGTAGGCGTCCCACTCGCGGGTTTGTTGAGCGTCAGGTATTATCATGGTGGACAAAGATACGTCCCCGCAATTAAAATCCAGTATTCCTTTTTCAACCTTAATTTCCCTATTTTTGCCCTTCTTTTTTTGGAAGTAAAATTGTACCACAACTTGTCCCGTAAAGCGGGATAGTTCACAGTAGAGGTATTCACATAGTCCACATAGCAGTTCCGCTTTTATTAGACCACATAGACGGCCTTCCTACGTGGACTATGTGAATACAACTATATGCCTTATGTGGTAAAAAAAAAATCACCGTATGACCTCCCAACACGTTCAACTTATTGCCAAAACCCTGAACCTCAAAACCAAAGGCATAGAAAGCACGATGGCCCTGTTTCAGGACGGCGCTACCATCCCCTTCATTGCCCGCTACCGAAAAGAAGCAACGGGCTCGTTGGATGAAGTAGAAATTGCTGCCATCCACCGCGAAATGAAAAAGTTGGAGGAGTTGGAAAAGCGGCGCGAAACAGTGCTCAAGTCCATTGAGGAGCAGGGAAAAATGACGGATGAGTTGCGCCGCCGCATCGAAGGTACCTACGATGCGGTGGAGTTGGAAGACATTTACCTCCCTTACAAACCCAAGCGCAAAACCAAAGCCAGCATGGCCCGGGAAAAAGGGCTGGAGCCACTGGCACAGGTCGTTTTTGCCCAACAGCGCAATGATGTAGAAGCGTTGGCAAAAACCTACCTCAACGAGCAGGTGCCCAATGTAGAAGAAGCTTTGCAGGGCGCCCGCGACATCATGGCGGAATGGGTCAACGAAGACGAAAAAAGCCGGGGTCGAATTCGCTATGCTTTTGAAAAAGATGCGGTTGTGCGATCCAAAGTGGCAAGGGGCAAAGAAGAAGAAGCGGCCAAATACCGCGATTATTTCGATTATGAAGAAATCTTGAAAAAATGCCCTTCCCACCGCTTATTGGCCATTCGGCGGGGAGAAGAAGAAGGTTTTTTGCGCGTGGTGATCACGCCGGCAGACGAAGAAGCGGCCATTGGACGGCTCGAACAACTGCACCTGAAAAACAATGGTCGCGCGGCTTCAGAAGTCAAAACAGCTATTCGGGACAGTTACGAACGCCTGTTGGCGCCTTCAATTGAAACAGAGTTCCGGCATAAATCGAAAGAAAATGCAGACAAGGAAGCCATCCAGGTATTTGCCCAAAACCTGCGGCAATTGCTGCTCGCGCCCCCGCTCGGCGAGCGCCGGGTGATGGGCATAGACCCTGGTTTCCGGACGGGCTGCAAAGTGGTTTGTCTGGACGCTTCCGGCAATTTTCTGCACAATACCACCATTTATCCGCACCCGCCGCAGTCGGACGCAGCAACTGCAATCAAAAACCTGCAACACTTAGCCGATCGCTTTCAAATTGAGGCGATTGCGGTGGGGAATGGCACAGCTGGACGGGAAACCCTGTCGCTTTGCCAGGGCATTGGCTTCAGCCGCCCGGTTGAGGTGTTCATGGTGAACGAAGCAGGGGCTTCCATTTATTCTGCTTCGGAAGTTGCGCGGGAAGAATTTCCGGACGAAGACCTCACGGTGCGGGGCGCCATCTCCATTGGCCGCCGCCTGTCCGATCCTTTGGCAGAATTGGTCAAAATTGACCCAAAATCTATTGGCGTCGGCCAGTACCAGCACGATGTGAACCAGCCTTTGCTCAAAGAAATGCTCGATCAGGTTGTAGAAAGCTGCGTGAATGCAGTGGGAATCAACCTGAATACCGCCAGCAAACACTTGCTCACCTATGTTTCCGGGCTGGGGCCTTCGCTGGCCCAAAACATCGTTCAGTACCGGAAGGAAAATGGCGCATTCACGTCGCGGGCGGAGTTAAAAAAAGTGGCGCGGCTTGGTGACAAAGCTTATGAGCAATGCGCCGGTTTTTTGCGCATCCGCGAAGCCAAAAACCCGTTGGACAATACCGCCGTTCACCCCGAAAGTTACGCCATCGTGGCACAAATGGCCAAAGACCTCAAGTGTTCGGTGGCTGACCTCATCCGCGAGGCAGACCTGCGCCGGCAAATTGAGCTGCCCCGCTATGTTTCCGCCACAGTCGGCTTGCCTACGCTCAACGATATTTTGCGCGAAATGGAAAAACCGGGCCTCGATCCGCGTGGCGAAGCCCGGTCTTTCTCCTTTGCGGAAAATGTAAAAACCATCGAAGACCTTTACGTCGGCATGGTCGTGCCCGGCATTGTCACAAATGTTACCAAATTCGGTGCTTTTGTGGACATTGGCGTCAAGGAAACCGGGTTGGTACACGTTTCTCAAATGGCCAATCGCTTCATTAAAGACCCGGCGGAAGTGGTTGCGCTTCAGCAGGAAGTCACGGTAAAAGTTATGGAAATTGACGTTCCAAGAAAGCGCATTGCTTTGTCTATGAAGGATGTGTAGTGGAGTAAAGAGGCAAGTTGGCAAGGGGCAAGAGGCAAAAGGCAAAACCTGTTCCATGAGTTGCCAACTTGCCTACTTGCCAATTTGCAAATTTGCCCCTTATTTAACTTCCCCGGCATCCACGTCTTTCAAAAACTCAATCACCCCACCCATAAACACCTCCTGGTCATCCCACATGGCTAAGTGACTGCCATTCGGGCAATAGAGATATCGGCCTTTTGGCGCCATTTTACTCATTTCTTCCATTTCGGCAGGGTTCATGGTATCGTATTTCGCACCCACCATGAGGGCGGGTACTTTAATGTTTTTGATGTCGTTCCAGCGATCCCAATGCAACAGGCGCCCGCCAACTTTAAACTCGCTTGGCCCCTGCATCATCACATATACCTCCTGGTTCACGTGCTTAAAGCTGCGGTTTACGGGATCCGGCCATTCCGGAAGGCGGCAGATGTGTTTGTTGTAATATTCCCTGACCACCAAATCGGTGTACACCGGATTGAAAAAATCACCGGCTTCTTCAAATTTTGACAAGGAATCTATCAAGGAAGGCCGCATCTGGCTGCGCAGCACATTGTTATATGCGGCATATTTTGGGATGCTGGCTGTCATATTGGCCACAACCAGGCCTTTCAGATTTTCCTGATACTTCAATGCGTACTCTATCGCCAGAATACCACCCCAGGAATTACCAAGAATGTAAAAATTATCCTTATTCAACCCCAGGGCTTTGCGCACCTGTTCCACTTCCTCCACAAATCGCGCTGTTGTCCACAAACTGCTGTCTTTAGGCTGGTCAGAATAGTAAGAACCTAACTGGTCGTATTCATAAAACTCGATACCGGCCTGTGGGAAAAAACTTTCAAAACACTCCATGTATTCGTGCGTCATGGCCGGGCCTCCATGCAGCAAAAGCACCTTGATGGGCGCATTGCCAAACCGTTTGGTCCACACTTTGTATTTTCCGTCAATCGTGACCATTTGAACGCCAGCCGACTGGTAATTGCCCGGCGTTTTAAAGTCGAGGTAAGCGCAGGCATCACTGGTTGCGTTTTCTACCGGCTGCTTTTGTTCCGCGCAGGCGGTCAAGGCTAAGCAAATCGAAAAGAAAAAGAAGTATTTCATGGTGAAAAATTTGATTGGTGAACCGCTTGTAATGACACGAGTCACCCCAAAAAATTGAGGTGACTCGTGACAAAAATGAAAACAATATGAAAGAAAGTTTATGGCTATCCTTCGTCCCAGTTAATTTCACTGGATCGCCGTGCAACCTGGGTGTAGATACTTCCAAGGTCGCGCAGGTCAACATACGTGCTGTTCAGCCGGTTGGTCCGGCGCAGGTCAATCCAGCGATGGCCACCTTCTGCCCACAGCGAATAACGGCGCTGGAACAAAATTTCGTCAATCAGGGCGTCTTCGGTCTGAGCACCGCCATAGTTGGATAAGCCCCAGGTATTGCGCACGACATTGATGGCCTCCACGGCATCGGTAGGTTGGCCGCTGCGCGCTTTTGCTTCCGCATAAATGAGGATCAGCTCTTCATTGCGGATAAAAGGCACTGGCGCCGTATTTGATGCCCAGCGCTTGTCCTGATATTCCCCTACTAAAAGGTTTCCGGCAGCATCTTTCAACGCATTGCTGGTCACAGGATTATCCACACGCCGTGCAAACTTGTTTGTTACGCGGGCATCACCGGGAAGCGCATCCTCAATCAGCGCCGGGTGGGCAATCAAAATCGTGGACGTTGGGCGGTCAAACGGGTAAAAAAGCGGGTTGTTGAGGTCGGGCGCTTCGCCATAAACGTGTGCCGGGCCTGCGTTCATTTTATCGGAAGTTGCGGCGTCCACGTCTAAATCCATGAAAGAACCAGCCAAGGCATCCAAAGCCCCCTGGTTGTTCCCTGCATACAGCGCTACACGGGCAGCGATGGCGCGGTTGACTTTTTTCATGCCGTCCGGCGAATCAAAACCGGAAAATCCCTCCGTCAATACAAAAGAAAAGCTGCTTCCTGCATCGTTCAGGTCTTTCAGGCCATCGGTAAGGATATCGGAAATTGCAGCCAAAGATTCTGCATACCCAAGTCTTGGCCCCGGATTCAGCGGATCTGACACCTCTATCCGAATGCCATTCTGGTACTGCTGCATCAACGGCCAAAGCAACTGAAATGCTTTGATGGTTTTTGCAAATCCTTTATAACCAGCCCTTTCAGCCGTGCTGAGCGCTGTGCTGTTGTCTGCGGATTGAATCAGTACATTCGCCTGTTTTACCGCGATGTAAGGAGTTACATAGGTTCCAGCGGAAGTAAAGAAGTCCGTATACGTTTCCGTGCGGCCTATACCCAGCCAATCCGGGATAAAGCGCGGATCGGAAGCAAAATAAGGCCAGACTTCGCGGCCAAAAGCGCCGAACATCTGCACGGCATTGGCCAAATAATCGCGGTTGCGCGCTTCTAAGCCATATATCAGCGTTTGCAATTCCGCCTTGGAAGCGTCGTTGAGTACGCTGCCTAAAGAAGGGTTGTTCGGGTCAACGATTTCCTCCACTTCACACGCTGTGACCGAGGCTAAGGTTGCCACCAACAAGATGAGGGACCATTTATTGATCATCCGATTCATAATCGTTTCTTGTTTTAATTAAAAATCAAGTTTGAGATGGAAGAAAAGTCTGCGTGAACTTGGATACGGCGTAACGTCAATATTACCCGTAACCGGCTGTGTGCCAAAGTTCGAAGCTTCGGGATCGTAGCCTAAGTATTTGGTCCACAACAGGATGTTATTGGCAGAAACGCCAACTTTAGCCCGATTGATGAAATTGCCAAAGCCTTTTGAGAAGGTATAAAACAAGCCTACTTCACGCAGTTTCAGGTAATCAGCTGGTTGCACGTAAACCCCGGTATTACCGTCAACAGCCCAGGCCAAAAGGCGATCCAGGCCATTCGGTGTGCCGTCGGCATCGTCGTCGCCATTCCAGTTGTTCGTAGTTCCCCCGTCATCCCACAGCAGCGCAGAAAGGTTGATGGCGCTGCCGCCATTCTGGTAGTGGAACAGGAAGGTAAAGTCTAAGTTCTTCATGATCGTCAACTGATTGAAGAACGACATCTGAAACTTGGGCTGGCGGTCTCCATATACGGTACGGCCGGTTGTTTCCGGGCTTTCTGCAATAGTCGGGTTGCCAATAATAGTGGTTGGCGAAAAGCCTTCAGAAACCAGATAGGTTCCCAGCGAAGGTCCAAAACCGCCCGTTGTAAAGCGAGGAATGTCCAAGCGCGTAATTACAGATTCATTTTTCCACCACATGATGCGCGAATACCAGTTGAGGTTGGTGGTGCGCACCGGATTCAATCCTAAGGACAACTCGATGCCTTTATTCTCCAAATCGGCAGCATTGGTAGCAATAGCCAGAATGCCTGTAGATTCTGCAGGTTGCAGGTCGAGGATCAGGTCGTTAACTTTCTTAATGTAGTACGTTGCTTCCAAAGAAATACGGCTGTTGAACAACCCGGCATCGAGACCAAACTCCAATTCAGAAGCCGTTTCCGGAACCAAATTGGGGTCAACGCCGCGCGTACCAACCTGCCCACCCAATTGACCACCAATCAACTGCGAAGTAAGGGATTCAAACGTATTGCCAAACAAGGGCAATCCACCTGTTTCGCCGTAAGCTGCTCTTAGCTTAAACTGGTTGACTAAATTACCGCTCCAAAAATCGAAATTGTGAAGGTTAGCGGCAATTGACGCTTTGGGGAAAGCATAATATTTGTCCTGCTGTACGTTCAACGTTGATTTATCGAATCGAACGCCTGCCGAAACGATGATCTTGTCTTGCCAGTTCAGGTCTTCCTGAGCCACGATACCGACGTCAGTAACATCCTGATTTTGTTGCTGTTGGATAGATTGTACTTTGGCCCACTGCAGGTTCCGCTGCCCCCCTGCAAGTCCGCGGCCACGAGTCAGCAAAAATTCTGCTTCCTGATCAAGCCGTACCCAACCCACGTTGGTGTTCGAATTGATAGAACCTAAGTTGGCATTCAATTGCAGGAAGGCCTGAATATTCGTATTCAGGTTATCCTGGCGTCCCCACATCACATCGCCCGGATTTGCATCTGCGCGCTGATGCTGCAGAATCTCAGGGAAATAGACCAATGAGTTGCCGCTCAGATAATCCGCACCGCCATTCAATTTGAATTTAAGATAGGAATTGGCTGTGCTAAAAAGATCCACCTCAACCGAGGCTGCTGAAATAAAGCGGTCAACCACCTGATTGTTGATGCCCAAATCGCGAATAGCAACCGGATTATCGTTGAAATATGGGTTGTCCGGATAATTCCCGTTTGCATCAGGCAACAGGTCGGCATAAGAGGGCGTGTAGGCGATCGAATAACCGATAGAACCGCCGGTATTGTTTTGGTTACCTGTGAATCCGCGGTCGTTGTCCGTTCTGAAATAGCTGTTGTTAAATGAAATTTTAATCCGTTCTCCTATCCTGTGGTCAATGTTCGCACGAAGGGAATAGCGGTCAAAGCCGGTATACTTAATAATCCCTTCTTCCGTTTGGAGACCGCCGGACACGTAGAACTGCGTTTTTTCTGTCCCCCCACTGATGCTCAGTTGGGTGTTGGAAAGCAAGGCATCCTCGCCGTAAAAAAATTCTTCCCAATCGGTTACTCTTCCGCCCGTGCTGTTGAAAGCAGCCAATTCGGCTTGTCCCCTTGCGCCGGTACCGAAGAATGTTGTAATCTTATCCGCGTCCCAGGCATCAAATTCCTGAAAATTTTGGCCCTGAGCAAGCCCTACATCCTGGCTCAAGCTGACGCGGGTTTTGCCGGAAGCACCCTTTTTGGTCGTGATGAGGATAACCCCGGCGTTCGCGCGGGTGCCGTAAATGGCGGCAGCCGATGGGCCTTTCAACACTTCCACTTTTTCAATATCGTCCGGGTTGAGGTCGGCGATGCGGTTGGCTGCATCATCTTGAGTAGCAACACTGGCGCCTCCGGAAGCGCCGCTGACCTGTGTGCGGCCATTCCGGATAACGGAATTGTCCACATACACGCCATCCACTATATACAAAGGCTGGGAAGAACCAGCGCCAAGCGTTGAAACACCACGCATTTGTACGTTGTTACCACCGCCGGGAGCGCCGCTGTTCGCAGAAATGTTTACGCCCGGAATTTTTCCAAACAAAGCATTGTCAACCGTTTGCGGGGAGGTATTGCCCACCAGTTCATCGCCGGTAATGGATGTCACTGCATTTCCGGAATTGGCGCGTTTTACTCCCGAACCTAAACCAGTAACGACCACTTCCTCCAAACGGGCAATGTCGTCTTCCAAGGTTGCCTGCACTGAATTCGAACTTACGCTGATTGGCATTTCTGCCGTTTTGTACCCTGTATAAGAAATAACCAAAACGCCGGAAGAGCCCGGTACATTCAATTCAAACATACCATCAAGGTCCGTAACCGTACCGATGGCGGTACCTTTGACAACAATCGAAGCGCCAATAAGCGCTTCCCCCTTGTCGTCCTTGACTGTTCCTGTCGCCTTAAACTGGGCCATTGCTGTTGCAGATAACAGCAGGCAAAAAGCCAGCAGGGCGCCGGCCTTTGTGAGGAGTTGCTTCATACTAGTGATATTTTAGTGATTAGATGTGTTCTTCTACATCAATTTTCAATGGCTTATTTGGGCATTCTATTTATTTGCATAACGATCGTATTCAAATTATGCGGCCTGAAAAATAAAATTTTCGTGAAACATATTGCAATAACAAGGGTTATTGATTTTGGTTTCCCAAAAAAAAGATTTTTAATCCTTTGTGAATGAAAGGGATAAAAGAAAGGAAAATAATTTCGTCAAGTGGAATCAAACCTGCGCAATCCACTCTATTTTGGTGCAGTGCGGTGTATTGGGTTGAACCCTGAAGCGTTCGTCGGTGCGCAGGCCGGCTATCCAGCAAATGCGGCCATCCGCTGTTTCCAGCAGCCAAACCCTGGATTTTTCAAAGCGGGATAGTTTCAGGTTGCTAAACAAATCCTGAATTTTCTGCTGCTTCCCCTGCATTCCCAAAGGCTGAAAGACATCCCCGGGCTGCCAGTGGCGCAACCGGAGGGGGTAATCGGTGGGAGTCAAGCTGAGGTAAGCGGTGTGGTTGTCCTTTCCAAATTCATCAGGGGGCAAGCTTGTCTTAAATTCAAATCTACCATCGGAAACGGTAACTTCGGGCGTATCAGGAAAAACAGGTAGCATGGTATCCGATTCAAGGTCCGGCGAGGAATCCAGCAATAATACACCCCGATCCAACAACAGCCGGTAGTCGGTGGTATACAACATTGCTCCTGTTCGCGCGGAACTGTGAAGCAGGCGGGCTAAAGAAGCTGCGTGAAATCCATAAGGCTTAAGCCATTCGTAAAGCAAGGTTGGAGCGGCTTTTTCCTGACGCAGGCGGTCGAGGTTGATTCGAAGCCTGCCTTCGGAATCCGTTTCCGTCAATTCTGTTTTCAAATCCGCTACCGCCCGATCCATCAGGTATTCTGCCTCCTGCAGGCGCTGGATGTTGTCGGCAGCAGTTTTCCGAAAGGCGGGATTGATTGCCTCCAGGGCAGGAATGACATGAAGGCGGATGTGGTTGCGGGCGTATTTGTCTTCCGCGTTGGATTGATCTTCCCGGGAAGCAATAGCCCCGGTTTCTGCATAACGGATGATGGCCTCTTTGTGTGCAAACAACATAGGCCGGATGATCCTGCCGTAGCGAACAGGTATGCCGTGCATGCCATGTAAGCCGCAGCCTTTTGCAAAATTATACAACAGGGTTTCTATCGAATCATCGAGGTGGTGAGCGGTGGCAATAGCATTGTAGTTACCAGCAATTCGTTGTTGTTCAAGCCATTCGTAGCGAAGTTGCCTGGCGGCCATTTGAATGGAAATGCCTTCTTCGGTTGCGGTACGGGTAGTTTCAAAACGGGTCAGATAAAATGGCGCCTCCAGTTCTTTGGCAAGTTTTTCCACAAAAATGGCGTCTTCCTCAGCAGCAGCACCCCGGAGCTGAAAATTGCAATGGGCAATGCCGATTGGTACCCCCATTTCCCAGAAAAGATTGGCCATCACAACGGAGTCTACCCCGCCGCTTACTGCAAGCAGGATGCGGTCTTGTTTCTGGAAAAGACCTTTTTCCCGAGCGAATTTTTTAAAATCCTGAAGCATCGGTCTTATTAAGAGAGAAGGGGCAAATTGGCAAAAGGCAAGGAGCAAAAGGCAAAACCTTTCCCGCCCAAGCGGGAGAACAAAACTTGCTGATTTGCCACTTCTTATAGGAACTGTTTTGCCCCTTGCCAATTTGCCCTTTGCCTCTTACTTCCTCAGTTCCCGGCAAGGATGACCCACAGCGTATAAATAACACCTGGTACCCAGAACAAAATCGTCAGCAAAAGTGAAATCCAGAACCGGGTAGTAACATCGCCTTCGTAGAGATACATGGCCAAAGGCGGCAGCAGGAAAGACAGTACAATGAGCAATAACATGTCGTCGCTGGCGCCTTGCGCTTTTCCGTTTTTAATAGCATTCCGGATTTGCTCCTTCATGGCTTTGCGCATTTCGCGTTTTTCTTTGCGGGTCAGCTCTTTTTCAGCAGGCGGCGCAACGTTAATCCCAGTTTCAACGGGCGGTGCATTGCGGTAAGGCGCCACTGCAAATGCAGATTGCGCAAGCAGCAATACGATGCCACTCAACAAGAAAAGTCTAAAAGGCTTCATAGGAAAGTGTTTTGATGAAATGAAAGTCGAAAATATGAATTTGAATTCGTAACAGAACCATTTTTTGCCGCCAATTTGTAAAAACCTTTCCCTCTGCGTATCCCATGCCCGGATACTGTTATGTTACCGCATTCTAAATACATTGAAAAAAAGATAATATAATTAAGGTCGCCGATTAATTTTGGCGGCCAATTCCCCAAGGGTACTTGTTTTTCAGACCGTCCCCGGGAAATTGAACGGCCAGGTCAGGCTCAGTTCGCATTGGTAATAGCCATGAAAATTTGAGACCCATGAATAACTTTTTCCCTTTACGCTTTTTTGTGGCGATAGCCATGATTTTGTTTTCCAGCTTCACCAATATTGGCACAAACGACCAGGTGGAAGCCTGCAAATGGTTTGTGCCCAATATCTTTTCGCCAAACGACGATGGCGTCAATGACACCTTTCTTCCTTATAATGATTGTAGTAGCACCCTGCTCGCCTACGAACTGAAAATCTTTAGCCGTTGGGGGAGGTTGGTATTCGAAACCACTTCCATGGACCAGGGATGGAATGGCAAAGCAAAAGGTAAGAACCTGCCTGCGGAAACTTATGTTTATTGCATCCGCTACACGATCAGCGACGACATCGAAAAAACGACTGAGGTTTTGAGCGGGGATGTGGCACTCATTCGTTAGAGCGCTCTTAATCCCCTTTCTTAAACTTGGTCAATTCCATTTTACTGTCCAAAGCTCCTTTTTTGTCGTAGGATTCCTGGCGGATCATCCCAACGCCGTCTGCATACCAGACTGCGGTCTCTATCGCTTTGGTTCCCAACATTTTGGTTTCAGCAATGTAGGTCATTTTGATGCATTCAAAGCTGCCGGCGGTTGTTTGGATGGTTTCTTTAGCGACAACTTTGCGATCGCGGATGGTCACGTTCATCGTAATCAGGGCAACGCCCCCTGTGCCTGCCTTGATTTGAGCTGTAGCGTCTGGAAGCGTCTGGCCCGGCGTCAGGTTTGATGGCAATTGCAGGTCGTCGCCGGTAACACTCACTTCAAGGTTGGCAAAAGCGCCCGCCCCTTGTGGGCCAAGCATTGAAGTCATGTCCATGATCAGGGTGTTGTCTTTGCAACGCATCCTGAACTGTCCTTCGATGGGGGTTTTCCCGTTTTTGTCGGTTGTTTTTGTTTCGACAAGCGCTTCCAGAATGCCGTCAGCTGTATTTTCCACTTTGATGACCTTTTGTGCGGATACGAGTTGGAGCGCGCCTTTCTTGTCGTACGTGGTGTACTCCATCGCAACGCCGCTGTCGAAAGCAAAATAGCCCTGACACTTGTTTTGCGCCGTCAGAATGGTGGAAAAACTAATTGCAAGCAGAAATACCGGAAAAGATTTCATAAGGATGAAAGTTAAGGATTGATTTGACAGAATAACGCAACAAAGATAAAATAGCGTGTGTTAGACGTAACTTTGCGTCAAACATAACATACCTGATCGTTGTTTTGTAAAAGCAAAAACACGCAGGTGACCAACATCATGGAAGTAAAAATTGCTAAACCGTTCTATTTCAAACAATTTACTGTTCAACAGGATCGGTGTGCCATGAAAATCGGCACAGACGGCGTCCTATTGGGCGCCTGGGCTGAGGTGAGCGGCGCACAACAGGTATTGGATATCGGCACTGGCAGTGGGGTCATCGCTCTAATGCTGGCCCAACGCACGGAATCTGCACAGATCCACGCAGTGGAAGTAGATGCAGAAGCTTATGGCCAGGCCTGTGAAAATGTCGAAGCGACACCCTGGGCGGATCGGGTACACGTTTTTCATGCGCCCATACAGGATTTTGCCCAAGTGTCAGCCGACCAATACGACCTCATTGTAAGCAACCCCCCGTTTTTTTCCGGCGGCACTTTTTCCGCGAGCCAGGATCGGAACAGCGTTCGGCATACGGTTAAATTGCCTCATGGCGATTTATTGCAGGCCGTGCGCAAACTGCTGAGGGTTGATGGCCGCTTTTGTGTGGTGCTGCCGCTTATAGAAGGGCTCCGTTTTGCGGAATTGGCGCAGGACTACCACCTTTTTTGTACAAAAATGACAGAGGTGCGTCCTAAAGCGGATAAGCCGGTAGAACGCCTGTTGATGCAATTTCAGGCCAATCCCCGCCCATTGCTCAAAGACAGCTTAGTTGTTCAACGCGAAGCGCGTAACGACTGGACGGAAGAATACATTAAACTCACCGGGGAGTTTTACTTGAAAATGTGAGCTTTTCAGGTGTCCTTTTGAAGTGACCGGGTGCTTCAATTCAACCGGTCACTTTCCCTAAAACGAAACCGGGAAATATCGGCAGCGATATTTCCCGGTTGTTAGAAACGATCATTTTGAATTTTCGATCATCTCCATTGCGAGGTCGAAGATGGTGGTGTCTTCTAAGTGTACGATCCCACCGTTCGGCCCAGGTTGGATATGCATATCGGCGACATCCCCGTTGGTAAACTTTTTGGCGCCAAAGTAGTTGCGAACCGTTTGTTCGTCAACATTCAATTGCTCAGCAATCCGGCTGATGCTGCCGGTAGGCAACTTGTGTTTGATGTCGCGCAATTCATCGAACGTGATATTCATACTGGTATGTTTTGTTAATGAATGTAAGTCGGGGATTAAGTTAATCTAAGTTTTACAAAAAGAAAAATAATTGAGCAGAAAAAAAATACGCCCTGAACTCTTAAGAAAAAATTCAGGGCGTAAATCGTTGTTTTTCAAGGAATATCAGAATCGGGCTGTAATCCCGAAAAGTGCGTTCAATCCGAACGTCGGATAGCGCTGCCAACGCTGGCGGCGGTTGTTGGCCAGGTTATAGATATTGATGAACGCGCCGATGTTTTTGGTGAAGAAATAATCGGCGCCCACGCTGACGTCGAACAACGCATTCAGGTTGTCGGCTTCGTTGTTGCTGTTCAGGTAAGGAACCCCGTTTTCCAGAAAGAATTCACCCCGCACGGTCAGTTTGTCTCCCAGCGTAGTGTATTTGGCGCCAACATTGACAGTCAGCGCTGGCAAATGCCACGCTTTTTCTTCATTTTTAGGCGAAAATACGTGCTGCGCCACCGTTCCTGTAATTTCAAACCCTTTAAATAAGGGGGCGTTCAAAGACGCTTTCAGGGTAAAAATGTCTACGGTGTCGTATAGAACATCGAAACGGGCAATCGAGTCCGTCTGGCTGGAAAGGAGGAAAAGCGCCAGATCGTCTGTTTGTTTGTATCCAACCTGCGCGTTGTAATCTATCCCGGAAATATTGCCTTTGACCCCGCCATAATAATGGATGTAGCGCGTGTTCTGGATATTAACCCGGGAGGAAACAAAAGGATTGTATTCGCTCAGCGTCCGGAAATCGTTTTTTTGCAAACTACCCTCTGCCCCAATGAATGCGCCAACCACACCTTCGATGATGTTTGCGCTGACTTCCACATCGGGGAAGAAATAAAATTGATCATTGCTGGTTGCAACGTTCACCCCGATTTTAGCCCGGAAGCGTTCGCCGTGGAACGTAAAATTGGGCTGAAAGAAAAAGTTATTCAGCGATTGTTTCGCCGTGTCGCGGTAGGAAGTCAGGTCGGTCTTTATCCCGATGCGCAGCGGATGTTTTTCGCTAAACCACTTGGTTGCATTTAAATCCAGCTCAAATCCGGTTTCCCGGGCCGCATAATTATCGGTGAGGTTATACAATTTGAACCCTGCGTGGTAATTCAGGTCTCCCTGGGTTCTCACCCCGTTAAAGAGACTCAACCCGGCGTCAAAGGTAGAGAATCGCTGTTTGACTTCGTCCGGTTCGAAGTTGAAATCAGTCCCCGTTTCTTCGTTGAGGTCGTTGTAGCCATAATAATAAACCGAGTTGCGCGAATAGCCGAGGTTACCGCCGACCGCAAATCCCTGATCGAAGTAATAGGTTCCGTTGATGCCGAAATTGTTGTCGCTGAAGCGTTGGTTTTCTGTCTTTTTGGAATTGTTTGCCGAATGGTGCAGCAAGTTCAGCCCAAAATCAAGGTTCTTTTGGGCGATGTTGTACGAACCTTCGCCGTAAAAAGAACTTGGAAATCCGGCGCCCAGCCGCGCATAGCCATTGTACCCTTTCTCTACTGCTTCACTACGCATGCCCAACGGACGGATTTTGGGCGGCAGGTACTCAACCGCCAAATTTTTGGGAATTACGTCGTATTTCTGCCTGCGTGTTGCGGTATCCAATTGCGGCAAGCTTGGTTTCAACCCGATTTTTTCAGTTTCAAGCAAGCGCGCCTCAAAGTTTTTCACT
>JALHRK010000131.1 GCA_022841505.1 Saprospiraceae bacterium | reverse complement strand
TCTCCAATGCCCTGAATGAAGTCAATGTCGGAAACTGGAATTTACCCACCCCTTCTGCATTTACAGCGGATGAAATAGCCCTTGCAAAACAATGGGTGCATGATGGCGGGAGTTTGTTTTTAATTGCCGACCACATGCCAATGGCAGGCGCTGCAACAGACCTGGCAGCTGCATTTGGGTTTGAATTTACCAACGGGTTTGCCATGCAGGAAGGAAACTCCGGCCCCGATTATTTTAATCTGGAAAAAGGTACCCTGGTAGAAAGCGCCCTTACAAAAGGCCGGGATGCCAGCGAACGGGTCAAACAGGTTACCTCTTTTACAGGGCAAGCCTTTAAAATACCGGAAGACGCCACGCCCGTTTTGCTCTTTGACGACCAGTATATCAATTATTTACCGGATGCCGCCTGGGTTTTTAATGAAAAAACGCCCCAGTACAAGGTCAAAGGATGGGCGCAGGGTGCATTTAAAGAACATGGAAAAGGCCGGATTGTGGTCTTCGGAGAAGCAGCCATGTTTTCCGCCCAATTGGCCGGACCCAATCAGATGAAAGTTGGGATGAACAGCGAAGATGCGCCCGAAAACTTTCAATTGTTGCTCAATATTTTTCATTGGTTGGATGGGGGGATTGAGTAGTGCTGAGGTTAAAAATTACGCGGAGTTTCACGGAGTAAAAGGAGGTTCGCGGAGTTAGGCATTGTGTGGGACTCCTTTTACTCCGCGTCATAAAAAAGCCCGCAAAAGCAGCTCCCAGCCACTTCGCGGACCCTTTTCAGAGCTGAACTTAACCAGCTCAAACTACAAAAACAAACCCTAATTCAACTCAAATTTCGGCTCCATCAACTTCGCATGCGCCGCAGCCAATCTTGCAATCGGCACCCGGGGCGCCGAACATGAGACATAATTGAGGCCGATGTTGTGGCAGAACTTAATAGATTCCGGATGGCCGCCCTGTTCGCCGCAGATGCCGATTTTCAGGTCCGGGCGCGATTTGCGACCCCATTCTACGGTCACTTTCATCAGTTTGCCCACGCCGCGGATATCCAGCGCTTCAAATGGATTTTCATGTAGGATATTTTGCTGGGTATATAGAGGCAGGAATTTGTTTTCCGCGTCTTCCCGCGAAAAAGAGAACGTCGCTTGCGTGAGGTCGTTGGTACCGAAGGAGAAAAACTCGGCTTCTTTCGCCAGCTCTTCGGCTTCCATACAAGCGCGCACAACTTCGATCATCGAACCAAACTTGAATTTAAGTTTGATGTTTTTCTTTTTTTCAATGCTTTCCCGCAAAGCATCCACGAGAATTTTTACCTGTTGCAATTCTTCCACCGTACAAACCTGCGGAACCATAATCTCCGGATTCACCTCAACGCCCTCCAACTGGCATTCTGCCGCAGCCTCAAGAATGGCCTGGATCTGCATGCGGTAGATTTCGGGGTAAGTGAGGCCTAAGCGCACGCCGCGGTGCCCCAGCATCGGGTTGACTTCGTACAACTCTTTCACTTTTTTCAGCATCCGTTCTTTTTTGAGAATGGCCTGGTTCACCAATTCACCGCCTTCCATATTAAACGGAATCGGCGAAGCAGTGGCAATTTCCGGGTTGGCTTCCAAAAGCCGCAGGCTGCTGAAGAGGTTGTTGACGCCCAGAACAGTCGTGCGGAGTTGGTTCAGGTGCTCCAATTCGTCGCGCAATTCGTCTTCGCCGGGCAGGAACTCGTGGATGGGCGGGTCAAGCAGCCGAACGGTCACAGGCCGGGGAGACATGGCGATGAAAATTTGTTTAAAATCCTCCCGCTGGATGGGCAGCAGGCGTTCCAGCGCTTTTTCGCGGTCTTCGGTCGTATTCGCCAAAATCATATCAATCACAATTGGCAGTCGCTCAGCGGCATTGAACATGCGTTCGGTGCGGCAGAGGCCAATGCCCATGGCGCCATAGCCCACCGCTTTAAGTGCGGCGTCGGGCGTATCGGCATTCGCCATCACCTGCAGTCGGGCCACGTCATCTGCCCAGTGCAGCAAGGTTTCGAGTTCTGGCGAAAAAGCGGGTTCCACCGTTGGAATTTCCCCCTGGAACACGAAGCCCGTACCGCCGTCAATGGTGATGTAATCGCCTTCGTGCAGGATTTTGTCGCCAATCACCGCCTGGCGCAACTTCACGTCTACCGAAATGCCTTCCGCGCCGGCGACGCATGGTTTGCCCATGCCCCGGGCCACTACGGCCGCGTGCGAGGTTTTGCCGCCGCGACTGGTGAGGATGCCCTGGGAAGCAAAAAAACCGTGGATGTCTTCCGGTTTCGTTTCTTCGCGCACAAGAATGACCATTTGTCCTCCGCGACCCAGCAATTCGGCACGGTCGGCGTCAAAAATGCAATGCCCGGAAGCGGCGCCCGGAGATGCGGGCAAACCCTGTGCAAGCGGTGTTTGTATGTGGTTAGGGTCGAGGCGGGGATACAACATTTGTTCGAGCATCTCCGGTTTGATGCGCAGCAGGGCCTGTTCTTTGGTGATGAGTCCTTCTTTTACCATCTCCACAGACGTGCGAACCATGGCAACCGTATTCATTTTGCCATTGCGCGTTTGCAAACAATACAATACCTGCTTTTCGATGGTGTATTCAAAGTCCTGGACTTCTTTGTAGTGGCTTTCCAATTTGTTGCGCAATGCTTCCAACTGCCGGTACATTTCCGGCATTTCTTCCGCCAGCATGTGAACAGGTTTCGGCGTGCGGATGCCGGCAACCACGTCTTCGCCCTGCGCATTGGTGAGGTATTCGCCAAACATCACGTTTTCGCCGGTGCCGGGGTCGCGGGTGAACCCGACGCCCGTGGCGCTGTCGTTGCCCATATTACCAAAAACCATCGCTACTACGTTGACGGCAGTTCCGTTGGCCATGTCCGGCGTAATGTGGAATTCGCGGCGGTAATCCACGGCGCGTTTGCCCATCCAGGAATTGAAAACGGCTTTGATGGCGATTTCGAGTTGTTCGTAAACGTCTTCGGGGAACGGCCGGCCCGTGTGTTCTTTGACGACCAAAAGGAATCGCTCGCTGATGTCGCGAAGGTCGTCGGCGCTGAGTCCGATGTCTACTTTAACCCCGGCGCGGTGTTTGATCGCTTCAAAATGCTCGTCGAACTTTTCATCGGGCACCCCCAGCGCTACTTTGCCGAAAAGCTGGATGAACCGGCGGTAAGCGTCGTAACAAAAGCGCTCGTTGCCGGTCAGTTTGATCATGCCCTGCAGGGTGTTCGCGTTTAGCCCGAGGTTCAGAATAGTGTCCATCATGCCCGGCATGGACATGGCAGAACCCGACCGGACGGAGACCAGCAGCGGGTTTTCAGCATCCCCAAAGCGCTTGCCCGAAGCCCGCTCCACTTCCGCCATTTTTTCGTGTACTTGTTCCAGCGCGCCTTCCGGCAATTCGCGGGTTTCATTTGCCAGATAAGTCAGGCAGGTAGCCGTTGTGATGACAAATCCGGCAGGAACATTTAACCCGATTTGGGTCATTTCGCACAAGTTGGCGCCTTTGCCGCCTAACAAGTGCTTGTTTTTTCCATCTCCTTCATGAAAAGAATATACGTATTGCTGAGCGGTAGCTTTTGCTGCCTTTTCCCGGGTGACCATAGCAGGTGCGTCCATGATTTTCGTTTTTTTTATTTGCAGAAAGATTGTTTGTCGCTGTCTTTAGAGCTTGTTCGGGAATTCATCAATCGGCTACGGCTGGGAAATTTTATTTTATACTTCGTTGAATTTTTTCAAGATAGCTGCCGGCTATCTCTGCAAAATTCACCTTGTCTAAAAGAAAATTTCCTCACCCTCGCTCGATCATGAAATCCCGAATAAGCTCTTAGCCTACTTATTGTTGTTAAGACAATAAGTTTTACAGCTTCAAAATTAGCGCTTCCTGCAGGTGGACGCGGATGACTTCGCTCAATGGGGGGGGAAACAAATATCATATCTTTGCAAAAAATAAACCATGCAATTCCTTTCGCTTGAACCTTTTGTGCCATCCGGAACCGATTTTGAAGCTTCCAAACAGCTTTTTCAGGAATTGGGCTTTAACCTAACCTGGGACGGAGGCGATTATGTCGGTTTTGAGAGCGGCCAATGCAAATTCATTTTACAAAAATACGATAACCGTGAATTTGCCGAAAACTTTATGGTGAGCGTCAAAATAAGTGATGCCGCTGCATTCAGGCAGGATGTAATTAGAAAAAAGTTACCGGAAAAATATGGCATCCGCATTGGTAAACTCACTCAAATGCCTTACGGCAAAGAGGTGAATGTGATAGATATGGCCGGGGTTTGCTGGCATTTTGTGGAGTCGTGAATAGATAGCTTGAGCAAGATGCCCCCCAATTCCTCGGGTTTGAAAGGAAGGGCGAATGGCTCGTTTCCAACTCAAATACCCGATCAATTGCGCTAACAGCAGGTTTCACACAACGGCACAATGGCACGACGCCCGCAAAACGTCGTGCCATTGTGCCATTTTACGAAAAAAACAACATGCAAGGGTGCTTCCTCCATTCACTTTACTAACTTCGCTTATGCGTAGTAGATTGTTTTCGGTTGGTGAACGAAGTCCGGTTACTAAACCTCCAAAGGTTTGGTAACCGTGAAAGTGTAATGCTTAGAGAACCAAGTACTTTAATTAAAAACGACACCATTATGAAAATAGAATTAGTGTTAAGCACAGAAAACGCAGCGGATGAAATCACCACACTGAATGATTACATCCGCGAGCAAAACCTCAAAGGGATCATGACAAAAATTGCCGAACGCGAACCATTGCCCGGTGAAATGAGCGCGGGTGATTATATGCCCGTTATCCAAATGATACTCGGCTCAACCGTGGTGGCAGCGGGGGTAAAAGGCTTATTCGACATCATTAAAAACTACTTTGAGCTGCGAAAAGAGAAAGTTAAAGCTACAGTAGAACAACACAAAATTGCTTTTACCGTAGAAACCAAAGACGGAAAAAAAGTAAACTTACAGTTCAGCTCTTTTAATGAAGAAGAACGGAAACAGTTTTTAAACACCATTGACCAAGTATTTGAAAAATAATGCAAAAATTATCCCTTGATGTCAAAAAGACCAAGGCGCTTTTGGTCGGGGTAAGCGATTATAAGTCGCTTGATCCGATTATACCTGCTTTGGGGAATATCGAAGATTTGATCGAATTGCTGACCGACGCACAACTGCTTGGTTTGCCACGCGAAAACATTACCCGGATTTTAAACAAAACCAATGACGAAATTGAAGACAAGATTCTTGAATTTCTTGATAACGAGGACAATGCTAATTTTGAAACCCTTCTGTTTTATTATGTAGGGCATGGCATCAGGGAAAGTGCCGTAAACAAGGAATTGTACCTGACAGGCATTAATTCCAAGAAGAAAACATTAAAGATTTCGGCCATTGCCTACAATTCGATTAAGACGCATATAGAAAACTCAAACTGGCAGCAGCGTATCGTCATTTTAGATGCCTGCCACTCGGGGTTGGCCGCTATGGGGGAGGAAGAAAAACACTTTACGGAAGCTGAAATGGATATTCAGGGGACGTATGTGTTGACCTCGGCGGGCGATGAAAAATCGTTTTTCGATTCTCATGAAAGGCATACCTTTTTTTCCGGCGAATTGATCAAACTGCTGCGCAACGGACTGCCGAAACATCAACCCTGCTTGTCGCTTGATGATATTTTTTTGCATTTAGAAAAAAGCCTGAAACAGTCAACGCCGAAGAAAAAATCCAATTTAAACGCCCGCGAGTTTTTCTTCTTCCGAAACCTGCAATACGACAAAGCAGCCATGCTGACCCGCGAGGCAACGCAATTGTTTGAAGCGGGCCAATACGATGAAGCCATAGCGTACTACGAGAAAGCGCTTGTCGAATTAATCAGGCAGAAAAATCATGACATAGAACGCATTGATAAAATAAAAAGCGAAATAGAAACCGCGGAACTGCATCAGGAAGTTAAAAGCAAACTAAGGCTCAGTATCGAGAAAGAATTTGCCGCTAAAACAAGTGCACTTCAGGAGCGAATCGAACAATTGGAAGCAGCCAAAAGCCAGCTTGATTTTAAGCTAAAAAACACCGTTCCTGCTGCCAGTTACGAAGCCCTAAAAACTCAAAAAGCTGAAATTGAAAAAGCCTTAGCTGGCAAGATGAGCGACCTTCAGGAGCGAATCAGGCAATTGGAAGCCCTGAGCAGTCAGCTTGAAGCTAAGCTAAAAACCACCGTTCCTGCTGCCGACTACGAAGCATTAAAAAACCAAAAAACCGAAATTGAAAAAGCCTTAGCCAAAGAAAAGAAGGATTTGCAAAAGGCATTGACGCGGATTGCTGAATTGGAGCAGGAACTCAAGGAAATACTGAGTCCGCCCCGGCCAGCTGAATTAAAAGACCTTATTTTCATCAAAGGCGGCCTTTTTCAGATGGGGAGCAGTGAAAATGACGCTGAAAAACCAATACACCAGGTCACCCTAACCGATTTTTATATGGGAAAATACCCGGTGACGGTAGAGGCATTTGAACAGTTCATAAAAGCAACGAACTACCAAACGGATGCGGATAAAGATGGCGGAAGTTATATTTGGGATGGAAAAGAATGGAAGAAAAAAAGTGGGGTCAATTGGAAATGTGAGGTAGATGGCAGCCCCCGTCCACGTAACGACTACAATCATCCGGTGATCCACGTCAGTTGGAATGATGCGGTTGCCTACTGTGCCTGGCTGTCTGAACAAACGGGTAAAAACTACCGTCTGCCAAGCGAAGCGCAATGGGAATACGCGGCAGGGGGCGGCAGCAACAACCGAACAAAGTGGGCCGGAACTAATTCGGAAAGCGAATTAGAAAAATATGCCTGGTTCAATAAAAACAGTAAAAACAAAACGCATCCTGTTGGTGAGTTAGCCCCGAACCAATTGGGATTATATGATATGAGCGGAAACGTATGGGAATGGTGTCAGGATGAGTGGCATAGCAACTACGAAGGTGCGCCAGATGATGGTAGTGCCTGGGAAACGGTTAGCGGCTCGGGCCGTGTTGGTCGTGGCGGCAGTTGGTACAGCAATGCCAGGTCCTGTCGCGTGGCTTATCGCCGCAGCGGCACCCCCGGCTATCGCGGCGACTTCCTTGGCTTCCGCGTCGTGTTCGTCCCGTAGTTTGCTTGGTTAGCTTTTTCGGTTTTTCCTTTGAGCTAAGAGGGGGTAGCATCACAGTAGTAGCGATTGGTTCTGAGTTTCCGGCGGTCCATGGTGTTGTACCGCTGAACTCCGATTCAGCGGACCAGGGCAAGAGCCACACTTCCCTCATTCAAAATACCTCAAAATCCTTTCCCTATCCTCATTGTCTTTATCGTTTTTGTGGTACAATTCCACAAATACAATTCTTTGTTCTTCTTCAAACCAGGCATCAATCAAGCGAAAGCCTGAATAGCAATTCTTCAAATATCACCTTGCTCATCTTCCGGGTATTCTCTTACAGAAAAAGGCGGCCTGCGGAAAAAAACGATGTTGCAGCTGATGTAATCCCCGTCCGTAGTTGCCCGCCAGGGTTTGCGGAAAGCCGTGTCTCCCTAAAACACCTTCATCACCTTCGAGCTCGCCTTACCCCCCGCTTCTAACCGATAAATATACTCGCCAGGGCCTAAGAAAAACTGCGCCGGATTGAATCCGTACGTATAGCTGCCCCGCTCGTGGAATTCGTTCACCAGCGTGCGCAACGGCTGTCCGGCCGAGTTGAGGATTTGGATGCGCACAGCGCCGCGCACTTTCACGGCGTATTTGATCTGGATGCGCCCGGCCTGAGCGGGGTCGGGGTTGTGGCCCAGCAGGGTAGCGCGGTTTTCGTTGCCCGTGGATGGTGAAGACGGCGGCAGCAGGGTATCTATGCGGTTAAAAGGCTGGCCGAGTACATTGTCCACTATTTCGGGGTGCACGCAGAGCCAGTTTTGCAGCACAGTAGCGTAGGCCGTCCGGAAATCCACGGAGTAAACGGGGTCGCCGTATTGATCCACGTTGATCAGGTCGGGGGGCGTGCCATGGAAGCCGTTGCCTTCGAGGCCGCCGCTGAAGACCAGCATCGGCGAACCCGTGCCGTGGTCGGTACCGAGCGAGCCGTTTTCAAAAATGGTGCGCCCAAACTCCGAAAACGTCATCGCCAGCACGTTTTGACCCTGCTCGCCAAGATCCTGGAAAAAGGCCGCCACTGATTCGGCGATGCGGTTCAGCAGGATGGGGTGGGAGTTGAGCTGTTCGGCATGGGTGTCGAACCCATCAATGCTGACCATATATATTTTGGAACCCAACCGGCCTTTGATGAGCCGCCCCACGATGGACAGGCGCTCGGCAAGGGAATTATCGGGATAGTTCGCTTCGTTGATGCCGCCGTTGTAGGCCGCCCGGATGGTTTCGGCGTAGCGGAACGCGCTGTTGGCGATGCCGCGCACAAAAGACAATTCCTGCTGGTTGGGGTCGTTGCCCAATTGAGAGGTATCGTACAATTCTCCGGTTTGCGCCAATTGGTAAAATTCCTGCGGGTTGCTGATGGCGAGGGCCATGCTGCCGCCGAACGAGCGGAAAATCATGTTCGTTTGAATTCCGATTTCGAGCGCAGGCGGGATGGTAGGCGGCGCGGAACCGAACGCCATGTACTCATTGTCCAACCAACGGCCAATCCAGCCCGTGCCGACAATTTCATCCGAATCGGAAGCCGAAGCCCAGATGTCGGAAGAACGGAAATGCGAATAATTGGCATCCGGGTAGCCCACGTTGTGGATGACGCGCATTTTGCCGTCCTCCCACATGTTTTGCAGGGCCACCATTTCGTTGGGCATCCCGATGTCAGGGCTGAGTCCCCAAAGACCGGATTCAGGCACCGCGATATTTGGCCGGATGTTGTAGTATTCGTCGTTGTTGCGCTGGATGACCATGTTGAGGCCGTCGTTGCCGCCTTTCAGCCGGATGAGTACCAGCACGCGGTCGCCGCATTCCGCCGCGCTCAACCCGTTGAGCAGGGCATTCGGGGCAAACGTGGATACTTTAGACGCGCCCAGCGACAACGCCGCGCCCAGAGAGGCCAGACCGGTCATTTGCACAAAGTCGCGGCGGCTCCAGTTGCGGTGCTCGCGCTCGTGCTCGGCCAAATGTTCGAGGGTAGCGCCGAGCCGCTTTTTCAAGTGCTGCTGCGCTGCTTTATGAATGCCGGAATATTTATCGCACATGTGTTTTAAATTTTAGCCTCACGCTACCTGCCACTCAGGCAACTTAGAAATATAATACAGCAAATTAATCACCTGGTCGGGTACTTCGTTGTAGTACAAGTTCCAGATGCCCTGTTCAAAGTAGTTCTCGGGGATTTCTCCTTTAAAGTATTGCAAGGCTGTTTCCATCAACCTCGGCTCCAGTTCCCGTTTCAGGAAATGGCTGACAATAGCCTTTGTGACCACCTCCGGATCCGTTTCGTCGGTCGAAGTCAGGGCAATGGCCAATTGCTGCAATTTGGCGCGCGCATTGTCTGAGTTGCCGAAATAGTAGTAAAGGATACCCCCGAGGAAATTCCAGCGGGAGGTTAGGGTATTTTCATTCAACCAGGTGTGATGACCCGGCCAGCCGGCAACATCCACCGGGTTAAAAACGTCTTGTCCCAGTTCAAAGGAAGCATACCCGGTGTAGTTCATCGCCTCTTCCGTAAAATCATCCGGGTAGGACATGCCGCACATCGGGAAGAGTCCCAGCAGGCATTCTGCCGGACTTTTGATGCGGGCATTCATAAAGCGGTCTTCAAAAAAATGCTCGCTTTTGAACAGTTGGCGGAAGACCGGGGCCAGTTCCCAATTGTTGTCTTTGAATGTTTGCGCCAGGCCGCTGATGATCAGTTCATCTGGTTTGTCATAGACAAAGTGGCGGTAAATTTTGGTGCTGATGTATTGTGAAACCTGGTCTTTGCGCAGGTTAAAAATCAGGTCGTGTACGTGGCCATAACTCCAGGTGCCCGTCAATCCGAAAATGGTTTTGTCGCCATCGTCATGCAGGTCTGGATTAAAATAGGCGGTATTGTTGCCATTGTAGTAGACCCGCCAGCCGGTGAGGGCGCGGGCGACTTCCACGATATCGTTTTGCGTATAGCCGTTGCTTTCGCCCATTGTGAACAACTCCATCAACTCGCGGGCGTAATTTTCATTGGGTTGTCCTGCCACATTGATAGCGCCGTTCAGGTAAATGAGCATCGCCGGATTTTTGCCCATGGACTCCACGAAGTCCCGGAAATTACCCAGCACATGCCGATGGATGAGGTCGTAGTACGACCACATAAAGGAATTGTAGTAATAGACCTCTTCTTCCGCCACAAAGTGGTTGTGCCAAAAAAGCGCCAGTTTTGCGCGCATGCCTTCGGTTGCCATTTCGCGCTGCCAGCGGCTGTTGAATTCGCGCTTTACCTGGAAGTACAAATCCGGGTTGTCGTCCGGATAATCATCGTCTAACCAGTTGCCCCAGTAAGGGACTTCCGGTTCGGGCAGGTTTAAAATGTTGTCAATCAACAGGTCCACAAGCTCGGCGGGTTGCATGGCTAAACCCTGCTGGATTTGGATCGGGGAAGCGCCAAAACCTAAGCTTTGGTAGAGGTGCTGCACACGCGCGGCATTCCACGGTTTCGAGGTGGAAGGCACGTATTGGTCAAGCGTATTGACAAGAATCAGGGCAGTGCTCATGGCTGGTTGTAGCTGCGTTTTTTAATAGCCCAAGTTTAGGGAATTTTTGGGTAGGTAAGTGGTTTTTTTTTAGAAAAACCAAAATGAAGGCTGAAATCAAGATTTTTTGTACTTTAACCCGGAAAAACAAACTAAAGCCACCTCATTTGACACCCAAAAAGGACATTATCGGAGCCCTCCACGCAGGAAAACTGGATGCCGTAGACGAGCTTTACGCGCATCACAGAGAAGCATTTTTCAAGTGGGCCGGCAAACGGTTTGATGCCAATCGCCAGGATTTTGAGGATGCCTGGCAGGAAGCGGTGATCGCTTTGTATACGCAGGTGATGTCCGGAAAGATCACCGCACTTCGGTATGATGCCCGTACCTGGTTGTTTTCCGTAGGGCATAAACGACTGATGAACAACAACCGGAAAATTAAGCGCATTCTCTGGAAAGACCGCATTGACGAGACGATTCAAAAAGGTATTTTCTGGCCCGAAGTTCAGGAAACACAAGCCTCAACAGAAAAAAAAGAATCCCTGCAATCTGCCATGAAAACCATGTCTTCCCAATGCCGGGACATGCTGGTGCAGCGCTATTACCAGGAAAAAAGCATCGAAGAAATCCAGGAGGATTTTGAACTCAGCAACGCCAATTCTACCAGCGCCACCTTGTCCCGTTGCCTTAAACGATTAAAAGAACTGATCAAAACGGCCAGCATCGCAAAAGCCTGAGCACCGAATATGGAAGAAAAAGACCTTGAACTCATCGAAGGGCATTTCCGCAACAACCTGAATGGGCAGGAGCAGGCCAACTTCCAGCGCCGTTTGGCAACGGATGGCGGATTCCGGGAGGCGGTGCAACTCCATAGCGATGCAGTGGAGGCCATCCGGATGGAAGGGGAGGCGATGCTACGTGCCCGCCTGACCGCAAAAGGACGGGAATTGGACGCGCAACCAAACCGGCGAAAAAACCTGTGGTGGCTTTGGGCCTTACCGGCAATGCTGCTTTGTGCAGGCGCCATCTGGTGGGCAATGCCTACTCCTACAGTAGAACCACACATCCAGCAAACCCCGGTTCCACCCACTTCCCCAACTCTGCCGGTTGAAACTACGCCATCCGTCATTCCTCCGGTAAAAAACGAACAACCACAAGCGCCGCCACAACGGGAAGCCCGGGCAGCGCCGAAGATTTTCGCCTCCTGGTTTCATCCTTATAAAGACGATACGCTGGAGCCTTCCGTACGCGGCGATGCAGAACCGTCGCCTTCCGAGGTTTTTCAGCAACGGTACTGGGTTGGCGACTACCGGGCAGCGCTTGATGCTTTTGAAATAATGGGCGCTACCGCGCAAAACAACGACAACCTGTTGTTTCTCAAAGCCAACTGTTTACTGGCCACCGGAAACGCTGGCGAAGCGGTTTCCCTGCTGGAAAACATCATCCGCAACGACCGCTCCAGGTTTGTTGTCCAGGCGCCATGGTATCTGGCACTGGCGCGTCTCGAAAGCGGGCAGGAGCAGCAGTCCCGTGCGTTGTTTCAGTCCATCGCCGCTGACCCGAATTCGCCCCGGCAGGCAGATGCTTTGCGCTTACTGGACAGTTTGAAATAGTTCTATAACAACCAAAATGCGAACACTATGAAAAAGACCCTTTGCGTGGTTTCATTGCTTTTCTATGTTTTTTCCGGTTTTGGACAGGTGGTAGATACGGCTGCTGTGGTGCGGGAGGTGGATAGTTTAGAACAAGAAGCAAGGAAGTTGATAGATGTACAAAAGTTTGAAGAAGCTTTCCGTACGTTAGATACTGCTGAAAATATTTTATTAAGAACAATCGGGAAGGAGAACGCAAGTTATGCAAAGTGCCGTCTTCGGCGAGGGATCGTCTTTGGTGCACAAACCAGATTTTCGGAAGCGGAACCTTTTTTAGTGGAAGCCAATGAAATAAATGAACGCATTTTGGGCAATGAAAACCCTTTAACTGCGGTTAGCAAACATCAGTTAGGAGCCGTGTACCGCGCATTGAGTCAATATGAAAAAGCCCTTGATTTTTCCTTTCAATCAAAAAATATTCGGGAAAAAATCTTTGGTAAGAATAGCCCTCAATATGCGGAAAACCTCCAAGTAATTGCCACCATTTATCAGGAAACAGGGCAGTATGAGCAGTCTGAACTATTTTTCAAGGAAGCAATATCAATTTTTGTAAAAACTATTGGAAAAGAAAATCCAAATTACCTGTGGAGTATTAATAATCTGGCAAACCTTTACGTCCTTATGGCGCAATATGAAAGAGCTGAAGAACTTCATCTGGAAGCTATGAACCTACGAAAAAAAACATTAGGAAAAAACAGCCTTGATTATGCTGGCAGCCTGGTAAACCTGGCCAGGTTGTATGGCCAAATGGGGCAACACGAAAAGGTTGAAACTTATGCCCAGGAATGTTCGGACATTATTGAGAAAACTGTAGGAAAAGAAAACCCTTTCTATATTTATATCTTAGACCTGCAAAGCAGACTTTATTATGTTTTAGGCCAGTATGACAGAACTGAAAATATACTTACAGAAGCTAATCAGATTATAAAAAAAGTATTGGGGGAAAAACACATAAACTATGCAACCAATCTTCACTTTTTGGGCCAGGTTTATGCAAAAACGGGTCGCTTAAGTAAAGCAGAACAATACTATTCAGAGGCCCTTGAAATATGGGAAGCAACAGTTGGGAAAGAGCATGCTTTCTTTATGTGGACATTGGGCAATCTTGCAAATCTATATCTTGAAATGGGGCAGTATGAAAAAGCGGAAGCACTCCATTCAAGTTTAAAAGACCTCAAAGCAAAAATATTGGGAAATGATCATCCTGATTATTCAATTACCCTTGATGATTTGGCAAACCTATACCTTAAAACGGGAAGGAATAAAGAAGCTTTGCCTTTGCTGACAGAAAAAGCTGGCCTGGAACAAGCTTCAATTATTCGGGCGAGTCGCCATCTCTCAGAAGTAGAATTATCTGCGTATTTAAAATTATTTAATCAGGCTTCTCATAGCTTCTTTTCTTTTGCCTGGTTTAATTTAAACGACGCTTTCTTAACAACGGGGACTTGTTTTGATAATATTCTTTTCTATAAAGGCTTTGCTCAAAATGCTTCCTTGAAAATGCGACAATTTGCATCTGCTAATCCTGCCCTAGTGGGGCAATACAATTCCCTTACTTCTTATTATCGCAAATTGTCGGCTGAATACTCCAAACCTCTAGCCGAACGCAAGAATGTCACTAATCTCGAAGAAACCGCCAACACCCTCGAAAAAGAACTTACCCGCACCGTCGCCGGTTTTGGTGAATCCAACCGCCAGGTTACCTGGCCCGAAGTTCAGGCTGCCCTTCAACCCGATGAAGCGGCCCTCGAATTCATCCATTTTAATTACTACACCCCCGACGCAACGGACAGTGTTCTGTATGCAGCCTTGTTGCTGAAACCCGGTATGGAGCAACCGCTGTTTATCCCCTTATTTGAAGAAAAACAACTCAAATCTTTTCTACCAAAAGGCGGCGACAAGCTCAACAGCGACCAGGTCAACGAATTGTACGGCAACAGCGCGCTGTACGACCTGATTTGGTCGCCGGTGGAACCACACCTCCAGGGTGTTCGTACGATTTACCAGTCGCCGGGCGGCCTGTTGCACCGGCTGAACCTCGCAGCGTTGCCTGCAGGGGGGCAAACTACGCTTGCCGATCGCTACGATGTCGTTACCCTGGGCAGCACCCGCCAACTTGTGGTTGATCACCAACCTGAAGGAAGCCTTTCTTCTACCGCGCTCGTTTATGGCGGCATACAATTTGAAACCGACAATAAATCAAATACAACACCAACGGGAACGCCAAACGGCAACCGGGGCAGCCTTGATTTCAGCACGGTGGATTCCACCCTTAGGAGCTTCCCGGTCTACGAATCGGGCTGGGACTACCTGAAAGGGTCAGAAAAAGAAGCGGACAACATCAAGTCGGTTTTGACCAAAGCAGGTTATTCGGCGGAAGTGCGCAAAGGTGGGCAGGCGAGCGAAGAGTCGTTCAAAAAAATTGGTCAGGGCGAGTCCTCGCCTCGCATTTTACACGTTTCCACGCACGGTTACTTTTTTCCGGATCCAAAGACGGTAGATGATAGACGGAGGACGGTAGACGGTGCGGAACTTGTCTTTAAAATTTCGGACCATCCCATGATCCGCTCCGGCCTCATCCTTGCCGGCGCCAACCACGCCTGGAAAACCGGCAAACCCCTCGGCAACCGGGAAGACGGGGTGTTGACCGCCTACGAAATCAGCCAGTTAGATTTGCGCAATACCGAACTCGTGGTGCTCTCTGCCTGCGAAACCGGACTGGGGCAAATCGAGGGCAACGAAGGGGTGTACGGCCTGCAACGCGCCTTTAAAATTGCGGGAGCCAAAAATCTCATCATGTCGCTCTGGCAGGTTCAGGA